>NZ_JBVIPA010000011.1:0-234492 GCF_055578365.1 Streptomyces sp. NPDC033131
ACGGTGGCGATGCCCTTGTCGAGGGCCTCGCGCGGGGTGGAGAAGCGCACGGGGGTGCCGTCGACGAGGAAGTCGCCCTCGGTGTGCTGGTGCAGTCCGGAGATGATCTTGATGAGGGTGGACTTGCCGGCGCCGTTGTCGCCGAGCACGCAGGTGACGCGGCCGGGGTGGACCTGGAGGTCGACGCTGTGCAGGGCGCGGACGTTGCCGTACGACTTGCCCGTCCCCCGCAGTTCGACGATCGGGGCGTCCGTGTCCGGTGCGGCGGCGTCCCCGTCGGGAAGGACGGCGCCGTGGGTGCCGGTTTCATTGGTTGTCATGCGGGTCACCTCCGGGTCGCCGACTGGCGGACCCACAGATTGATCAGGACGGCGCCGAGGAGCATGACGCCGAGGAAGGCCTTGAACCAGTCGGGGTTCCAGCCGGCGTAGACGATGCCCTGCTGGACCATGCCGAACATGAAGGCGCCGAAGACCGGGCCGATCGCCGAGCCGTAGCCGCCGGTCAGCAGACAGCCGCCGATGACCGCCGCGGCGATGTAGATGAGCTCCTGGCCGACGCCCTCGCCGGACTGGACGGTGTTGAAGGTGAACAGCTGGTGCATGCCGACGAACCAGGCGCCGAGGCCGACCAGCATGAACAGGGAGATCTTGGTGAAGGTCACCGGCACACCGACGGCGCGCGCGGACTCCTTGTTGCCGCCGACCGCGAAGATCCAGTTGCCGTACTTGGTGCGCAGCAGCACCCAGGTGGCGATCGCCGCGAAGACCAGCCAGTAGAAGACCGTGATCTTCACCTGGACGCCGCCGATGTCGAAGGACGAGGCGAAGATCTTCTTCGCCTGGTCGAACCCGGCCATGTCGCTGATGTCGTCGGTGGCCACGTTGGTGGTCACGAGCTTGGTGACCGCGAGGTTGGCGCCCTGGAGGATCAGGAAGGTCCCCAGGGTGACCAGGAAGCTGGGCAGCCCGGTCTTGACCACCATCCAGCCGTTGAAGAAGCCGACCGCGAGCGACACGATCAGCGCGGCGAACACACCGACCCACACGTTCATGGTCAGTTGGTAGCTGAGCATGCTCGCGGTGAGCGCCGAGGTGAGCACCGCGACACCGGACGACAGGTCGAACTCGCCGCCGATCATCAGCAGGGCGACCGGCAGGGCCATGATGCCGATGGTCGACGACTGGTACAGGATCGTGGACATCGAACTGCCGTCACGCACCGGCGGTGCCGCGATCAGGAAGAACACGTACACCGCGGCGGCGCCGAGAAAGACACCCACCTCGGGGCGGGCCAACAGCCTGAACACCAGCGGCCGTTGGGAGGCACGGCCATCGGTCTTCTGTGGGCCGGAGGCCGGCGGTGTGGTCACCGCCGGCTCGGCGTGCTGGGTCATACCCATCACCTGGTGCCCTTCGCGGCGAACGCGGCCACGGCGTCGACGTTGGACTTGTCCACGAAGGCCGGCCCGGTCAGCACCGGCTGTTCACCGCCGCCCATGTAGTTGCCGTTGTTCTTGTAGAGCCACAGGGAGTCGATCGCCAGGTAGCCCTGGAGGTAGGGCTGCTGGTCCACGGCGAACTCGATGGTGCCCTGGTCGATGGCGCCGGTCAGCTGCTTGTTGAGGTCGAAGGTGGCGATCTTCGCCTTGCTGCCGGCCTCGGACACCGACTGGGCCGCGGTCAGCGCGAAGGGGGCGCCGAGGGTGATGATCTGGTCGATGGAGGAGTCCTGCTTGAGCTTCGCGGTGATCGTCGACTTCACGGACGGCATGTCAGTGCCGTTGACGAACAGCGTCTGCAGCTTGCCGGAGAAGGTCTTCTCCACGCCGTCGCAGCGCTGGGTGAGGCCGATGTTGCCCTGCTCCTGGACGACACAGACGGCGTTCTTGGCGCCGGTCGTGTTCAGCTTGTTACCGAGGGCCTCGCCCGCGACGGTCTCGTCCTGGCCGAAGAACTCCATCAGGCCGAGCTTCTTCCATTCGCTCACACCGGAGTTGAGGCCGACCACGGGGATGTTCGCGGCCTTCGCCTTGCCCACGACGTCCTTGAGGGCGTCCGGCTTGGCGAGGGTGATGGCGATGCCGTCGACCTTCTGGTCGATCGCGTTCTGGACCAGGTTGGCCTGGTTGCCCGCGTTCGGGTCGGCGGAGTAGATGAGCTTGATGTTGTCCTTGGCGGCCGCGGCCTCGGCACCCTTGCGGACGATGTCCCAGAAGGTGTCGCCGGGCGACTGGTGGGTCACGAGCGCGACCGTCATCCGAGGAGTGGTGGCCTTGCCCGCGGAGGCACCGGCCTCGCTCTCCTCGGCCTTCTTGCCGCCAGAGCTGCTGGAGCAGCCTGCGAGGGTCAGGGCCGCAGCCGCGGCGACGGCCACCACCGGGGTCATTCTGCGGGAGCGGAAGCGAGAAGAGCGGTCCATCTTACCTGCACCTCACTGGGCTACTGAAAAAAGCAATCACGGGGATTCAGGGCCCGGGACCTCGGAAGACCCGGGTCGTATGTCGCGAAAACGCGGCAGTTGCGCTGGGACGGGATCCAATCCTTTGCCACGCCCACTGTCAATACTTTGTTAAGACATCATTTCACAAGCAGGTCCGAATGTAAGTACAAACCATTGACAGCGCGGTCCCCCGCGGCCTACACCTGGGGGCGGCGGGTCCCGCGGGACCCGTCTCCCCCCGCACAGCTCGAGGAGGTCGCGCATGGCCGGATCAGCCAATTTCTTCGACCTGATCACTATGGGCCGAATCGGAGTCGATCTCTACCCCCAGCAGTCCGGCGTGCCGCTGGCACGCGTGGAGAGTTTCGGGAAGTTTCTCGGGGGTTCGGCCGCGAACGTGGCGGTCGCCGCCGCCCGGCTGGGCCGCTCCACCGCGGTGATCACCCGCACCGGCGCCGACCCGTTCGGAGTCTATCTCCACCAGCAGCTCCGCGAGTTCGGGGTCGACGACCGCTGGGTGACACCGGTGGCCGGGCTCCCCACCCCGGTGACGTTCTGTGAACTCTTCCCGCCGGACGACTTCCCCCTGTACTTCTACCGCCGCCCCAGCGCCCCCGACCTCGCGATCCACACCGACGAGTTGGACTACTTCGCCATCCGCGCCGCCCGGATCTTCTGGATCACCGGCACCGGCCTCAGCGAGGAGCCGAGCCGCTCGGCGACGCTCGCCGCCCTGAAGTCCCGCGACAAGGCGGGCACGACGGTGTTCGACCTCGACTGGCGCCCCGCGCTGTGGAGCGACACGGCGTGGCGGGATCCGGAGGAAGCCCGGCCCTACTACGCCGAAGCGCTCCGGCACGCCACCGTCGCCGTAGGCAACCTCGACGAGTGCGAGATCGCCACGGGCGTGCGCGAACCGCAGGCGTGCGCCGAGGCGCTGCTGGCGGCGGGTGTGGAGCTGGCCGTGGTGAAGCAGGGACCCAAGGGTGTCCTCGCCGTGCACCGCGACGGCACGACGGCTCAGGTCCCGCCCGTCCCGGTCGAGGTCGTCAACGGGCTCGGCGCGGGCGACGCGTTCGGCGGCGCGCTGTGCCACGGCCTGCTCGCGGGCTGGGAGCTGGAGCGCACCATGCGGTACGCCAACGCCGCCGGCGCCCACGTCGCCGCCCGCCTCGCCTGCTCCTCCGCGATGCCGACCGGGGCCGAGGTGGAGACCCTGCTCGCGGGGGCTCCGGAGCCGACGACCGCCTGAGACGGATCCGGTCCGTACGAACGCCCGAGGCGGGTGGCCCCGTCTCCGTACCGCTGCCGGCCCACCGCCCGCCACCACCACCTGCGACCCCGCTCCCGACCCCCCGAGGGAGGTACGCCCACATGGCGAAGACCGGCGGCTACCCACGTGCTGCGACCACCCGCACGCTGAGCTCCCTGGACTTCGCCCTGGACCGGAGCAGTCCGGTGCCGCTGTACTACCAGCTCGCCCAGCAGCTGGAGGCGGCGATCGAGCACGGCGTGCTCGCCCCGGGTGACCTGCTCGGCAACGAGATCGACCTGTCGGTACGTCTCGGGCTGTCCCGGCCGACGGTCCGCCAGGCCATTCAGTCCCTGGTGGACAAGGGCCTCCTGGTGCGACGGCGCGGGGTCGGCACACAGGTGGTGCACAGCCAGGTCAAGCGCCCGCTCGAACTCAGCAGCCTGTTCGACGACCTGGAGGCGGCCGGACAGGGACCGGCCACGCGGGTCGTGCGCAACGAGAGTGTCCCGGCCCCCGCCGACGTCGCTGCCGCCCTCGGCGTCGCGGAGGGCAGCCAGGTGACCGTCCTGGAACGGCTGCGCTCCACGCACGGCCAGCCCGTGGCCTTCCTGTGCAACCACCTCCCCGCCGGTCTCCTCGACCTGGACACGGCCAGGCTCGAGTCGACCGGTCTGTACCGGATGATGCGCTCCGCCGGCATCACCCTGCACAGCGCCCGCCAGACCATCGGCGCCCGCTCCGCCACCGTCGAGGAGGCCGCCCTCCTCGACGAGCGGGAGGGCGCCGCACTGCTGACCATGCGGCGCACGGCGTACGACGACACGGGCCGGCCGGTCGAGTACGGGACGCACATCTACCGCGCCTCCCGGTACGCGTTCGATTTCCAGTTGCTGGTCAGAGGCTGAACCGCAGGACCGCCTTGACATACGGGCATAACGGTCCAAGATGTACATATACATCGTAAACATACGGACCAGGACTCGTCGGCCCTACTCCGGGAGGCACCGACATCATGAGCACTTCTGACCTGAGCAACCACCCCGTCTTCGCTCCGCCCTCCACCAACGGCGGCCCTTCCGAGCACGGCTCCCGCAGGGCCGGCGACCGGCGGGCTCACCCCTTGCGCCGGGCGGAGGACCAGCCCCCACCCCGCGCCACCGTGAGCCTCGTCGTGCCCGCCCGCAACGAGGCGCGCAACATTCCCTGGGTCTTCGAGCAGATCCCGGACTGCGTCGACGAGGTCATCCTGGTCGACGGCGACTCCAGTGACGCCACGGTGCACATGGCCGCGGACTGTCTGCCCACCGTCCGCCAGGTCCGGCAGAGCGGTCCGGGCAAGGGGAACGCCCTGCGCACCGGCTTCCTCGCGGCTACGGGCGACTACATCGTGATGATGGACGCGGACGGCAGCATGGCGCCCGGGGAGATCCCCCACTTCCTCCACTTCCTCGACAACGGCTACGACTTCGTCAAGGGGTCGAGGTTCATCGCCGGTGGCGGCTCCCTCGACATCACCCGCATCCGGCGCCTGGGCAACCACGTCCTGCTGACGGCCACCAACCGCCTCTACCACGCCTCACTGACGGACCTCTGCTATGGATTCTGCGCCTTCCGCCGCAGCTTCCTGAAGGATCTCGACCTGCACTCCACCGGCTTCGAGATCGAAACCGAGATGATCACGCACGCACTCCGTTCCGGTCTGCGCATCGCCGAGGTTCCCAGTCTCGAGCTGCCCCGCCGCAGCGGCCGCTCCAACCTGCACGCGATATCCGACGGCCGCCGGGTGCTGCGGACGCTGCTCTCCGAGCGGCCGCATACCCGGACGCCATCGCCGACCAGAGGGAGCACGGGGTGATCACCGCCCCCCGGCTCCCCGCCGGTGCCCGTTCGACGGTGGATCCGTTGCTGCTCACCGAGCCCGCCTACACCCCGGTCCGGGTCGTCGACATCGATCTGGCCCGACCGTACGGATTCCGTGGACCCGGCGGCGGCGCCGTCGTCCGCCCGGCAGGCCCGGTGCTGGCACTGGTGCGGCTGCACGGTCATCCGCTGGGCGTGATCCGGACGGCCGGCGACCGGGCCGTGAACGGCGGTGGCGGCCCCGACGAGCTGTGGCAGTTCCTCGCGTGCACGGCGTTCCGGCGGTTCGCCGCTCCACTCGCCCGGCACCTGGAGGCCGACGCCGTTTACGGCCACCTGTACGACGCCCCTCCCGGGGCCCCGCCGGCCATGCGGTCCGGCCGGCTGCCCCACCCTTCGCTCCTCGGTCCGCAGGACCCGGGCCCGCTGCCCTGCCAGGCCGCGCGGCTCCGCGTGCTCCGCTCCCCGCCCGCCATCAGCGTGATCGTCGCCACGCACAACCGGCCCGAGCTGCTGCGGCAGTGCCTGACGTCCCTGCTGCGGACGGAATACCCCCGGTTCGAGGTGATCGTCGTGGACAACGCACCCGCCGACGACACCACCGAGCGACTGGTCCGGGACGAGTACGGCCCGAGGGTCCGCTACCTCCGGGAACCGGTGGCCGGCCTGGCCCGCGCGCACAACCGTGGCCTGGCCGTGGCACGGGGCCGGATCGCCGCCTTCACCGATGACGACACCCTGGTCGATCCGGGGTGGTTGGCCGCACTCGCCGAAGTCTTCGAGAAGGACCGCGGCATCGGGTGTGTCACCGGCCTCATCGTCCCGGCCGAACTGCGGACCGCGGCACAGGCGGCCCTGGAGAACCACGGCGGCTTCGCCAAGGGATACACCCTGCGCACCTGGTCCCTGCGCGCCCCACCCGAGGATCCCCTCTTCCCCTTCACCGCCGGACGCTTCGGCTCCGGCACCAACATGGCGTTCCGCGTCGACCAGTTGCGCGCCCTGGGCGGATTCGATGCCGCCACCGGTACCGGAACGCCCGCCCACGGAGGCGACGACCTGCTCGCCTTCTTCAGGGTCCTGGCAGCGGGCCAGACCCTGGTCTACCAGCCGGACGCGGTCGTCTGGCACCGCCATCGCCACACCGCGGACGCCCTGGACGGCCAGGCATTCGGCTACGGCGCGGGGCTGGGCGCGTACCTCACCAGTGCCCTGCTCCACGAGCCCCGCATGCTGCCGGCCCTGCTGCGCAGGCTCCCCAGAGGTATCCGGTACGCCCTCGCTCGGACACAGACACGGGCGGAGGCAGGAGCCGGCTGGTCACGGCGGCTCGCGCTGCTGGAGTTGCGCGGTCTGCTCTACGGACCGCTCGGCTACCTGCGCAGCCGCCGCCTCCTGAAACGGGACGGCAGTGGCGGAGGGCAAGGAGGAGCCGCGACATGATCCCCGAACCGTCCCTCTCCGTCATCGTGTGCGCCTACACCCTCGACCGGTGGGAGGACATCCAGGCGGCCATCGCCTCGATACGGTCGCAGCACCGGCCGGCGGACGACATCGTGCTGGTCGTCGATCACTGCCCACAGCTGTGGCGACTGGCGCGCCGCTCACTGCCAGGCATCCGTGTGCTCCCCAACCTGCAGCGCAAGGGTCTGTCCGGGGCCCGGAACACGGGCGTCGCAGCGGCGCACGGTGACGTGGTGGCCTTCCTCGACGACGACGCGGCGGCCGGCCCTTCCTGGACCGAACACCTCCTGGCGCACTACGACGATCCCCGTGTCGTGGGCGTCGGAGGACTCGTGGTCGCGAACTGGCACACCGGCCGCCCGGCGTGGTTCCCGCCGGAGTTCGACTGGGTGGTCGGCTGCTCGTACCGGGGACTGCCCCGGCGCCCCGCCCCGGTACGCAACTTCATCGGCGCCAACATGTCGTTCCGCAGGGACGAACTGCTGGCGGTCGGCGGCTTCCGCACCGACCTCGGACGGGTGGGGTCCCGGCCCCTGGGCTGCGAGGAGACGGAACTGTGCCTGCGGATCACGGCCCGCCACCCGGACGCGGTGCTTCTCTACGAGCCTTCGGCGGCGGTCCGGCACCACGTTCCGCAGGCGCGTGCCCGCTGGCAGTACTTCGGGCGGCGCTGCTACGCGGAAGGGCTCTCCAAGGCGCTCGTCGTGCAGCACAGCAGGAGCAGAGCAGCCCTGGCCAGTGAACGGACCTATCTGCGGTCCACCATTCCCCGCGCCTTCCTCCGGTCGGTGCGGCCAGGCCGGCCCGCCGCCCTGCGCACGCTCACGGCCTTGTCCGCCGGAGTCGGCGCCACCGTCGCGGGCTACGCCATGGGCCGGATCCGCTCCCTGCGTTCCGCCGGGATCCGTCCGCCCGGTCCCGCGTCGCCGATCGGCCCCGTGCTGCGCGGTTCCTCGGACACGGGAACGGGGAGGGTGGCGTCACGATGACGCATGCGCCGGTGCCTGTCTTCGTCTACCACTCGGTGTCCGTGGACCCGCCGCCGTGGATCGCCCCCTTCACCGTGCACCCCCGCGCCTTCGCCGAGCAGCTCGGCCTCCTCGCCGACGACGGCCGCGTCATCGTTCCGTTGCGGCGACTGGTCGAGGCCATGCGGGGCGGACCGCCCCTGCCGCCCCGGTCGGCGGTGCTGACGTTCGACGACGGATTCGCCGACTTCCACTCGACGGTGGCCCCGCTGCTCGCCGCACGGCGGCTGCCCGCCACCCTGTACGTCACCACGGGCGCTGTGAGCGGGCCCGGCGCACCGGAGGACCGGGGAGGAACCCGGGGAAGCCTGTTCCCGCCCGCCGCCATGCTGACGTGGCGCCAGGTGGCGGAGCTGGACGCGCTCGGTGTCGAGATCGGCGGGCACACCAGGACGCATCCGCAGCTGGACACCCTGCCACGGCGTCAGGCCCGGGAGGAGATCGAGGGCTGCAAGAGCCGGCTCCAGGACACGCTGGGGCATCCCGTCCACTCCTTCGCCTACCCGCACGGCTATTCCAGCCCCTCGGTGCGCCGCCTGGTGAGCGAGGCGGGCTGGACGTCGGCCACCGCCGTCCGACTCGCCTTCAGCTCCGGCGGGGACGAGCCGCTGCGCATCGCCAGGCTGATGGTGCGGGCCGACACCGGCCGGGAGCGTTTCCGGTCGTGGAGCCGGGGCACCGGCGCCCCCGTGGCGCCGTTTCCCGAGGGCACGCGTACGACGGCATGGCGCGCCTACCGCCGGCTGCGGGCAGGCGTCCACCGGCCGTACGCGGCACTTCCTCGCCGGTCGGACACGTGACGCTTCCGGTCACCGCTGCCAGACACGCACCCAGTCCACCTTCATCTGCGCCGATTTCACGGACGAGGGCGGTGATTGCGGAACGCCCACGGCCAGGTTGAGCAGAACCTCCATGGGCACGCGGGGAATCCGCTCCGCACCGGTCACCCGGAACCGCCGGACGCCGTCCACGTACCAGCTCAGCTCGTCGCTCGTCCAGCGCAGCCCGAACACGTGGTATCCGTCGGCGAAGTCCACCGGACCGTACGTGCCCCGCGCCTTCCGGCGGTCACCGTCCTGCTGCCGCCAGTGCACGTACATGGAGACCTGCCGTGTGGTCCCGAGAAACTCCATGATGTCCAGTTCGGGGGGCGTGAACCTCGACGCGGGCATCATCCAGAAGGCCGGGAACATGCCTGCCTGCGAGGGAATCCTGATGGCCGCCTCGAAGTACCCGTAGGTGAAGGTCCGCCGGGGCCGCGCGTCCCAGTCGTCACGGCCGGTGGAGATCATGCCGGACGCCCAGGGGTAGGTCTTGCCGTCGCTGCCGGGGGTGGAGCGCCGGACGGCGGCCAGCGTCAGGGCACCGTCTCCCACCGAGACCTGACCGGGCAGGTACCACTCCTCCTCGTCGTTGCCGCTGTTGGTGCACCCGTTCTCGTTCCAGTCGTAGCAGGTGGCCCAGCGCGCGGTGTCGAGCTCCGTGCCGTTGAAGTCGTCGTGGAAGACCACCTTCCAGTCGCCTTCGGCCAAGGGCTTCGGCGCCGTCGTGTCCCCGCCACCGCACGCCGCCGCCAGCACCAGCGCGACCGCGGCGAGCGCTCGCCCGACAGCATGCGACGGCATGGCCATCAGCCCTTCCTCGTCGGCTGAGTGCCGTCGGGAGCGGCCGGGGCGCCTTGCTCTTCTCGGCGGTGAGGTCCGTCGGACCGGGGGAACAGTGCCAGGCCGGAGGTGACGACGGCTAGGGCGATCAGCACGCGTGTGGTCGTGAACGCGCCACTCAGGTAGAACGCCACCACGGCGAGCACCGACAGCGACATGCTGATCACCACGGCCAGGACGGCCGTCTCCAGAGCGACCGCCCGGCCCGCCCTGCCCGCCCCGGGCGACGCGGCCGGCCGGGCCCACCGTGCGGCCGCCAGCCCCGGGCACAGGAGCAGGAACACCGTCGTGACGAGCACGCGCAGAGGGGCGCCGTCCGGCAGGGCGCGGACCGCCGCCCAGGCCAGCCAGCCGGACACCGCCAGTCCACAGCGAAGCGGGAGGCCCCAGCGGAGCCCGGGTACCGGTCGCAGTGGTGCCATCAGCCCTCCCTCGTGTCCGGGTTCTTGTACTGGTAGACCACGGCGTCCTGGTTGCGGTACACGGGAGCGAACCCCGGTGCGCCGGACATCGCGGCCTCCAGGCGCTGCATGGTGTCGGCGGGCAGCGTCCCGTTGAGGTAGCAGTCCTCGGCCTGCGCGCGGGTCAGGACGATGTAGGCGGGTTGGCTCTCGGTGGCGTTCACGACGAACGGCTCCAGGCCCGCCAGCGGGTCCCGCACGAGGCGTCGCCGGTCCGCGAGGTCCTGCTCGTCCAGTTCCAGCCGGGGATGCTTGTCATAGAACGCGGCCAGGCCGGGCACGGCCGAGGTGAGGGAGACGATCAGGGACCCGGGTGGGGTGATGGCCGTGACGAAATGGCCGGCGGCGGCCTCGTCCTTGGTGAAGTGGTTCGCCGCTTCCTTGCCGTAGTAGCCGAAGACGAGTCCGCCGATCATCGCGAGCAGCAGGGGACAGACGGCGATGGCACGAAGGAGCGGCCGCCTGCCCCAGCGGAAGAACAGGGCGGCGACCAGGAAGGCGGCCGCGGGCAGCGCGAACAGGTAGGCCCGGAAGATCATCTCGCCGCCGTAGGCGTTCGCGGCCAGCACCGGCAGCGGAGCCACCACGAGCAGCCAAAGACCGGTCCGGCGGACCCAGGGCCGAACCAGGAACGCGACGGCCGCGAGCAGGAAGACGGCGGCCGACAGGCCCCGGTCGACCCAGGACACCTGGACCTGCCCCGGGGCCGCGGTACCCAGCGAGGCCAGACCCGACACGACGTTGGCATCGGGGTGGACCAGTGCGCCCACGAAGTCGTGCAGGTTGGCCGACACATAGGACCGCGCGATCGTGGCGTCCCACGCCGCGATCAAGAGCACCGTACAGGCCAGGACCGGCAACACCACCCGCCGGTTGCGACGGGGAAGCGAGAGCGCAGCCAATGCCGCGATCAGCATGATCGGCGTCAGCGGATGCGAACAGGCGATCACACCCGCTATCAGCACGACAGGCACCAGCCTGCCGACGGGCCAGGCCCGGCCGGCGGAGTCCTGCGGACGCAGGTCGGAGGAGGGCAGCTGCACCAGGACCAAGGCGATCAGCGTGACGAACAGCAGGAAGCCGAGCGCCTGGGGTGCGAAGTAGTCCTGCCCCACCCAGGAGCACGAGTAGTAGATCCACGCGGCCCCCCAGATCATCCGCCGATCACGTGTGACCGCCCGGTACATCAGCAGCAGCGGGCCGAGCAGCAGGGCGTTGAAGGCCGGCGGCGCCCAGGCCGCGTAGCCGAGCGACGACTCGATGCCCGTCGCCTGGACGAAAAAGGCGTTGAGGTGGAAGAAACCCGGCCATTGGTTGTAGATGTCGAACTTGTCCGCGTTCGGGACGTCGCCCTGGTTGCGGATCATCGCGTCGACGACCGCGACGTGCTTCCACGCCCAGCCGTAGCGCAGAGTCGGGTAGACCAGCGTGGGAGTGGCGTGGATGACGGCGATCAGCCCCAGGACGTAGGCCGCGAACCAGCCACCGGCCGTCCTCCGGTCGGACAGTGCCAGGCAGAAGCCGCCGGCGAGCAGGCCGAGGGCGACCCAGAAGAGCACCGGCAGCACCTGCAGCAGGCCGAGGTCGCCCATTCCGTCCAGTCGCACATCACGTATGGACACCAACCAGAGGGCGAGCGCGCAGGGCAGCGTCCCCCGCGCGATCCACTGACGCGCCGGGGTTCGCCGCGCCACGCGCCCGGTCGCGGACCTGTCGGACCGCAGCGCCTCGGCATCGGCGTCCTGCGCCACACGACCGTTCGTCAGCGTCGGGCGCTTTCCCATGGAGATGCCTTCCGCGGAGCAGGTGCGACGTGAGCGCACGGCGGCGCATGGGAGGGCACTCCCCTTCGACGGTTCACGGCAGCCCCGTTCGTCGGTCCGCTCGTCGGTCCACACCGGCGATCAACCGCCCGACATGCGGCAATAATGCTAAAAAGTACGTTACTGCCGTTTGTCGTGATCGGCAGTGTGTGGGGGTCCGTCACGGAAGCACCTGGGCCGCGTCGGCCGGCAGAGGGAGAGCAGTGAGGCCACGAGCGAGGAGAGCACGATCCGGGGCCGGGAACCGCGGTAAGAAGCGGTTCGTCGCCTCGACAGGCGCACTGGCGGCACTCCTGCCGGCAGCGGGCTGCGGTGTGCCGGGATCGGACGACGACGTTCCCCGGCCCGACCATGTCGTGGTGGTCATCGAGGAGAACCACGGCTACGACGACATCATCGGATCGGCACAGGCCCCGTACATCAATGAGCTGGCCAGGCAGGGCGCCTCCCTCAGCCAGTTCTACGCCCTCACCCACCCGAGCCAGCCCAACTACCTGGCACTGTTCTCCGGCTCCGCCCACAGAATCAGCGGGGACAACTGCCCCAACACCCTCACGAGCCGCAATCTGGCCTCCGAACTCCTGCAAGCCGATCTGACCTTCACCGGTTACGCACAGAGCATGCCCGGCGTCGGCTTCACCGGCTGTGCCGACGGTCCGTACGTACGCCGGCACAACCCCTGGGTGAATTTCCACAACGTTCCTGCTTCCGCCAATCGCCCGTGGACCGACTTTCCGCACGACTTCAAGGATCTGCCGACCATCTCGTTCGTGGTGCCGGACCTGGACCACAACATGCACGACGGCGGCGTGCGGAAGGCCGACAGCTGGCTGCGCGACAACCTCGGGGACTACGCGCGCTGGGCGATGACCCACAACAGCCTCCTGGTGGTCACCTGGAGCGAGGACGCGGGCGGAGTACAGGCGACCAATCGCGTTCCGGCCGTCCTCGTCGGAGAGCAGGTCCGGCCGGGCCGCTACGCCCAGCCGAACAACCTGTTCGGACTGTTGCGCACCCTGTTCGACGCGTACGACCTGAATCCCCTCGCCAACAGTGCCGATGCCGAGCCCCTCGAGGTCTGGAAGGACGATGCGTGACCGGCGCCGGAGAGCCGCTCCGGTCGCAGACCCTTCCCCTCCGGCTTAGCCTGAGCAGAAGGAACCGCCCGAAGACCGCACGATGCGCAGCCACTTGATGGAGTCACCGCAAACACGGACTCCCCGTCCGGGCCATTCGTCTCCGCCCAGCCCGGACCCCGCATGCCCGGGAGCCACCGACCGGCGGTCGCGATGAGCCCGGTCCTGGGGAAGCTCCTGCGGTGGGGAAACGACCCCGCGGCCGGGCCGCAGTCAAGGGACCAGTTGCTGCGCAACGGTCATGTGCTGACGTTCAACTCGGTGCTGACCGCGGCCCTCGGGGCGGCGTACTGGGCGTTCGCCGCCCGCGTGTACGACGCCGACACAGTGGGCCGCAACTACTCGGCGGTGTCGGCGATGATGCTGCTCGCGGGCGTGGGCCAGCTCAATCTGACCAACGTGCTGCTCCGGTTCGTCCCCACGGCGGCGGACCGCACCCGGCAGATGGTCACCAGGGCCTATCTGGCGGCCGGCGTGTCGACGGTGCTCCTCGCGGCCGGGTTCCTGCTTCTGCTGCCCGTGCTCTCTCCGGGCCTGGCGTTCCTGCGTGACCCGCTGCTCGGGCCCTTCTTCGTGCTGGCGAGCGCGGCCTACGCGATCTTCGTCATCCAGGACGGGGTGCTGACCGGGCTACGGCGCACGGACTGGGTGGTGCTGGAGAACGCCGTGTTCGCGGTGGGGAAGATCGTGCTGGTGGGGGCGCTGGCCGTCGTCCTGCAGTCGAGCGGGATCCTGCTGTCGTGGGCGCTCGCGGTGCTGGTCGCCATCACGCTCACCAACGGCTTCCTGTATGCCAGAGCCTTTCCCCGGCACGCAGAGAAGGCGCTGGACGAGAGGGCCGACGCCAGCAGACCCACAGGCAGGTACATCACGGCGGACTACGTCGCCGCGTTGTTCTGGCTCGGCGCGACGGCTCTGCTTCCGATCCTCGTCCTCAACAGCCTCGGTCCCGACCAGGCGGCGTTCTTCTCACTGGCCTGGCTCGCCGGGTTCTCGCTGTACCAGTTGAACGCGAGTATGGGCGAATCGCTCATCGTGGAAGCGGCGAACGACCCGTCGCAACTGGTCAGGCAGTGCCACCAAGTGCTGCGGCACACCGGGATGCTGCTCGTGGCGGGGACGGTGCTGCTCTGCGCGGCGGCCCCCCTGGTGCTGCGGGTGTTCGGGACCGACTACGCACGCAACGGGGCCGGACTGCTCCGGCTGGTGGCTCTGTCCGCCATTCCCAATCTGGTGGTCATCACCGCCGTCAGCGCCTGCCGGGCCCAGCGCCGGCTGCGCATGCTGGTCGGCATCCTGGCCGTGGTCTGCTCGCTGTCCACCGTCCTGTCCCTGGTGTTGCTGCCGGTCATGGGAATCGCAGGGGTGGGAGCGGGCTGGCTCATCGCGCAGACCGCGGTGGCCCTGTGGCTGTGGTGGCAGAAGCCGCGGTGGCTGCCTGTCGGCCGGTCGGCGCCGCGGAGGGGCAAAAGCCCGGCCGCCCCGTCCTGAACACGGGTGCCGACGTATCGGCCGGCCCCGAGCAAGGCTTCCGCATTCCGGTGCCGGACCGGACCGGCCTCACGGGCCCACGGCTCCCCGCTCGGTGAGACGGCGCTCCACGGCTGCACGCAAGCCGTCCATCCGCCCCTGCAACCGGGTCAGCGGCATCCGCTCCAGCCGGTATTCCGTGAAGGGGCGCTCCGCGGCAGCGAAGCGGGTCTTGAACTGCGCCAGTGACGCGACACCGCCGGACTCCCCCATCTCGAAGTAGCGGCACCCCGCGTCGCACGCCTGCTCGATGGAGCGGAGCAGAAGGAGCTGGTTCGCCCGCAGCGGGCCGACGGCCTCCTTGTCGCTGCAGCCACGCCAGTGGACGCAGACACCACCGGCGACCAGCGCGATCACCGCTGCCACCGGTCGCCCTTCGAGGACGGCGACCGAGATGCGGCAGGTGCCCGGAAGTGCGGCGGCGACCGCGTGGAACTTGGCGAGTGGCTCGGCGCGCATTCCCCGCCGTCGTGCCACGGCCACGGGCAGGTGCCGCTCCCGCGCCCGCCGGTCGAGCCACCGCACGTAGACGTCGTAGAAGGCCTCGACCAGTTCGGGCGAGCTCCCGCTCACGACGGTCAGACCGGCCTGCTCGGCCGTGCGTTCCGCTCTGCGCATGTTGCTTCGCGCGTTCTTGGACCACCGCTTGGACCATATGACGTCCATTCCGCCGGTGAGGTCGAGAACGTGCACGGTGCGCGGCACCGAGACCAGTCCCGGCGCCGGGCCCGGCCAGGCAGGTGCTGCGAGGAAGGACGGGCGGATGCTGGTGCGCAGTGCCCGGTCGGCGACGAGGTCGGCGAGCACCAGGGCGACCTCGTGGGGCCGCACCCCTCCGGATGCCAGAACGCCTCCCGAGCCCCAGCCGGGAGGGAACGACGCCCGCACGGCGAGCGGGTGCGGCCGCTCCGGCCGGCACACCATGGGCAGGACGAATTCCCGGCCTTCTTCGGTCCGGTAGAGCCGGCCGGCGTCCTGCCAGCCGCCCACCGCGCAGACGCAGTCCACCCATGCGGGCAGGTGGAACGCCATGGCTCCGGGATCGGCGGCGAGCACCCGTGCCCAGGTCTCACGCGGAACCGGGCTCATGGCCCGTACCAGCCCCTCGTCGCTGCGGATGTCCCATTCCCGCGGCTCGTGCTGCCGAACCCGCCGGTGACTCATGTCGGCCTCCTCAGGTTGAGCGTGAAGTGGACCGCCCAATGCCGCCTTGATCGCTTCAGGAGCCGGCCGACCGCGGTTCTCATCGCTGCCGGCTCTCCCCGAAAGGCAGCCCTGCTGATCCCGCGGTCCCGGACCGGCCCAGGGCCGCCCGGGCCCGCGCGAGCCGGAGCAGCCGGGCGGGCAGTCCTGCCCGGCCTGCCTCGGACACCGCCAGCAGAGCCGTCAGGGCCGCGTCGGCGGGTGACAACGCGGGCGGACGGCAGCGGGGGCAGCCTCCTGGGGGGTGCCCCAGCAGCAGCTCCACCGCGTCGGCCAGTCCGGCCTGGTAGGGCCGCCGAAGGACGGTGAGCCCCGCCTCCCGCACCGCGGCGGCGGCGTTGCCCGGCGCACATCCGTGCCGGGCCCACCGCAGCAGCCGGATGTCTGTGGCGCTGTCGCCGACAGCCAGCACCGGGCGGGTGTCCTCCGGGGCGCCGAGCAGTTCCAGCAGCGCCGCGAGGCCCGTCGCCTTGTCGACGCCCAGGGGAACGAAGTCGGTCTGCGTCTCGCCCGGTACGACGGCGAAACCGGCGGCTTCGGGACGGCCGGAACACTCGCGCACGGTCTCGTCGTCGAGCCCTGTGCGGTTCCTGCCGGAGCCCCGGTGCGCCCGCACGCACCACCGGTACTGCGGATCCAGTGTCACGGACGGCAGCCCGGACAGCAGCGCAGCCAACGCCGTGCGGTCGGGACCGGTCACGAGCGGCGTCGAACGATCGCGCACGGCGTCGTACACCACGGCGCCGTATTCGGCGACGCCGCCCAGCAGTCCGTACGCCCGGCAGCGGTCGCGCACCTCGGGCACCGGACGTCCGGTGGCCGGCACCACCTGGTAGCCGTGAGCGCGTAGGGCCCGCAGCGCCATCATCCCGATCGGCGCGGGTGCCGGGGCACCCGACAGGTCCGTCTCCAGAACGCCGTCCACGTCCAGCGCACACCACTCACCCGAGGGCCGCGCGATGGTGTCCACGACAGCGACGCCCTCGGGGTCGAGGTCCCTGAGATAGAGACCGCCCAGATACTCCTGCACGGCCCGGGACCGTGCTCGCCGCGCCTCGGCCTCGTGCATGGCGATGCCGACGCCCGAGCGGGCCAGGCGCTCGGCGTTCCAGCCGTGCACGGCCCCGTACACGCACCAGCGGGCCGCCGGAATCCTGCTGCCCGTGAGCCGCTCGTAGTCGGCCACCAACCGGTCCACGTTCTCGGGCAGTGCCTGCGCCGCGCCCGCCAGGTCGTAGGCCGCGTCGTAGTCGGCCAGGTCCAGATGGCTGAAGAACCCGTCGTCGAAGTCGGTCTTGACCCATCCCTCGGGGCCGGGCCACCAGCGACCGAACTCCGTCTGCCCGTCCACCAGGGAGGCCGCCGGGGTGCGCAGCAGCTCCCTCAGCAGCGGGTCGATCAGCAACGGTCGCAGGGGGTCCGCCAGTCGGCCGCAGCCGCCGGCGAACACGCGCGCGCCGGCCTCCCACACCGGCTGGCGGCCGGTCAGCAGGTGGCCGCGGTCGGCCGGAAGCGGCAGCCGTTCGCGGCGGCGGGCGACATAGCGGACGACGTCCGGCGCGCAAACCTGTTCCGTGCGGGCGAGGTCCACCGACCGGTCGGGCTCACCGGGCAGCCGTTCCCGCAGGAGCACTCCGTCGTGGAATCCGTACACCCGGGGCACCAGATCACCGAGCGCGTCGGCGACCCTGAGCGCATGGCGGCCGAGGTAACCGGTCCCCGCTCCCTGAGCGACCAGGTGGAGCTCCTTGTTGCCGGATTCGGTGTGCACCAGGACGGTGAGCGGTACCTCGAGGTGGGACCAGCGGGACGGCAGCCCCGGCTCGCCCGCCGACAGCGCGAGCACCTTCCGGTCCGGCAGCAGCTTTGCCAGGGTGCCGCGCAGTGACTTCTCCCGCATCCGGTCCCTGATGTGCCAGTCGGCCGGCGGCAGTACGACGCTCGGATGCCCGGCGATGGATCCCGGTACCGGCTGGTCGCCGAAGGCGGCGAAGAGCATGACGATCCGCTCGGCGGGAAAACCGAGCCGCCGCAGCCCCTGAGCCGCCGCGACCAGGGTCAGGCCGGTGGACGGCGGATCGTCGATGAGCAGCGCCAGCGCGCCGTCCCGCCCGGCGGAACGCAGCGCTGCGGTGTCCGCACGCGAGGACGCCGCGGCGGGTCTGGCCGAGCGGACCTCCACGTCGGCGTATCCCCCGGCGCGGAGGGCGGCCGCGGCGAGCGGGGCGAGATAGCCGCCCGAGGTGAGCAGGCCGACGACAAGGAGCCGACGGCTCCGGTCGGGATACCGCCGGGCGAAGCGTGCGACGAGTTCGACGACATCCCGGGGGTGCTGGTCGAAGCTGCGGAACGAGGACGGGGGCCGCAGCAGACTGCCCGCGAGCACTGTCGCGACCGGCTCGGGCACCTCGGCGCCGAGGCGGCCCAGCAGGCAGGACGCCCGCCCGGTGACCGCGCCCCGGCCGGCGGTGTCGCCGTAGGGCGGTGCGGCGGTCACCGCGTCCGCCAACGCGTCGGTCAGTCGCTGTGCCACCGAGCACCAGGCCCTGAGGCGATGGACGGCGGGGAACAGCCCGGCAGCGGTCACGGCGCCGTTCAGCGCTGGACGCAGCACCTTGCCGGCGGGTGTGCCGTGGAGCGTGCGCGTGGCTCGGCTGATCAGCCAGGGGGTGCCGTTCAGCCGGTCCTGGCAGATCTGGACCGTGCCGGCGGCGAAGAGATAGGCGTCGAGCAGGTCACCCCGGCCCACGGCGTCGAGCAGCCCGCGGTGCAGCTCGGTCACGTCCGCGTGCAGGTCGGGAACCACGTGCCCGTCGGCAGGGAGGTCGGCATCGGGAATCGGGATCACTCCTCGCGGGCTCGGACCTGGGTCGCCGGAAGACCCTGCCGGCGTCCCGTCCGGCATCCGGCGGGAGCGGCTGTCAGGCATCCCGGAAACGGATCACGTGTTTGACGGCCGCCCGCAGTCTGCGCTCGGCCGCGGTGGCGGGAAGCCGCTCACGGAAGTAGCGGGGAGACGAGAAGCTGTCCGCGCCGAAGCTCTCCTTGAACGCGGCGAGGGAGGATTCCGGGCGGGACTCCCCCATGTCGTACCGCCGGCAGCCCGCGGCGCACGCGTCCTCGATCGCCAGCCGGTGCAACAGGTGGTTGGCGCGGACGGGATGGGCCAGTTCCCGGTTCATGGCCCCGCGCCACAGCTTGGCGTGGGTGCCGTGGCGCAGTACGACGATCGCCGCCGCGGGTTCCCCGGCGCGCCAGGCCATCCAGATCGAGCAGGACTCGCCGAGCCGGGCCGCCACGGCTTCCAGCTGTCGTACGGGGAAGGCTCTGGTCCTGCGCCAGCGGGCCAGAGCCAGCGGTTCGTGCTGCTGCGCGGCCCAGCGCACGATCGACTGCTCGTACAGCGCGTAGAAGGCGGGGACGAGCCGGCCGGTGCGGTCCACCTCCACCTCGACCTCCGAGCTTTCGGCCCGGCGGACCGCGCGCCGTGCGCGCTGGTGGAAGCGGCGCTCCCAGACCGTCGTGAATCCGCCGTCGAGGTTCAGCGCCTGTGTCGTGTGGGGCTCTCGCCGGAAGTCCGCGGGCGCGGCGCTCGCCCACATCTCCGCGTCCACCGGCCGGAACCGCACGCCGATCCGGAAGGCCGGTCGCCGCGCGAGATCGTCGAAGACCGCCCGCGCCTGCGCAGGACCGACGCCCCCCGAGAACACGGGTCCTCCGATGCCCCAGTCGGCGGGCCAGGACTCCTCCGCGTCCAGCCGCTCCGGGCGGCGTCTCCTGCGCGCGAGGGGGAGCACCAGCCGACTGCCGTTCTGGAACTCGTAGAGGCGGCTGGAGTCCCGGTACGGGCCTGAGGCGCAGAGGCAGTCGAGCCATGCCGGAGTCTGGCTGACGTGGGTGTGCACGTCTTGGCCGGCCAGCTCCCACCAGGTCGCCCGGGGCACGGGCGTGGTGATGTGTGCGGGACCGGCCGGCGTGTCGATCAGGAGCACAGAGGGTGCGTTCACGGCCTTCTCCTGCCGGGCTTGCGGATCCCGCAAGGGCGACGTTCGCGGGGCGGAGACCCACGTGCGTCCACGTAACGATCGTAAGCGGGACGGACAGGGCGGGCATCTCGGATGGAACCGGACAGCGGGGTCCGCTCGTCAGCCGGTCACGTGTGTGGCCACCTCGTCGAGCACGGTCACGACGTTGTCGTCGACCCATCGGTGACTGCGCCCGTACCGGGCCGATTTCGTCACGTTGCCCGCCGCATGCCACAGCCAGGCCAGCAGCGCGAGAGCGACCTCTTCCCGGTCGTCCTGCGCCGGGACCCCCGCGTCGGCGAGAAGCCGCCTGTCTTCGGGCGGCAGGGACCCTCGTCGCACCACGTCGGCGACGACCCGCCCGAACTGCCGCCCTCCCCGCTGATGCCGCATGGTCAGGACGAAGGTGTGGCAGTCGAGCAGGGACGGGCCTTCGGGGACGGCGCCCGCCCAGTCGATCACCCCGCACAGCGCGCCCCGCTCCTCCTCCACCAGCAGGTTCCCGGGGTGGAAGTCACCGTGGGTCCACGCCACCAGCAGGCGGCGGCCGGTCAGTTCGCGCACCAGATGGTCGCCCAGCAGCGTCAGAGCTTCCGCGCCCCTGCCCCGGCGGCACCAGCGGACCTCCTCGGCCAGGGCGGCCAGCCGGGGGTCGACCCAGTGGGCCACGAACGCCGTCACGTCCTCTGTCCGTCCGGTGGCCCGGTGCAGCTCACGGATCGCCCTGAGAGCGGACACGGTGACCTGGCGGGTCAGCTGCGGCGAGCGCCGCAGCAGCGCGTCGGCGCCGATGCCGGGCAGGCAGCTTTCCACCACCAGCGGCAGCGGCCCTTCCAGCCGACGCTCCTGCACCGTGGGCAGCAGCCGGCGCCACAGGCCGAGGCGGTCGTCACGAGCCAGCCTTCCGACCACTTCACATTCGTGCGCCAGCGATGCGGTCGCACGGGGGCTTCGGGGGTGCTTGACCACCACGGGCTGTGCGCCGCCGACCCCGAGGCGGAAGACCAGCAGATCGGAGAAGGTCCGCTGCGCCCCTCGGGGACCGCCGTGGGAGTCACCGTCAGCGCCGAGCGAGGCTGTCAGCCGCCGCGCGGCCAGAACGTCGGCGGGACGGGTCAGAACACCGGCGGGGCGCAGGGGCAGGAGGCCCCGCAGCTCCTCTGTGAACGTCATCCGTCCCTCTTCCGGCCAGACGGCAGCGCGCCCTTCTTTTCATCATCACCGCTGCCGGGCTCGACGTGCGACTCGGCGGCGCGCTCCCCGGCCCCCCGTGGGCCGCACCGTATGTCCGGCAGCTCTTGACTCCCCGGCGCGGCGGAGGGACAGTTTACGTATACATCGTAAACGTACGCTGCCGCGGCGTGCGGGCAGACCGCGACCGCAGCCGGCACAGACGGGAGCGGGCCATGAACGCACCGTCGACCGTCCTCGTCACCGGCGGGGCCGGTTTCATCGGCAGTCACGCCTGTGTCGAACTGCTGGACCACGGCTACGAGTTGATCGTCGTCGACAACTACTCCAACAGCTCGCCACGAGCCTTCGCCCGCGTGGAGCGACTCGCCGGCCGCTTCGTCGGTGCCCTCTACGAACTGGACATCCGCGACCGGCCCGCCCTGGCGGCGGTCTTCGACCGCCACTCGGTGGACGCCGTCCTGCACTTCGCGGGGTACAAGTCCGCTAGCAGGTCGATGAGCAGCCCCGTGGAGTACTACGACAACAACGTCGGCGGCACGACCTCCCTCCTGCGGACCATGCACGACCACGGAGTACACCAGCTCGTGTACTCCTCGTCCTGCGCGGTCTACGGCGGGACCGGACCGGACCCGGTCGGCGAGTCCGCCCCCGCCCACCCCGCCAACCCGTACGCGGCCTCGAAGTGGATCTGCGAGCAACTGCTCTCCGACGTGTGCCGCCGCCGCCCCGAGTACACCGTGCTGTGCCTGCGGTACTGCAACCCGGCCGGCGCCCACCCCAGCGGACTGCTCGGCGAGGACCGGCGCGGCGCCCCGGACAACCTCATGCCGTACGTGGCCCAGGTCGCCGTCGGCCGACGGGAACGGCTGCGTGTCTTCGGCGCCGACTACCCCACGCGTGACGGCACCGCCGTCCGCGACTACGTCCACGTCATGGACGCCGTCGAAGCCCACCGCCTCGCGCTCGACCACCTCGCCGACTCCCCGGGCATGCACGTGTACAACCTCGGCCGCGGCGAGGGCCGTTCGGTGCTCGACGTCGTCGGGGCCTTCTCCACTGCGAGCGGCAAGCACATCCCCTACGAGATCGCCCCGCGCCGCCCCGGCGACGTGGCCGAAGTCGTCGCCGACGCGACCGCCCTGGCCCGCGTCTGGGGCTGGCACCCCACCCGGGATCTCGACGCCATGTGCCGGGACGCCTGGGAGTTCCAGCGGCTCAACCCACAGGGCTACGCCCGGTCCGCTCGGCGAACGAAGGGGTAGTGGCGCCGAGCGCCCTCCACCGCCACCCGGTGTCCCGCGACTCGGGGAGGCGCGTGCCCATGGTGCCGCCCAGCGGCGGACACGGAGCACCCGGCATGCGCGACACCACCATCGAGACCATCGAGCCGCCAGGGTCCGGCAGGCACTCGCCGGCCGCGCTCGACGGAGAGCACGCCCCCTACGGCATCGGCGTCACCTCTCGCCGGCCCGGCTGCGCCGCCGACAGGGCGAACGCCGTCTCCACCAGGGCGATGTGACTGAACGCCTTGGGCGCGTTGCCCAGTTGTCGCCCGGCGGCGGGATCCCACTGCTCCGACAGCAGCCCGACGTCGTTGCGAACGGCCAGGACCCGCTCGAAGGCCTCCCGGGCCTGTTCCGGGTGGCCGACCGCCGCGAGGGCGTGCGCGTACCACAGGGAACACGAGACGAACGCGCCCTCCCGGCCGGGCATGCCGTCCACGTCGTGCACCCCGCGGCGGCCCTGCGCGTACCGCCGTACGAACCCGCCGTCGCCCAGCCGGTGCATCGCCCGGACGGTGCTGCGTACCCGGGGGTCCCGGGCGGGCAGGAAGCCGAGTCTGGACATCAGCAGGGCCGATGCGTCCAGGGCCGGCGAGCCGTAGGACTGCACGAAGGCCCCCTGCTTCGCGTCCCATCCCTCCCGGCAGACCTCCCGGTGCACTTCGTCCCGCATGGTCCGCCACTCGGCCGAAGCTCCGTTGCGGCCGAGCAGTCTGCTCATGCGCAGGGCGCGGTCGGCGGCCACCCAGGCCATGACCTTGGAGTGCACGAACTGGCGGCGCGGCCCGCGCATCTGCCACAGTCCCTGGTCCGGCTCCCGCCAGTGGCGGTGCAGGAAGCCCATCAGCTCCTCGATCAGATTCCACACGTGGGCCGGCAGGGGGATGCCCGCGTGCAACGACAGGTAGAGCGTGTCCATGACCTCGCCGTACGCGTCCAGCTGGAACTGACCGACCGCGGAGTTCCCGAACCGAACCGGCCGCGATCCCTCGTAGCCGGGCAGCCAGGACGCCTCGGTCTCGGGCAGCAGCCGCTGCCCGCCGACGCCGTACACGGTCTGCAGATCCGCGGGATCGCCGGCGATGGCCCGCACCAGCCAGTCCAGCCAGGCCGTCGCCTCCTCCCGGTAGCCGCTGCGCAGCAGGCAGGACAGGGTCAGGGTGGAGTCGCGCAGCCAGCAGTACCGGTCGTCCCAGTTGCGTTCGCCTCCGATGCACCCCGGCAGCGAAGTGGTCGGCGCGGAGACGACGCCGCCCGTGGGAGCGTAGGTGAGTGCCTTGAGCGTGATCAGGGAACGCACCACCGCGTCCCGCCACGGGCCCTCGTAGCGGCACTGGGCGGTCCAGTGGCGCCAGAAGTCGCCGGTCTGCTTCAGCGCCGTCTCCGCCGGGACGGACAGCGGTGCGGGCGGCGCAGGCCGGTGCGAGGGTGCCCACACGAGCGTCAGGGCCAGCCGTTGGCCGGCCCTGACCGTGAACTCGAGAACCGTGGAGCCCTCGCTGCCGAGTTCCCGCACCTGGCCGTCAGCGCTCAGCCACACGGAGTCCGGGCCGGCGACCGCGACGCTGCACCGGTCGGCGATCCGGATCCACGGCACGACTCGCCCCTGGTGGAAGCGCAGGCGCAGTTCGCTGCGCATCGGCACGGCGCCCGACAGTCCCTCGATCACACGGACGAGACAGGGCAGCCGGGACCGTGGTGGCATGAAATCCGTGACGCGTACCGCCCCGTTCCCGGTCTCCCACACGGAGTCCAGGACCAGCGTGTCCGGGCGGTACGACCGGCGCGTGCAGAGCCCCGAGGCGGCCGGGGCCACCTGCCAGAAGCCGTGCTCCCGCGTGCCGACCAGTGCGGCCAGACAGGCCGGTGAGTCGAAGCGGGGCAGACACAGCCAGTCGACAGAGCCGTTCCTGCCGACCATGGCGGCGGTTTCCAAGTCGCTGAGGAGGGCGTAGTCCTCGATGGGTGCGCTCATGACCGATGCCTCTGTTCCCAGCCATCCCGACCTCGTGCCGTATATTTACGACGTATACATACACATTCCTCCCGGAGGTGCATAGAGTCAACTCGGGCAGGACACTGGCCGATCATCGGAGGCAAGGCATGGTCAAGGAGCAGGCCGGGGCACGGGGCGACGACGACGAGGCGGACGGAGCGGGGCCGGCGCGCCGCGCCGCCGACCGCGGCCGCTATGGACGGCTGAGCCGGGAGCGGGTGCTGGCCAGCGCCCTGGACCTGGTGGACCGGGAGGGACTGTCGGCTCTGAGCATGCGCCGGCTGGGAGCCGAGCTGGGCGTGGAGGCGATGGCGCTCTACCGGTACGCGGCGAGCAAGGAAGCCCTCCTCGACGGCCTGGTCGAGGCCCTCTACCTCGAACTGGCGGGACGGCTGGACGGCGACGACGCCGGGGCACCCGACTGGCGCACCGGACTCCACCGCATCGCCCGGGTCACCTACGACGTCTGTCTGGAACACCCACAGGCGGTCCCGCTGCTCGCCGCGCGCATGCTGGCGGTCCCGCTGGCCCGTCGGCCGCTCGCCGTCCTCCAGGACCACGAGCGGGTGCTCCTGCTGCTACGGGAGGCCGGGCTCGACAACGACCGCGCGGCCGCCGCGTTCCGCGCCTTCACCGCCTGGCTCCTCGGCTACGTGTCCGGGGAACTGCGGGCGATGGTGGACAACCCCGACGAGCCGGACCCGGCGTTCCGCCTGGGCCTGCACCGCATGCCGCCGCAGGACCTGCCCGTACTCCGGGAGGTGGCCCCCGCGCTCGCCGGGCGCGGGGGGCCGCAGGGGCTGGCGGCGGGGCTGGACGTGCTGCTCGACCGTTTCGTCGGAGCGGGGTGAGAAGCAGGGCTGCCCTGGCGCGGCGGCCGGGGGGTGCGCCGGGTGCCGTCAGTGGACCTCGTTCAACCGCGCCCGCTGCTCCCCCGTCAGCTCCAGCTCCACCGCCGCCAGGTGCTCCTCCAGTTGTGCCACCGACGACACCCCGACCAGGGGGATGACCGGCGGTTCGCCGCCCAGCTGCCAGGCCAGGACGACCTGGTTGACGGTCGCGCCCGTCTCCCGGGCCACGTCGCGCAGGGCCGCGAGGCGGGCCGGGGTGCCCGGGTGGTCGTAACCCGGCGGAAGCGGTCGGTCGGGGCGCGCGTACGTGCCCTTCAGGAGCGGTGAGTAGGCGACCAGGGTCAGGGCGGGCTCGGCCCTCAGGTAGCTGAACAGGTCCGGTCCCGCCGCGCCCAGCGTGCCGTCGGGGAAGAGGTCGCCGGGTATGTCGGTGCGGGGCCGGAGGTAGCTGTGCTCGTACTGGAGGACGTCGTAGCCGGGCAGACCGGCGGTGGCCGCCAGCGCACGGGCCCGTTCCACCCGCCAGACGGCGTGGTTGCTGACGCCGAGCAGGCCGGCCGTGCCCTCCGCGACCAGCGCGGCGAAGCCTTCGACCGTCTCCTCCAGGGGGACGGTGTGGTCCTCGATGTGGGCGTAGAGCAGGTCCAGCTTCTCGACGCCCAGGCGCTCGCGGCTGCGCTCCGCCGACTCTCGGATCACCTTCGCCGACAGGCCCTCCGCGTTGTCGACGTAGCTCGTGCCGGGGGCCAGGGGGCGGGCGCCGAGTTTGGTGGCGATGAGGACCTCGTCGCCGATGCCGCGGCTGCGCCGCCAGCGGCCGAGCAGTGCCTCGCTCTGTCCGCCCTGGCCGCCGTCGGTCCAGAAGGCGTAGTTGTCGGACGTGTCGATGAAGGTCCCGCCGGCCTCGACATAGCGGTCGAGCACGGCGAAGGAGGTCTCCTCGTCGGTCCGGGAGCCGAACAGCATCGCGCCGAGGGCGAGCACGCTCACCTCGCGGCGGTTGTCCGGGGCGCTGCCGATGGTGCGGTACTTCACGATGGTCCTCCCGTTCGCGCCCTCATTCGGGGCACGAACGGGAGTCTTCATCTTCGAGTGCTCTTCAAGTCAAGGGCGTGCGGGGCGAATTGACGGGGGAGGGCGGTGCCGGTCCGCCGCCTCGGTCAGCGGGCGAACGGCCCTTCCAGTGCCGCCCACTGCAGCAGCATGATCGTCTTCGCGTCGGCGATCTCCCCGGTGCGGATCATCTCCAGGGCCCGGCGGAAGGGGAGTTCGAGGATTTCGATGTCCTCGCCCTCCTCTCCCAGGCCGCCCCCTTCATGGGTGCGGGTCGAGGGGCCGTAGGAGGCGGCGTAGAAGCTGACGCGTTCGGTGACCGAGCCGGGGCTCATGTAGACGTCGAAGACGTGCTGGACCTCGCCGATGGTGTGGCCGGTCTCCTCGACGACTTCCCGGCGTACGGCGATCTCCGGGTGTTCGTCCTCGTCGTCGAGCAGCCCGCCCGGGGTCTCGACCAGCAGGCCGTCCGGGTGGCCGTTGACGTACACCGGGAAGCGGAACTGGCGGGTGAGCAGCACGGTTTCGCGTGCGGCGTCGTACAGCAGCATGGTGGCCCCGTTGCCGCGGTCGTGCGTCTCGCGCTCCTGGGTGCTCCAGGTGCCGTCGGCGTGCTGGAAGTCGAAGACGGTGGTCCGCTCGACGTACCAGTGACTGGACAGGAGGGTCACGTCCCGCACCTTGACCCGCGGGTTTCCGGTGAGGTTCCGGCCGGTGCGGTCGAGTCCGGTGCGGCCCCGGCGGTCGGGGGTGTCGATACCGGCGGTCATCGGATACCCGCCGGGGACGAGGGAGAGTGCAAGTTGGTCATGCTCGCTTCTACCATCCTGCGGTGCCGGGACGTCCCGCAACGCCGGTCGCCGAAACACACGATCATCGGACCGGCCGGACCGTAGGCTCAACGACGTCGACACGCAGGGACTTTCACGTCGGCCGTGCCGCGACACGTGCCGGAAGGGCGGATACATGACGCGCGACGGGCTGATCCGGCCGCTGCCGGAGTTACTGAGGGCGCACGCCGGGAAATGGCCGTCACGCGTGGCGTACGCCGACGACGTGCGCAGCGTCACCTACGCGGAGTTGGAGCGGCGCACCGGCCGGCTGGCCGGGTATCTCGCCGGAGCGGGCGTGCGGCGCGGGGACCGGGTCGCGATCTGTCTGGGCAACTGCGTGGAGATGGTGGAGAGTGTCCTGGCCACGGTCCGGGCAGGGGCGGTCGGCGTGCCGCTCAACCCGCGGTCCTCCGACGCCGAACTCGCCCATTTCCTCGAGGACAGCGGGGCTTCGGTCCTTGTCACCGACTCCGCGCACCTGGCCCGGCTGCACCGCGCGGGTCCCGGGCCCGGCCGTACGCGCGTCCTGCTCACCGGCGCGGGGCCGGTCCCGGCGGACGCCCCCGACGGGACGGTCCTCTACTCGTACGCGGTCGAGGCCGACGACTGCGAACCGCCCCGGGACGACCTCGGGCTCGACGAGCCGGCCTGGATGCTCTACACCTCCGGCACCACCCACCGCCCCAAGGGCGTGCTGTCCACGCAGCGCGCCGCCCTGTGGTCGGTGGCGGCCTGTTACGCCCCGATCTTCGGCCTCTCGCCCGAGGACCGGCTGCTCTGGCCGCTCCCGCTGTTCCACAGTTTCGGCCACTCGCTGGCCGTCCTGGGTGTCACCGCCGTCGGCGCGAGTGCCAGGATCACCGGTGAACTCCTGCCGCCCGGCGGCCTGTTGCGCGAGCTGCGCACACCTCACGAAGCCCTCGGCGGCCCCTACACGGTCCTGGCCGGTGTGCCCGCCGTCTACCACCAACTGGTGGCGTCGGCGGCCGGGGACGCGACGCCCGTGCCAGGTCTGCGGACGTGTGTCGTGGCGGGCGCCCCGAGCGCGCCCGCCCTGCGCCGAGCGGTCGGGGAGCTTCTGGGGGCGCCGCTGCTCGACGCCTACGGCAGCACCGAGACCTGCGGCATGATCGCGGTGAACCGGCCGGACGGGCCGCGCGTCGACGGGTCCTGCGGGCCGCCGGTCCCGGGAATGGACGTACGGCTCGTCGATCCGGGCTCCGGCAACGATGTCACGGACGGCGACGAGGGCGAGATCTGGGTGCGCGGGCCCGGTCTCATGAGCGGCTACCACCACCAGGCCGAGGCGACGGAGGCCGCGCTGCGGGACGGCTGGTACCGCACCGGTGACCTCGGCCGGCGCGTCGAGCACGGTCATCTCATCCTCACCGGCCGGGTCAGCGAACTGATCATCCGTGGCGGCGAGAACATCCACCCCACGGAGATCGAGCAGGCCCTGCTGCACTGTCCCGGCGTGCGGGACGCGGTGGTGGTGGGCAGGCCGCACGACGTGCTCGGCGAGGTGCCGGTGGCCTACGTCGTCCCGGGACCGGAGGGGTTCGACCCACGGCAGGCGCTGGCCGCGTGCCGCGCCCGGCTGGCCGAGTACAAGCTGCCCGTCGAGATCCGCGAGATCGCGGCCGTCCCGCGTACGGCGTCCGGCAAGACCGCCCGCCACGCCCTGCTCCCGGACCTGTCCCGGCCGGTGTCCGACGTCCGCCCGCCCCTCCCCGCGCCGACGGCGGCCGACGGGGCCCTGCGCCGACGGCTGCTGACGCTGCCGCCGGAGGGGCGGGAACGCGCGCTGCGCGAGGCGGTGCTCGCGGAGACGGCGGCAGCCTGCGGCGCCGGACCGCTCGACGGGCATACGCCCTCCGCCGATCCGGACGCCGAGATCCCCTTCACCGACCTCGGGCTGACCTCCGTGGGGGCCGTCACGCTGATCGAACGGCTCGGCGAGGCGACCGGCCTGCGGCTCCCCTCGACGCTGGTCTTCGACCACCCCACCCCGGCCGCGCTGGCCCGGCACCTGCACGGCACCCTCTTCACTCCGGTGTCCGCCGCCCCGGCTGCCTCCACAGCGGAAGCGCGCCCGGACGATCCGGTGGTGATCGTCGCCATGGCCTGCCGTTACCCCGGCGACGTCCACTCCCCCGAGGACCTCTGGCGGCTGGTGTCGCAGGGCGAGGACGCGATCTCCGGCTTTCCCACCGACCGGGGCTGGGACCTGGCCGCCCTGTACGACCCCGATCCGGACCGGGTCGGCACCTCGTACGCCCGCAGCGGCGGATTCCTGCACCGGGCCGCGGAGTTCGACGCGGGCCTGTTCGGGATCTCGCCGCGTGAGGCGCTGTCGATGGACCCGCAGCAGCGGCTGCTCCTCGAGACCTCGTGGGAGGTGTGGGAGCGCGCGGGTATCGCCCCGGCGGCGGTACGCGAGAGCGACACGGGCGTCTTCGTCGGCGTGATGCACGGCGACTACTCCGCCCGCTTCACCCAGCACGAGCTGGAAGCCCATCTGGGCCTGGGCTCGGCCGGCAGTGTGGCCTCCGGCCGGATCTCGTACGTGTACGGCCTGCACGGTCCGTCGGTCACGGTCGACACCGCGTGCTCCTCCTCGCTGGTGGCACTGCACTGGGCGGCGCAGGCGCTGCGCTCCGGCGAGTGTTCCCTGGCCCTGGCCGGCGGAGTGACGGTGATGGCGACGCCGAAGCCGTTCACCGCCTTCAGCCGCCAGCGCGGCCTCTCCCCCGACGGCCGCTGCAAGTCCTTCTCGGCCTCGGCGGACGGCACCGCCTGGGGCGAGGGAGCGGGACTGGTCCTGCTGGAGCGGCTGTCCGACGCCCGGCGCAACGGCCACCCCGTACTGGCCGTGCTGCGCGGCTCCGCCGTCAACTCGGACGGCGCGTCCAACGGACTCACCGCCCCGAGCGGCCAGGCCCAACAGCGCCTGATCACACGGGCGTTGGCCGATGCCGGGCTCCGCGCGGACGACGTGGACGCGGTGGAGGCGCACGGTACGGGCACCACGCTCGGCGACCCCTTGGAGGCGCAGGCCCTGCTGGCCACCTACGGCCAGGGACGCGCCGAGGACCGGCCGCCGCTGTGGCTGGGCTCGGTGAAGTCCCACCTCGGGCACACCCAGGCGGCCGCCGGCGTCGCCGGGGTCATCAAGATGGTGCAGGCCATGCGGCACGGGGAACTTCCGCGCACGCTGCACGCGCAGACGCCCACCCCGCACGTCGACTGGTCGGCGGGCCGGGTGGAACTGCTCACCGAGGCCCGCCCGTGGCCCGCGAAGGACGCCGGACCGCGCCGGGCCGGGGTGTCGGCCTTCGGCATCGGCGGCACCAATGCGCACGTGATCCTGGAAGAGCCTCCGCAGCCGACCGACACGCACGCGACCGATACACATGCGACCGACACGCACGTGACCGAGACGCATGCGCCTGGTACGCATGCGACCGGTACACAGCCGCTCGATGCACAGCCGCCCGGAACCGGATCGAGCACCGCCGAGGTGCCGGCGCCCTGGCTGCTCTCCGGCGCCGACGAAAGTGCCCTGCGGGCCCAGGCCGGCCGCCTGGCGGCCCACTTGGCCGCCCGGCCGTCTCTGTCGTCGACCGACGTCGGCTACTCCCTGGCCGTGTCGAGGGCACCGCTCGCCCACCGGGCGATGGTGCCGGCCGACGACCGCACCCGGATGCTGGCCGCGCTGAACACTCTCGCCGACGGCATGGGCGGCGCGGAGCGAGCCGTCGCCGATCCCGGTGTCCGTACGGCCTTCCTGTTCACCGGCCAGGGAGCTCAACGCCCACGGATGGGAGCGGAGTTGCGCGCCGCGTTCCCCGCGTTCGACTCGGCCTTCGACGAGGTCTGCCGGGCACTGGACGGCCGTCTGGACCGACCGCTGGACGTGGTGCTGTCCGCCGGGCCGGGTACACCGGAGGCCGCCCTGCTCGACCGTACGGACTTCACCCAGGCCGGGCTGTTCGCCTTCGAGGTGGCACTGTTCCGGCTGCTGGAGTCCTGGGGGGTGCGCGCCGACTTCCTGGCCGGGCACTCCGTCGGGGAACTGGCGGCGGCCCACGTCGCCGGAGTGCTGGACCTGGCCGGCGCGGCGGAACTCGTCGCGGCTCGGGGCCGGTTGATGCACGCCCTGCCCGCGGGCGGCGCGATGGTGGCGCTGCACGCGACGGAGGACGAAGTCCTCGCCGTGCTGTCGGAGTTCGGTGACCGGGTGGCGATCGCCTCCGTCAACGGGCCGCGCTCCGTGGTGATCTCGGGCGTACGGGAGGCGGTGCTCGCGGTCGCGGCCGGGTTCGAGGCGCGCGGCCGCAGGACCGTGCGCCTGCGGGTCGGCCACGCCTTCCACTCGGCGCTGGTGGAACCGATGCTCGACGACTTCCGCCACGTTGCCGAGGGGCTGTCCTTCCGGCCGCCGCGGATCCCGGTGGTCTCGGCCGTGTCGGGCCGTCCGGCCGAGGCCCGGGAGCTGTGTTCGCCGGATTACTGGGTACGGCACGCGCGCCTGCCGGTGCGGTTCGCCGACGCCGTACGCCGGCTCGGGGACGACGGGGTGTCGGCGTTCCTGGAGATCGGCCCCGGCCCCGCGCTCACCGCCGCGGCCGAGGACTGCCTGCCCGGTCGGGACGGCGAAGGCCCCGCCCCGATGTGCGCCGTCGCCACGCGTGGCGGCGAGCACGAACCGCGGACGCTGCTGTCCGCCGTGGCGCGCCTCCATGTGCGCGGGGCGCGCGTCGACTGGCCCGCGGTGTTCGCGGGCACCGGTGCGCGGCGGGTGGACCTGCCGACGTACGCCTTCCAGCGGCGGCGGTACTGGCTGGACGCGCCGCGCACCACCGGCGCCGGCGCGGACCCGCACGGACACCCGCTGCTGGGCCCGGCGTTCGCCGTGCCGGACACCGACCGGACGGTGTTCTCCGGTCTGCTCTCCGGCTCGACCCACCCGTGGCTCGCCGACCATGTGATCGGCGGGACGGTCCTGGTCCCCGCGACGGCGTTCGTGGAGCTGGCCGTCCGGGCGGGCGACGAGGTCGGCTGCGGTGCGCTCGACGAGCTCGTGGTCCTGGCCCCGCTGCCACTGCCCGCCGCCACGGGCGTACGCGTCCAGGTCGTCGTGGGCGCGACGGACGAGTCCGGCCGACGCCCGGTCGACGTCTACGCCCGGCCTGTCACGGATGGTGCGGAGCCCGCCACGGATGCCGCCGAGCCGGCCTGGACCCGGCACGCCACCGGAATGCTCAGCGGCACGGAGACCGCTCAGCCGAGGACCGAACTGGCGGTGTGGCCGCCCCGGGGCGCGACCGAGGTCGACCTCGCCGACGCGTACGACAGCCTCGCGGACGGCGGCCTCGCCTACGGCCCGGCCTTCCGCGGCGTACAGGCACTCTGGCGGCGGGGCGGCGAACTGTTCGCTGACGTCCGCCTGCCCGAGCCGGAGTCGGCGTCCGCCGACCGGTACACCGTGCATCCGGCGCTGCTGGACGCGGCCCTGCACGCCCCGCTGCTCGCGGGCTCCGCACCCGAGTCCGACGCGGTCCGGGTGCCGTTCGCGTGGAACGGCGTACGCCTGTACGCGGCGGGCGCGTCGGAGATACGCGTACGGGTCGCCCCGGGCGGCACGGACACGGTGTCGGTGACCCTCGCCGACCCGGCGGGGCGCTTGGTCGCACAGGTGGACTCCCTGGCCATGCGGGAACTGCCGGCCGACCCGGCCGGACAGACGGCCGAGGTGGTGCGACGAGCCCTGCTGCACCCCGGCTGGACCAGCGTCGAGCTTCCCGAGGGCGAGCGGCATCGTGTGCACACCGGACGCTGGACGCTCGTGGGCCCGGACGAGCTGGACCTCGGCGGGCTGCTTCCCGAGGTCGTGGACGCCGAGGCGCCCGAACCGGACGCCGTCGTGGTCACGGCGGTCGCGCCTGCCACGGACACCGGCCCGCTGCCCGCGGTACACGTGCTGACCGGCAGGGTGCTCCGAACCCTGCAGGACTGGCAGGACGACCCACGAACGGCGGGCTCACGCCTGGTGGTCGTGACGCGGGACGCGACCGCGCCGGAGCCGGATCTGGCCGGGGCGGCCGTGTGGGGGCTGGTGCGTGCGGCCCAGGCGGAGCTGCCCGGGCGGATCATTCTCGTCGACGTGGACGGCCGACCCGAGTCGCTACGGCTGCTTCCCGCGGCGGTGGCGACCGGGGAGCCCCAACTCTCGGCGGAAAAGGGACAGTTGGCGGCCCCGCGGCTGGCAGCCCTCAGTGCACTCCCCACCCGGCGCGGCGTTTTCGAGCCGGACGGCACGGTCCTGATCACCGGTGGCACCGGTGCTCTGGGGGCGGAACTCGCCCGCCATCTCGTCACCTCGTACGGCGTACGGCACCTGCTGCTCACCGGGCGCCAGGGGCCCCGGGCCCCGCACGCCGAGGAACTGCGGCGGGTGCTGGAGGAGTTGGGTGCCGAGGTGCGGATCGTGGCCTGTGACGCGGGCGACCGCGCCGCGCTGGCCGAGGTGGTCAAGGGCTGCGCGCCCGCGCTGACCGCCGTGGTGCATGCCGCCGGTGTGCTGGACGACGGCGTCCTGGCGGCGCTGACTCCCGAGCGGATGGCCGCGGTCCTCCGGCCGAAGGCGGACGCGGCCTGGCATCTGCACGAGCTGACCCGGGACCTGGACCTGTCGGCGTTCGTCCTGTTCTCCTCGGTGTCCGGCCTACTCGGTCGCGCCGGTCAGGGCAACTACGCGGCGGCGAACTCCTTCCTGGACGCCCTGGCCCGCCACCGCACCCGCCTGGGGCTGCCCGCCGTGTCCTTGGCGTGGGGCCCCTGGGAGCACGGCGCCGGCATGGCCGGTGCGGGCGCCCCGAGCGGAAGAGCCCCTGACGTGCTCCGGGCGCTGTCCGTGGAGCAGGGCCTTGCCCTGTTCGACGCGGCGCTCGGCGCGGGCGAGCCCGTGCTGGCGCCGATCCTGCTGGACCGGGGCGCCCTGCGGTCCGCACGGGGACCCCTGCCGCCGCTCCTGCACGGACTGCTGCCCCCGCGCAGGCCCGCCGCCGACACCGCAAACGCCGACACCGGCTCCGCACCCGGTACGGAGCAGCATGCGCGGCCGGGAGCCTGGCGCACGCTGCTGGCCGAGCTGCCCGCCGCTCAACGGGAGGATGCGCTCGCGAAGTTGATGAGCGCCGACGTGGCGGTGGTGCTCGGATACCCGGACGCGGACGCGCTGCCCGCCGGCAAGTCCTTCGCCGAACTCGGCTTCGACTCACTGATGGCGGTCCAGGTCCGCAACCGGCTGAGCATGGCGCTGCGGCTCAGGCTCTCGGCCGCCGTGGTGTTCGAGCACCCGACGCCCCAGGGGCTCGCCCGTCACGTGCTCGGCCTGCTGGACGACCTGCCCGAGGCCGCGCCGGAGCCGGAACACGCACCGGCGGACGACCGACCCGCACAGACGCTCTCCTCGCTCTACCGGCGGGTCTGCGAGGCAGGTCAGGTGGTCGCCGCGATGCACATGCTGGTCACGGCCTCCTGGGCGATGCCGACCTTCGGGCCCGACGACAGCCGGGAGCACGCCCTGCCGCCGCTGCGGCGCGCGAAGGGCCCCGAGGGCACGGAAAGCTCCGGAGGCACCGGGGGCTCCCTGGGCTCCCTGGGCTCCGGGGAACGTCCGGTGCTGGTCTTCTTCACCGGGTATCACCCGCCGTTCGCCGCCCCCGGCGGGGAGTTCGCCCGGTTCCACTCCCACTTCCAGGGCGAGCTGGACGTCCTGGAACTCCCGCACCCCGGCATCGGAGCGGGCCGCGCCGTGCCGGCCGACCGGGACACGCTCGCCCGGACCCACGCGGAGACGGTGCTGCACCACGTCGGCGACCGCCCCTTCGCCGTCGTGGGCATGTGCACCGGAGGCGCCGTCGCCCATGCCGTGACCCGGCGGCTCGAAGCCATGGGCAGGGCCCCCGTCGGCCAGGTCCTGCTCGACACCTATCTGATCAACAACGGCAACAGCGACAAGGACTGGCTGCTGTCCCTGCCGGCCGTCATCGCGCCGCGCCTGGGCGGGAACCAGTTCACCGGGGACGAGGACACCGGTGTGGCGGCACTGGGCGCGTACACCCGCATGTTCCTCGACTGGGATCCGGAACCGGTCGGCGTCCCCACGCTGCTGGTGCGGGCCACGCAGCCGACGCCCGAGATGGCGGCGGGAGCGGACCCGGACGCGTGGCAGACCTCCTGGCCGCTGCCGCACGCCCGAGTCGACGTACCCGGCGACCACTTCTCGTTCATGCAGGACCACACCCCGGCCACGGCGGCGGCCGTCCGCGCCTGGCTCGACTCCCTCGGCCGCACGGACGCTCCGTCGGCACCGACCGCAGAAGGAGCACAGTGAACCCCATCGATGAGCAGACGGCGGTCGAGGAGTTCGACGTGGTCGTCGTGGGCGGCGGCCCGGCCGGGGCGACCGCCGCGTCGGCCGTCGCCCTGCGCGGCCACCGCGTCCTGCTCCTGGAGCGGGAGACGTTCCCCCGGTACCAGATCGGCGAGTCGCTGCTCCCGTCCACCGTGCACGGGGTGTGCCGCATCCTGGGCGTGGAGGAGGAGGTCGCGCGGGCGGGCTTCAAGCCGAAGCGCGGCGGAACCTTCCGGTGGGGCCGGAACCCGGAGCCGTGGCAGTTCTCCTTCGCGCTGTCCCCCCGGCTGGCCGACCCGACCTCGTTCGCCTTCCAGGTCGAGCGGTCCCGCTTCGACGCGATCCTGCTGGACAACGCGCGCCGGGTCGGCGTGGACGTACGGGAGGGCTGCCGCGTCAAGGGCGTGCTCGCCGACGAGGAACGCGTCCGGGGCGTCCAGTGGACCGGCCCGTCCGGCGAGATCCGCGAGGCCCGGGCACGCTACGTCGTGGACGCCTCCGGCAACGGCAGCAGGATCCACAGCGAGGTCGGCGGCAGGCGGACGTACTCCGAGTTCTTCCGGAACATCGCGGTGTTCGGCTACTTCGCGGGGGGCGCGCGGCTCCCGGCGCCCAACGACGGCAACATCTTCTGCGCCGCCTTCGACGAGGGCTGGCTCTGGTACATCCCGCTCCGGGACGACCTCACGAGCGTCGGAGCGGTGGTGAGCCGGGACAGCGCCGCCGCGATCCAGCGGGACCCGGTGACGGCCTGGCGCGGGCTGATCGACTCGTGCCCGGAGGTCCGTGACCTCCTGCACGGCGTTCCCCAGGCCACCGAGGCGCCGTACGACCAGGTGCGGGTCCGCAAGGACTGGTCGTACTGGAAGTCCAGTCTGTGGCGGCCCGGCATGGTGCTGGTCGGCGACGCGGCGTGCTTCGTGGACCCGGTCCTGTCCTCCGGGGTGCATCTCGCCACGTACGGCGCCCTGCTCGCGGCCCGGTCCATCAACGGCGGCCTCGCCGGGACGCTGGACGAGGGCCGCCTCTTCGACGAGTTCGAGGCCCGCTACCGGCACGAGTACGGCCTGTTCCACGAGTTCCTGGTCTCCTTCTACGACATGCACCAGGACGAGCGGTCGTACTTCTGGAAGGCCCGCAAGGTCACCCACGTCGACACCACGGAACTGGAGGCGTTCGTGGACCTGGTGGGCGGACTGGCGTCCGGCGACACGTCCCTCGGCGGGCCCGGGCAGGCGGGTGCCCGGCTGACGGCCGCCGCCACGGAACTCGACGAGGCCGTGGGCCGGCTCCCAAACTCCGACGGCCTGCGCAATCCGCTCTTCGAGGCCGCAACGATCCGCCAGGTGTTCCAGGAGGGCGCGGTCCTTCAGGAACGGGGCGTCTTCGGCGGCCCGTTGGAGGACGAGACCCCGCTGCGCCCGGGCGGCCTCGTGGCCTCGGACGACGGCCTCACCTGGGTGGCCGAGTGACGGCCTCTGTCCTCTCGGCCCCCGGGGCCGGCCGTGGGCGGCTGTACGCCCTCGGCCGGCCCCGGGGCCGGGGACTCGTGTTCACAGCAGGTCGGCCCCGGCGGGGCTGTCGTCGAGGAAGCCGCCCGACTGGTGCTGCCACAGCTTCGCGTAGGCGCCGTCCGAGGCGAGCAGTTCCCGGTGCGTTCCCTTCTCGACGATCCGCCCACGGTCGAGGACGACGAGCTGGTCCATGCCGGCGACGGTGCTGAGCCGGTGCGCCACCACGAGCGCCGTGCGCCCTTCCATGAGCCGCCACAGCGCCTCCTGGACGAGAAGCTCGCTCTCGGAGTCCAGCGCGCTGGTCGCCTCGTCGAGCAGCAGGACCGGCGCGTCGCGCAGGATCGCCCTGGCGAGGGCGACCCGTTGGCGCTGTCCGCCGGACAGCTTGATGCCACGTTCACCCACCATGGTGTCGAAGCCGTGCGGCAGCACGTCGGCGAACTCGGTGACGTGCGCGGCCTCGGCGGCACGGCGGATCTCGGCGTCGGTGGCGTCGGGCCGGGCGAAGGCGATGTTGTCCCGCAGCGTGCGGTGGAACATCGCCGGGTCCTGCGGCACATACGCGATCAGGCTGCGCAGGTCCGCCTGGCGCAGCCTGCTGATGTCCTGACCCCCGATCAGGATGCGGCCGGCGTCGATGTCCGTCATCCGCAGCAGCAGCCGGGAGAGCGTGGTCTTGCCTCCGCCGGACCGGCCGACGAGACCGATCTTCGTCCCGCTGGGCACCGTCAGGTCGAGGCCGTCGAAAAGGGTCTCCGCTCCCGCGTGCGCGAACGTCACCTTGTCGAAGCGGACCTCGGCGGCCTCGGGCAGCAGCGGCTCCGGCGCGACCGGGTCGAGCACGGTCGGCGGGGTCAGCAGCAGTTCGGTGAACTGCGCGGCTTCCGTCATCGCGCTCTCCAGGCGCCGGTAGATCTGGTTGAACTCGAACATGATCCGCGTCGCGTTGGTGTAGTACGTGAACGCGACCACGACCGCCTCCACGCCGTTCCCGCCGCCGCCCAGCGTGACCGCGAGCAGCAGGCCCAGCACGTTGGTCAGCACGGACAAGGGTGCCACCAGCGTGTCGATGCGCAGGTTGCCGTAGTCCCACGACCGCAGCGACAGCCGCCGCGACTCCGCGACACGGGTGCGGTGTTCCGCGGCCTCGCGTTCCTCGGCGGCGAACGCCCGGACCGTGTCCATGTTCATCAGGCTGTCGGCGACATGACCCGACACCCGGGCGATCGCCGCCTCGCGCTGGGCGACGAGCACCTGGCGGCGCCGGATGAGGGGCACCACGCACAGTGCCGTCACCGCGATCATCACCAGCAGTCCGACCACGAGGAGCGGTTCGTAGCGCCACAGGATCACCGCCCCGAACAGCAGTGGCACGAAGTTGGCCACCACGTTGAAGGTCAGCGTGTCGACGAACTGCTCGAAACGGGAGGCGAAGCTCAGCACCCGCTTGGTCAGCGACCCGGCGAAGTTGTCGTGGAAGAACGCGGCGTCCTTGGCGAACAGCTCGTCCATGCCGATCACGTACAGGTTCTCGATGCCGAGGGCGTCGAGCCGGTTCAGGCAGTGCAGGCCGACGCGCCACAGCGCCTCCGCGAGCAGCATGACCCCGGCGAACCCGAGGATGTAGGGCAGCGCCGAGCCGACGGTGCTGCCGGTGTCGTCGGCGATGCGGCCGACGAGCTTCGCGACGACCAGCGGCGCGATGTAGTAGAGGCCGATGTTGCCCAGAGCGGGCAACAGCATCCCGGGCACCGTCAGCCACCGGAGCCGGGCCAGTTCCCGTCCGTAGAAACGAAGCGCGAGGAGCACCGGGCCCTTGCCCGGCGGGACCTCGCGCGTTGCAGGCGATTCCATCCCCATCCCGTGGTGTCGTACGGCGGCCCGTCAGGTGTGGCGACGGGCGGTGCCGTGGTCGGTGTCCACGCGTGACCTCGGGTTGGCGTGAGTGCCTCCGCTCGCGCGTCCTGCGCGAAGGCAGGAGCACGAAGAGTGGCGACTCCGTCACTGTGCGAGTACGAGGGGACCGGGCACGGAGTGTCCCGCGACGGCGTACGCGGCGTCCAAGTATTTTTCCCGGCCGGCGGCAAGCACCTCGACGAAAAAAGGGCCCTCACAGGCTCTCGCCTGTGAAGACCCTTCGTCCTGTCGGGACGACAGGATTTGAACCTGCGACCCCTTGACCCCCAGTCAAGTGCGCTACCAAGCTGCGCCACGTCCCGGTGCGCTTCCCCGCGGTGACCCGCGTGATCGCACGAAAGGCACTTTACCCCACGTCGGAGGCTTCCCCGAAGGCGGGAGGGGGTGAGGGGCGGCCGGCGGGTGGGGCGCGGGACAATCGGCGCATGGGCAGTGCATCCTCAGGACGACAGGCGGAGGCGCGGGACCGGGACGACGAGGGGCGGGCGCGCAACGCCCGGCCCCGGGACGGGCTCGGCCGGCCGCTGCCATACGGCGCGGACGGTGTGGAGCGGCAGCCCGAGGGGGTGGTCCGCACCCCGGACGAGAGTGTCGCCGAGGCCCAGGAACTGCTGGACGCGGGGAAGCCGTTCCATGCGCACGAGGTGTTCGAGGACGCCTGGAAGTCGGGGCCCGAGGAGGAGCGCGGCCTGTGGCGCGGGCTGGCCCAGCTCGCCGTGGGGCTCACGCATGCCGCCCGGGGCAATGTCACGGGCGGCGCCCGGCTGCTGAGGCGCGGCGCCGGGGCCGTGGAGGAGTGGGCGGCGGCCGCGGGGCGGGAACGGCCGTACGGAATGGACCTGTCGGGGATCGTGGGCTGGGCGCGGCAACTGGCCGAGAACGTGGAGAGGGACCTCGCGGCCATCGACGCCGGGGCGCAGGCGCCACGGCTGCGGGGAGAGGCGGCCTCCTGAGGGCCGGACGGGCCGGGACGCGCCGGGCAGGGCGCCGCAGGTGGGGACGGGCCGCGGCGCCGGTGTCACCGCCGGCGCGGGTCTGCCCGGCGCGGCGCAGACCGGCCGGGCGGCGGCAGCCGCGCCCGCGAGTCCCGGCGGGCGGCCGGTGCGCAACCACTGCGGCCGAGAGCCTCGCGGGTAGGGAGCGGTGCCCCGGCCCACTCGGTCGCCGACGCACGGCTCGGTCCGACCGCGCCGACGCACGCTCGGTCCGACCGCACCGGCACCGGCCGCCGCCCGGGCGGCAGTCGCCGCGGGCACCCGCGTGGACGCGGTGTACGGGTTGTCAGTGCCGTGCGGCAGACTCGGGGCGTGCGAAAGATTCATGTCATCGGTATCGGCGCGGGCGACCCCGAGCAGCTGACCCTCCAGGCGGTGCGGGCGCTGCGCGGCACGGACGTGTTCTTCGTCCTCGACAAGGGCGAGGTGAAGAACGACCTGGTGCGGCTCCGCCGCGACATGCTCGACGCGCACATACCCGAGGGCACGTACAGGGTCGTCGAGGCGCGCGACCCGGAGCGGGACCGGTCGGCCGGCGGGGCCGCCTACTCCCCCGCCGTCGGGGACTGGCGCAGTGCCCGCGCGGAGATCTACGCACGCCTGATCGCCGAGGAGCTGGGCGAGGACGAGAGCGGCGCGTTCCTGGTGTGGGGGGACCCGGCGCTGTACGACAGCACGATCGGGATCCTGGACGAGATCCTCGAGCGGGGCGCGGTGGCCTTCGAGTACGACGTCGTGCCGGGGATCAGCAGTGTCTCGGCGCTCGTCGCCCGGCACCGCACCGGCCTGAACCGGGTCGCCCGTCCCGTCCAGATCACCACCGGCCGGCGGCTCGCCGAGGGCTTCCCCGAGGGCGTGGACGACGTGGTCGTGATGCTCGACGCCCACCAGACGTTCCGGCAGTACGCCGACCAGGACATCGACATCTACTGGGGCGCCTACATAGGCACGCCGGACGAGATCCTCGCCGCCGGCCCGATCGCGGAGGCCGCGCCCCGGATCGAGCGGCTGCGCGCGGAGGCCCGCGAGCGCAAGGGCTGGATCATGGACACGTATCTGCTGCGCCGCAATCGGCGGGAGTGAGGCGCGGGCCGCCCGGGGCAACCGTGCGGCCCGTCCGAGCTGTGCACGCGGCCGGTGGGCCACGCCCGGGTCGTTGGCGCGGCCTGGGCCGCGTGGCTGAGGGACCGGGCGCAGGGGGACGTCGGGCGGCCGTCGGGGGCGGACCTGCGGCTGAAGGAGCCGGGACCGAGCGCCGCCCGCCGAAAAGCCAAGGCGGAGCGGAAGGGGCGGTTGTCATACTCGCGGCATGTCCCCCGCGCCCGTCCGCTTCCACGATCCCGGCAGCACGGCCTCCGACTTCAGCACGTCGGTGCTGGTCCGCTGTCCGCGCTGTGACCGCATCGCCCACTTCGAGCGCCGGACGCACCCCGAAGCACGTCTGGTCTGCCGGTCCTGCGGCCTGTGCAGGACAACGGGCCGGTGTGCCTGGCCGGCCCTGTGGCTGCGGGCCGAGACCAGGCACGGCGAGATCTGGGCGTACAACCTCGAACACCTCGATCTGCTCCGGCGGTATGTGGCCGCGGCACTGCGGGAGCGGCCGCCCTGGTACGAACACGGCCCGAAGATGACCTACGTCGCCCGTCTGCCCGCCTGGATCAAGAGCGCCGGTAACCGCGACGAGGTGCTGCGCGCCATCGACCGGCTCCGTGCCTCCGTCGTCACCGCGGACTGAGGCCGAACCACGCCAGGACCGCCGCCACATCGGGCACCGCCGTCACGCCCTTCGGCAGCGGCGGGCGTCCGACGACCACGACGGGCAGCGCCAGTTCCCGCGCGGCCGTCAGCTTGGCGGCCGTCGCCTCTCCGCCGCTGTCCTTGGTCACCAGTACGTCGATGCAGTGGTCGTACAGCAGCGCGGACTCGTCGGCCACGGTGAACGGGCCGCGGGCCAGGAGGACTTCGGTGTGCGGCGGCATCGGCGGCTCGGGCAGTTCCACGGACCGTACGACGAAGTGCAGGTCCGTCAGATGCGCGAAGGCGGCGAGGCCCAGGCGTCCGGTGGTCAGGAACACGCGTCTGCCGAGCCGCGGAAGCAGGTCCGCGGCCGTGCGCAACGACGACACGGTGTGCCAGCGGTCCTCGGGTCCGGGCCGCCAGGCCGGGCGGCGCAGGACCACCGCCGCGACCCCGGTCGCCGCCGCGGCCGCCGCCGCGTTCTCGGAGATCTGGGCGGCGAAGGGATGCGTGGCGTCGACGAGTGCGTCCACGCGTCGCTCCCGCAGCCAGTCGGCGAGTCCGTCCGCCCCGCCGAAGCCGCCGATCCGTACGTCCCCGGCGATCACGCCCGGCCGGGCCACGCGTCCGGCGAGCGAGGTGGTGACACGGAGACCGCGGCGGGCCGCGAGCACGGCGGCCAGCTCCCGGGCCTCGGCGGTGCCGCCGAGGATGAGGACGTGCGAGGGCATGGTGCCGAGCCTACGAGAGGCCGGACGGATGACGGCACGCCGGGTAGAAGCCGGATTCCCGGCCGGATGGCCGATGGTCGGCGGCGAACCCTTCGCCTCGGACCCGCCCGCCCTGCCGGGGCCGGCTAGCGAAGCAGCAGCTGCAGGCCGCCGAGGACGGTGGCCCCGATCACGAGCTGTTCGAACAGTCGCTGGTTGATCCTGTTCACAGCCCATTTGCCGATGAACGCGCCGGGCACGACAAACACCACGAGCGCGGCGTCAAGGAGCAGCGAGTGGCCGTCGATCAGGCCGAGGCCGACGCTGAAGGGCACCTTGGACACGTTGACGATCAGGAAGAAGAAGGCGGAGGTGCCGAGGAAGCCGAGCTTGCGGAAGCCGGCGGAGAGCAGGTACATCGACATCACCGGGCCGCCCGCGTTGGCGACCATGGTGGTGAAGCCGCCGAGGACGCCGTACGAGCGGGCCTTGACGCGGCCGGACGGGGTCGCGACCGAGTCGGGTTCCTCCTCGGTGCCGGCCGTGCGGCGGCGCCACACCGTCACCCCGGCCATCAGCAGCAGGATCGCGCCGATCGACGTCCGCACGATCCCGTCGTCCGCCCACACCAGGAACAGCGTGCCGGCGACCACACCGACCGCGACCGCCGGGAACAGTCGCCACAGCGTCGGCCAGTGGGCGTGCCGCCGGTAGGTGAGCACGGCGAGCACGTCCCCGGCGATCAGGATCGGCAGCAGCACGCCGGTGGAGGCGCGGGCGGGCAGGACCGCGGCGAAGATCGCCAGGCTGACCGTGTTGGCTCCGCTGACGGCGGTCTTCGAGAAGCCGACGAGCAGCGCGGCGCAGGCGAGGGCGGCGAATTCCCAGCCGGTGATGTGCCAGAGGCTCATGGTGTTCATGCGGACACCGATGCTATGTGCAGGTAACCGGTGGCGTAAGGAGCGTCTCGTCAGATGGCCGATGTTAACTAGCGTCGCTAGTTTTTACTGCGCATCCGGCGAGTCCTCAGGAACAACGCCCGGTACGGCCGCTGCGGCGGCGTCCTTCGCGGTGTTTGCGCTGGTTCACGCGGGGCACCCGCGCCGCCATGGAGTGGTTGCGCAGTGCGGCCTGCGTGGGTGAGGACCCCGAGTTGTTCTTTCCCGTGGGCACGTCCGGACCGGCGCTGCGAGACATCGCGGCCGCCAAACGCGTGTGTGCCCGTTGCCCGGTGACCGTCCAGTGTCTGACGTTCGCGTTGGACGACGGGCGGACCTCGGGCGTGTGGGGCGGGACCTGCGAGGAGGAGCGCGACGCACTGCTCCGTAAGACCAGAGACGACGCCGCAAGGAGGAGCACCGTATGACTGTCGTGAAGAGCACGATTCCCGAATCCGCCCGTCAGGTCACCGGGGACGCGCTGCAGAGCACGCTGGTGGACCTTCTCGGGCTCTCCCTCATCGGGAAGCAGGCGCACTGGAACGTGGTCGGCCCGCGCTTCCGTTCGATCCACTTCCAGCTCGACGAGGTGGTCACGGCCGCGCGGGACTTCGCCGACACCGTCGCGGAGCGCGCTTCGGCGCTCGGTCTGCCGCCCGACGGCCGGCCGGAGACGATCGCGTCCGCGTTCACGCTGCCCGGCCCGAAGGACGGCTGGGTCCGTGACTCGGAGGTCGTCGAGGTGATGGTCGAGGCCCTGGAGGCGGCCATCGGACGGCTGCGCGAGCGCATCGAGGCGACTGAGAAGGCCGATCCGGTCACCCAGGACCTGCTGATCACGATCACCGCCGAACTGGAGAAGCAGCGCTGGATGTTCGACGCGGAGAACTGGCCGAAGGAAGGCTGACCGGCACCCGGACGCACCCGCACGAAGCCGACCGCTACCTGAACGCACCTGCACGAAGGGGCACTTGATGACCGACGCCCTCGAACTCGACGCGCTGTGGGAGGACTTCCACCGCGTGGTGAACATGACCTCGCAGGAACTGGCCGCGTGGCTGCGGGTCAGCGACGCGGACGAGAACGCGGAGCCACTGCCGGAGCACGCGGGCACACCCACGGGGCAGCATGTCCTCGCGATCCTGCAGAAAAGGCGTACGGATCTCACCGATGACGACATCAGTGTGATGTACGACGTCGTCGACACCGTCACCGACGAGACGGATCCGGAGAACGAGCCCGCTGCCGAGGACACGGCCCGCCGACAGCGCCTGATGACGCTCGGCCACGACCCGCTCAGGCCGTGACCGGCCGGCCGAGAACGCCGAACCGGCCTTGCCCGCCGCCGCGTTGACGCGGCGGCGCCTGGCCGGACAGGTGGCCGAAGACCGCCTCTGCCACGCCTCATGATCGTGCCAGACTGCTCGGACAGCCCGCCGGGCATCTCGCGGGCATCTCGCGGGCATCTCGCGGGCATCGTCGAGCAGAGGAGAACAGCGTGACCCAGCCGGCCGTCCAGCGGACCGACGCGAACCGGACCGGCCCTCACCGGATCGACACCACCAGACCGCATCCGGCCCGGGTCTACGACTGGTTCCTCGGCGGCAAGGACAACTATCCGGTCGACGAGGAACTCGGGCGGCGGATCACGTCGATCGACACCGGAGCCCTGCGGGCGGCGCGCGCCAACCGCCGGTTCATGCAGCGGGCCACCCGTCGGCTCGCCCGGGAGGCGGGAATCCGCCAGTTCCTCGACATCGGCACCGGCATACCCACCGAGCCCAACCTCCACCAGATCGCCCAGTCCGTCACCCCGGACGCCCGCGTCGTCTACGTCGACAACGACCCGATCGTCCTGGCCCACGCCGAGGCCCTGCTCCGCGGCACGCCCGAGGGCGTCACGGAGTACCTCCAGGCCGACGCGCGCGATCCGCGGAGCATTCTCGAACAGGCCCGCCACATTCTCGACTTCGACCGGCCGATCGCCCTGTCCCTGATCGCCCTGCTGCACTTCGTCGCGGACGAGGACGGCGCGTACGAGCTGGTGGACGCCCTGGTCGACACCCTCGCGCCGGGCAGCTGCCTCGTGCTGTCGGCGATGACGGCGGACTTCGAGCCGGAGAACGTACAGCGGGGCATCGCCGCGTATGCCGCGGGCGGGGTGACGCTGGTGGCCCGGTCGCAGGCCGAGATGGGCGGCTTCTTCAAGGGGCTCGAGGTGATGGAGCCGGGGGTCGTGTCGGTCGCCGACTGGCATCCGGAGCTCTCCGCGACGGGCGAGAGGCCTGACGGGGAAGGACCCGTGTCGCTGTACGGGGCGGTCGGACTCAAGCCCTGACGCCCTGGTCTTCGCATCCGCGACGCCCCCCGGCCGGCCGGCCGGCCGGCCGGAGAGTCAAGTCCCCTTCACGTGGGAAACACCGCCCGCACCTCCCAGCCGTGACCGCCGCGCGGCCCCGCCTGCAGGTCGCCGCCCAGCGCGGTCACCCGCTCCTTGAGCCCGACGAGGCCGAAGCCGCCGCCGTGTGCGGCCTCCGGGAGCCGGCTGCCGCCGCGGCCGTCGTCCACGACCGAGACCTCCAGCCGGCGCCCCTCGTGGCGCAGGCGGACGGTGATCCGGGTGGCGTCGCCCGCGTGGCGTCGCACATTGGTCAGTGACTCCTGGACGACGCGGAAGGCGGCCGCCTGCACCTCGTGCGGGAGGTCGTCGCGGACGGTGGGGTCGCACAGCAGAGCGACCTGCTGGAGGGGGCCGGCGAAGCCGTCGGTGAGACCGGCGATGCCCGCGATGTCGCCCACCGGCCGGCGGTCGGCCGGTTCGGTACCGGTGTCGCGCAGCACGCCGACCGTGCGGCGCATGGACGCCAGCGCCTCGGTCGCGGCGCGCTCTATGCCGGCGAGGACCGGGTCGAGATCGTCCTGACGGGCGTCGGCCATCATGCGCGCCACCTGCGTCTGGACGAGGATCCCGGTGACGTGGTGGGCGACGAAGTCGTGCAGGTCGGCCGCGATGGCAAGGCGTTCGGAGCGCCGGGTCTCGCTGACGGCCACGGTCCGGCGGTAATCCATGGAACGCAGATAGGCGGCGAACCCGGCGGTGAGGCCGATCAGGACCAGCCCGACCAGCATGTAGCCCTGCATGGTGCCCGGCGTGCCGCGCAGGGCTCGCACCGGCAGCGCCAGGACGGCCCCGCCGACGAGCACGCCGCACACCACGACCGAGGGACGCGGGCAGTGCCGTACCGCGATGAACAGCAGGCACAGCAGAATCGTCAGCTCGCCGGGGCCGAACAGGGCCCCCGGGTACCGCACCGACGCGACCGTGTAGAGGCCGGAGACCACGGCGGGCACGGCGGTACGCACCTGCGGGGTCAGCCATGCGGGGCGCCGGTCGGCGGGCCACAGCACGGCGGCGCCGCCGACCAGCAGGACGGCGGCGACCGGCCAGGGGCCGACGTCCTGGCCGGCGGAGTAGGCCAGGTCGACGGCCGCCGCACTGACGAGGACGCCGACGCCGAAGCCCCGGGCCAGGCCCCGGAGAGAAACGGACTTCATGCCGCTCACCGTATGCGGCACGGACCGCGGCGGGATCGGCCGAACGGCCGAGGCGGCACCGCGTGAACCCTGGCCTTATGGCCGAGGCGCGTGCCCGGCCGCGCGGGCGAGGGTGGAGCCACTTCCCCGGCAGATGGAGCCGCCGCACCTCTTTCGCAGCGATTCCTCGGCCCTCGCCGCCACCTCGGCCTCAACGGTCGAAGTCGTCAGGAGTACATGATGCAGCGCAAGTTCCTCGTCGGTGCGGTCGGCGGTGCGGCCGCGGTCGCCGCCGTCTTCGGTGTCGGCACCCATCTGCTGTCCGGAACGGAGTCGACCACCGGGCTCGACAGAGGGTCCACCGAGTCGGTCGGCGGGCAGAAGGCACTGGCCGCCGACATCGTCGCGGGCCGCACCGAGAGCAAGTACCACCCGCTCCCCTGGGTCGGGGCGAAGGTCTCCGGCGTCACCTGCCCCACCGGCCTGAAGGCCGTCGTCGGGGCCACCGTCACCTGCACCGGCAAGAAGAGTGACGGGCAGAGCGTCGACATCCCGGTCACCGTGGTCAAGGCCACGAGCGAGTCCGTCACCTGGAAGTTCGAGCGCTAGAAAAGGGCCGCACCCCATCATGAGCATTGTTCTGGCCGGTCACGGCCTCGTGAAGAAGTACGGCTCGACCACCGCCCTGTCCGGCGTGGACGTCGAGGTCGGCGAGCGCGACTCACTGGCGATCATGGGCCCCTCGGGGTCCGGCAAGTCCACCCTGTTGCACATCCTGGCCGGGATCGTCCGTCCGGACGGCGGGCAGGTACTGCTGCGCGGCGAGCGGATCGACAAGCTGGGCGAGAACCGGCTCAGCGCCCTGCGCCGGAAGCGCTTCGGGTTCGTCTTCCAGTTCGGCCAACTGCTGCCGGAGCTGCCCGCCGAGGAGAACGTGGCCCTGCCGCTGATGCTGGAGGGCACGCCCCGCGGGCGGGCCGTCGAACAGGCCCGCCGGTGGTTCGCCCCGCTCGGCCTCGACGGGCTGGAGAGGCGGCGGCCCGGCCAGCTCTCCGGCGGCCAGGCGCAGCGGGTGGCGATCGCCCGCGCCCTGGTCGTCGAACCGGACGTGGTCTTCGCGGACGAACCGACCGGCGCACTCGACCAGACCACCAGCACGGAGGTCGTCCGGCTGCTGACCTCGGTCACCCGCGACCAGGGCGCCGCACTGGTCATGGTCACGCACGACGCGGAGGTCGCCGCCCACTGCGACCGCGTCCTCCAGGTCCGGGACGGCCGGATCAGCAACCACAGCCAGTACACGGCCGCCTGATCCCCTCGCGCCACGAACCTCCGGAGATGCCGATGCGTTCCCCCGTCCTGCCCCTGACCTGGCATCTGGCCCGGTCCGCCGGCCGCCGCGGCCTGCAGAGCCGGCTGCTGGCGGCGGGAGCCGCCGCCGTCGGCGCGTTCGTCATGCTGGTGATGATCGCCGCCGGTGTCGGCGCCGGCATCCGCGCCGACCACACGACATGGCGTACACCCGCCGCCGTACCGGCGAAGCGGGCCACCGCCGTCCAGGCGCTCGCCACGACGTACGTCCGCCACCAGCCCGTGACCGTCGTCTCGCTGGCCCGCCTGCCCGGCCGCCCGGCCACCCCGGCCCCGCCCGGCCTGGGCGCCTTCCCCAGGAAGGGCGAGGTGTACGTCTCCCCCGCCCTGGCAGAGCTGATGGGCAGGCTTCCCGCGGGCCGGCTGGCCGACCGTCTTCCGAAGGTGACGTCGTACGGCACGATCGGCGCCGCCGGTCTCGCCTCGCCCGACGAACTGGTCGCCGTGGTGGGCCGGGCGCCGAGCGACCCGGCGGTGTCCGAGGCGGCCGGCGGCGGCACCACGTGGTTCGACGAGGGTCAGAGTGCGCGTGCCGAGATCTCCGGGTTCTCCGGAACACGGAAGCCCCTGCTCACGGGCTCGGACAGGGATGCGGTACTGCTGGGCCTGGTGCTGCTGGCGATGCCCGTGGTCGTGCTGTCCTCGGCGGCCGGGCGGCTCGGCGCGGCCCGGCGCGAGCAGCGGCTGGCCGCGCTGCGCCTGGCGGGGGCCACACCCCGGCAGATCCTCACGATGACCGCGGTCGAGGCGGCGGTGGTCGGCGCGGCCGGAGCCCTGGCGGGCGCCCTCGCGTACGTGGCACTGCTGCCGGTCCTGGCCGAGGTGCCCTACGGCGTCGGTGGCTGGTACACCGATCAGCTGTGGCTGGGCCTGCCGTGGTGCGCGGCCGTGGTGGCCGGTGTCACCGTGCTCCTCACCGTCAGCGCGGTGTCGATGCTGCGCCAGGTGGCGACCGCGCCGCTGGGCGTCGCCCAGGAGGCGAACCCGCGCCGCACCCGCTGGATCCGGTTCGCCCTGTTCGCGGCTGCGCTGCTCTACATCTGGCATTCCGCGAACAGCGGCGAGCTGTCGTCCCGGCAGGCACTCATCCTGCTGGGGCTGTTCTACGGCACGTTCTGGCTGTTCGGCCCGTGGGTGGTGGACCGGCTGGGCCGGATCGCGGGCCGCTTCGCCCGCCGCCCGGCGACCCTGCTGGCCGCGCGGCGGCTCAGCGACGACCCGCGCGGCGCCTGGCGCACCGTCAGCGGCCTGGTCCTCGCGGGGTTCTTGGCCGGGTTCTTCTCCGTGAGCCAGTTGGGCAGCCTGGACGGCATGGACGTCCGGAATCAGGTCGCCGTGGTCACCCCGAGCACAGCCGACGCCCGGCACGCGGCCGCCGAGGCCCGTACCCTGCTCGACCGCGCGGGCGTCACGGCGACCGTCACCACCGGTGGCGCCGACGACTACGACAACCTCTTGGGCGGCAACCCGGGGGTGATCGCCCATGTCCTGGGCGGTACGGAACGGGTCGACACCGCTGTCACCGCCCTGACGTCCGTCGCGACGGGCACACCCCCGTACACCGAGGACTACGCGAAGGCGCCCGACCACACGGCCATCGACCGCCTCTCCGAGGTCAGCACCGCCACCCTGGCCCTGAGCTTCGCCGTGGCAACCGCCTCGGCCGGCCTCACCGCGGCGGCGAACGTCCTGGACCGGCGGCGCGTGTACGGCCTGTTGCGGCTGGCGGGCACCCCGCTGCGGGTGCTGAACCGGGCCCGGGTGCGCGAGACGGTCCTCCCCCTGGTCGTCCTGGCCGGAGGCACCACCGCGATGGGCGTGTACGGCTCCTACAAGCTCAACCAGGCGGCCGACCTCACGATCAACGCGACCGGCGCCCTGCAACTGGCCGCCTGTGTGGTCGTCGGCGCGCTGGCGATGTTCGCCGCCATCGCCGGCAGCAGACCACTGCTGAAGAAGGTGACGGCCGATCCGGCCCAGACCGCGGACTGACGACCCCGGGGAAGGCCCGCCGCACCTGTCGGCGGGCCGTTGCCCCACCACCCCTGAGGCATGATCGAGCCATGACGAGCCTCACCCCGCCCGGCGCCCCCATCCGTGTTCTCATCGCCGACGACCAGGAGATGGTCCGTACCGGCTTCCGGTTCTTCCTGGACGCGCAGCCCGACATCACGGTGGTCGCCATGGCGGCCGACGGCGAGGAGGCGGTCGCACTGGCCCGCACGGTGCGGCCCGACGTGTGCCTGCTGGACATCCGGATGCCGAAGCTGGACGGGCTGGAGGCCACCCGGATGCTGGCGGGACCCGAGGTGGCCGACCCGATGCGGGTGGTCGTGGTGACCACCTTCGACCTCGACGAGTACGTGTACGGGGCGCTGCGCGGCGGCGCGTGCGGGTTCCTGCTCAAGGACTCGGGGCCGACCCTGCTGGCGGAGGCGGTTCGCGCGGCCGCCGCAGGCGACTCCCTGGTCTCCCCGTCGGTCACGGTCCGTCTCCTCCGGCACGTCACCGAGACGCCGCCGCCGAACGCCCCGACCCGCCCCGCGCCCCCCGACGAGCCCCTCACCGACCGCGAACTCGACGTGGTCCGCCTGGTCGCCCTCGGCCGCACCAACGCCGAGATCGCCGCCGAGCTGTACGTCTCCCTCTCCACGGTCAAGACGCACCTGTCCAGCGTCCAGCTCAAGCTGGCGGCACGGAACCGGGTGGAGATCGCGGCCTGGGCGTGGCAGAACGGTCAGGCACGGGCCCGGTCCTGACCGGCGCTCAGCCGTCCGAGCGGATGAGCCCCGTCAGGTACCGCCACAGCGACGACCGGCGTTTGGCGGCCTGGTCCGGCACGTCCGCCGCGGGAGCCTCGGCCTCCTGGGGCGCGGGCACGTACCGTGCGGCCGAGGCGGAGAGTTCGTAGCGCACGGGCAGCGAGCGCAGCCCTCGCATGAACGGCGAGGAGCGCCAGGGAAGCTGGTCGACCGGGAGGGCGAGTTCCAGGTGCCCGAACCGTTCGAAGAGGCGGCTGACTCCCGCCGACGCGATCGTCGACGCCAGTTCCCGGGCGGGGCACTGACGAGGCCCCGCGCCCCACGACAGGTGTGCCCGGCTGCTGATGGTGGAGGAGCCCGGTGTCATCTGCCCGGCGAAGAGGGGGTCGGCGTGCGCGGCGGCCGAGGAGACCCACACGGGTTCGCCGGCGTGGATGGTGTAGTTCCCGAGCCGGGTGTCCTTGGCCGCGAACCGCGGCACGAAGTTGACCAGCGGCGGCTTGCGCATGACCACCCTGTTCATGCTCTCGCGGACCATCCCGGCGGACAGGGCGGTGCGCACTCCGCCCTCGCGCTCCCCGGAGATCACCTCGACCACGGTGTTGGAGACGAGGATGCCGACGTGGTCGGAGGTCATGCCGAGCAGCATGAACAGCTCCCTGGCCAGCTCGTCGACCGAGAGGTCCGGGTGGGCGGCCAGCAGGTGGGAGGGGAAGTCGTCGCCCGGCTGCTCGATCTTGGCGGCGGCCAGCTCCGAGAGCGTCTTCAAGAGCCGCTCCAGGGCGGGTTCCGCGTCCGGGCCCGCGTCCAGCACCCGCCACATGTCCATCAGGGCGTCGTCGCCCTGCGAGCCGGGGAAGCCCAGCAGATGGCTCGCCGCCATCAGCGGGAGCGGGCGGGAGAACTGGGCCGACAGGTCGGCCATGCCCGTGCGCCCACCCTGTGCGAGCAGGGTGATCAGCTCGTCGGCGTAGACGGTGACGGCCGATTTGAGCCGCTTGGCCTGGGGGCTCCTCGGGTCCTGGAACGGCCGGAGGGCGGCGTCCCACGCGGTGCGCAGCGCCGGGTAACCGGGACCGCCCTGGATCAGTACGTGGTTGACCTCCAGGGAGGGACCGAGCGGCCAGTCTGCGGGGACCCTGCCCTCCGACCGGGCCCGCCAGTTCTCCAGGCCCTTCGGCCAGCCGGCGTCGTCCTGCAGCACCTCGAGCGACTCGCGGTAGCCCAGCACGAGCCAGGCGGGCACGCCCAGCAGGTCCACCGGCGCGACCGGTCCGTGCCGCTCCCGCAGCCGTTCGTAGACGAGTCCGGGACGCGTCTCGTAGTCCCGGGTCAGCAGGGGCTCCGGGTCCAGGGTTTCCAGCCGCGCGCCGGCCGGCGTGGGCTCCCCTTGGTCGACCAGACGGAATTCCATGGTTCTGGCGCCCCCTTCACCGCCCGTAGCGGTCTGCAGCCTGTGAGTGGTCGCGGATCTCGGAGACCGTACCTCAGCGGTCACACACGTAACACGGCGGGGTACTCACCGGTAATGGAGCCGGCAGCGGAGAAGGCCTGCCGACAGGCACTCACCCGAACAGGCTCGTGCGCTGGTGGGCTGAGAGGGCCGGTGGTGCGCTGAGGGACACCTACCACGTCCTCAGGAGGCATCCGTGATGACCGCTCGTCCGTCCCGAACTGTCCGGTTCCTCTCCTCGGCCCTGGCGGCGAGCGCCCTGCTGGCCACCGCGGCCTGCGCGGACGACGGCGGCGGCGGTTCGGCGGACTCGGACGTCGTGGCGACACCCGTGGCCAAGGGCTCGCGGGCCGTCCCGCCGTTGGCCGTGACCTCGCCGACCCCGTCGGCCTCGGCCCGGCTCACCGCCGCCGGGGCCCGGGCCGCGCTGCTCACCGAGGCCGATCTGGAGGACAACTGGGCGCAGATGGGCGACAAGGAGGCCGCCTCCTGGCGCGAGAGTCTGCTCATCGGCAAGGTCGACGTCGCGGAGTTCCTGACGGCCAAGACCGACGCCGTCGACTGCCAGAAGCTGCTCGACACCCTGTACAGCGACGATCTGCTGGGCAAGCCGTCCGGGGCGGGCGCGCTCAGGGGCTTCGAAGAGGGTGACTCCCGTCTTCTCCAGCAGGTCGCCGCCTACGACAAGGTGGCCCTCGACGAGTCCCTGGCCTGGCTGAAGACCCTGCCCACCGAGTGCGACCAGTTCACCGCGACCGACGACACGGGCGACGAGCGCACGGTCCAGGTGACCGAGACCTCCGTGCCGAACGTGGGCGACGCCCGGCAGGGACTGCACGTCACCGTCCAGGGCACGGCCGCCGACGCGCCCGCCACGCTCACCCTGGACGTCGCCGCCGTACGGGTCGGCACCGACGCGATCACCGTCACCGCCGGCGGTCTCGAGGGGGGCGAGGACGACTCGGTCGAGCGGGCGGTCCGGCAGGGCACCGAGCGGCTGAAGGACGTCCGGGCAGGCCGGACGCCCGCCGCGGACCCGGGCGAGATCGGCTGACCTCAGGATCCCGTCTGCTTCCGCACCGCGTGTGGGCTCGGCCGTTTCCGCTCGGCCGTTTCCGGGACAAGCTGATCATCGGACGGCACAATGGCGGCGATGGACGCGGGCGCGATAAGGAGCAGTGACGTGAGCGAGAGCGACACCCCGTCAGGCCGGTCGGCGAGGCTCAACACCGGTGTGGCGCACAACGCACGCGTGTGGAACTACTGGATCGGCGGCAAGGACAACTACGAGGTCGACCAGCAGGTCGGCGAGCACGTCGCCGGGATGTTCCCGATCATCCGCGAGATCGCCCGCGCCGACCGTTGGTTCCTGGGCCGGGCGGTCCGGTTCCTCGCCGAGGAGCAGGGCGTCCGCCAGTTCCTCGACATCGGCACCGGGCTGCCGACGGTGGACAACACTCACGAGATCGCCCAGCGGATCGCACCCGAGTCGCGGATCGTGTACGTCGACAACGACCCCATCGTCCTGGTGCACGCCCGCACCCTGCTCACCAGCACCGCCGACGGCGTCACCGACTACATCGACGCCGACGTGCACGACCCGGACGCCATCCTCGAACGGGCCTCGCAGACCCTCGACTTCAGCAAGCCGGTCGCGGTGATGATGCTGGGCATCCTCAACTTCGTCCTCGACACCGCCAAGGCGCGGGACATCGCGCGCCGCGTCATGGCCGAGCTGCCCTCCGGCAGTTACCTGGCCCTGACGCACCCCACCTTCGACGCGGACCTCGGCGGCGAGGGGCAGATCCCGGCGATGAAGTTCTGGAACGAGAACGCCACGCCGCCGATCTGCGCCCGCAGCCGCGAGGACATCGCCGCCTTCTTCGAGGGACTCGAGCTGCTGGAACCGGGTCTGGTGTCGTGCTCGCAGTGGCGCGCCGAGCCCGACTCCCCCGTCGTGGTACCGCAGTTCGGGGCGGTGGCCGTGAAACCCTGACGCCGGCGCCGCCGCCGGTCCGGCCGAGCTCGTCGTGGAGGACGTATGACCACCCTTGCCGACCCCGTCCCCGGCGGACGTCCCGGAGAGCCGGAACGGGCCGCCGCGCTCGCCGACGAACTGGCCGGGCGGGGCGTGCACGGCGTCGTCCTCTGCTACGTCGACACCGCGGGCGTCACCCGGGTCAAGACCGTCCCGACGGCACGGCTGGCGGCGGCGGTGACCTGGGGCGTCGGCATGTCGCCGGTGTTCGACACCTTCCTCGCCGACGACTCGATCGTCGCCACCGACGTGCTGGGCTCGCCGGACGGCGATCTGCGGCTGTATCCCGACCTGGACCACCTGGTGGCGCTGGTCGGACAGCCCGGCTGGGCGTGGGCGCCGGTGGACCGGCTCACGCAGGAGGGCGAGCCCCATCCGGGGTGCGGGCGTACCCTCCTGCGCCGGATCGTCCGGGAGGCCGCCGAGCGGCACGGTCTTGCCTTCAGAGCGGGCATCGAGATCGAGTGGGCCGTCGGTCAAGGGCCGTCCGCCGACGGGGACTTCGTGCCCGCGACGACGGGACCGGCGTACAGCGCCACCCGGCAGGTCGAGCTCAGCGACTACACCGCCGACCTGCTGGCCGCGTTCGCCGCGCAGGGCGTGGAGGTCGAGCAGCTCCATCCCGAGTACGCGGCCGGGCAGTTCGAGGTCGCGGTGGGCGCGCTCGACCCGGTGGCCGCGGCCGACCGCAGTGTGCTGGTCCGGCAGACGATCCGCGCGGTGGCGGGGCGCCACGGCCTCGTCGTCTCGTTCGCTCCGGCGGTCTTCGCCCAGGGCGTCGGCAACGGCGGCCACGTCCACCTCTCCGCCTGGCGCGACGGTGCGAACCTGCACTCCGGGGGCGGCGGCCGGTACGGCATGACGGCCGAGGCCGAGTCCTTCGCGGCGGGCATCCTGGCCCGCCTCCCCGCTCTCACGGCGATGACCGCGCCGAGCCCGGCGAGCCATCTGCGGCTCAAACCGTCCCAGTGGGCCGGGGTGTTCACCGCCTGGGGCCGGGAGACCCGCGAGGCGGCGCTGCGGGTGGTCACCGGGACCGCGGGGGTCCGCGACCGGGCCGCGAACCTGGAGGTCAAGCCGGTCGACCTGGCCGCCAACCCCTATCTCGCGCTGGCCTGCCTGATCGCGGCCGGTCTGGACGGCCTGGCCTCGTCCGCGCCGCTGCCCGGGGAGATCACCGGGGATCCGGCCCGACTCGATCCCGAGCAGGCGGCGGCCCGGGGTGTACGACGGCTGCCGACCTCGCTGTCCGAGGCCGTCGAGGCGTTCCGCGCCGACGAGTTGCTGCGGACGGTGCTGGGCCCCGTCCTCGCCGACGCGGTGATCGCCGTACGCCTCGGCGAGATCGCGGCCGTCGCCGGGCTGGACGACGAGGGCGTGGCGGCGGCGTACCGCTGGAAGTACTGAGATGGGCGCGGGTCCCGTGCACGAGACGCTCGCCGCCGTGCGGCTGGTGGACCACCACTGTCACGGGGTCGTCACCGCCGGCCTCGACCGGCCGGGCTTCGAGTCGCTGCTCACCGAGGGCGGCGTGTGGCCCGGGATCTCACCGTTCGACAGCCCGGTCGGCGTGGCCGTCCGCCGCCACTGCGCACCGCTGCTGGACCTGCCGCGCCATGTGCCCGCCGAGGAGTACGTGGCGCGGCGGGCCGAGCTGGGTGCGGGCGAGGTGAACCGGCGCTTCCTCGCCGCCGCGGGCACGGAGGTGTTCTGCGTCGACACCGGGTTCACCCCGGACCGCCTCACCACGCCGCGGGAGCTGGCCGAGGCGGCGGGCGGGACGGCGTACGAGGTGGTACGGCTGGAGGCCGTCGCCGAGGCTGTGGCGGCGGGCGGGGTGGAGCCGGGCGAGTACGCCGGGACGTTCCGCGCGGCCGCTCTGGGGGCCGTGTCGCGGCCGGGTGTGGTGGCGGTGAAGTCCGTCGCCGCCTACCGCACCGGCTTCGACCTGGACCCGGTGCGGCCCTCGGACGCGGAGGTCACCGAAGCGGCCCGGCGCTGGCTCGCCGACGGCGGCCGGCTGGCCGATCCGGTCCTCGTACGGGAGCTGCTGTGGACCGCCGTGGATCTGCGGCTGCCGCTCCAGCTGCACACGGGCTTCGGCGACGCGGACATCCGACTGCACCGGGTGGACCCCACCCACCTGACGGACTGGCTGCACCTGACCGCCGGCACGATCCCCGTCCTCCTGCTGCACTGCTGGCCCTACCAGCGCCAGGCGGCCTACCTGGCGGCCGTGTTCGAACAGGTGCACCTCGATGTGGGGCTCACCCTGCACCACGTCGGTCCCTCCCGGGCCGGGGCGGTTCTGGCGGAGGCGATGGAAATCACGCCGTTCCGCAAGCTGCTGTACAGCTCGGACGCGTACGGTGTGGCCGAGTTCTACCATCTCGGCGCGCTGGCCTTCCGGCACGGCCTGGCCGGCCTGCTCCAGGAGCGGGTGGACGCCGACGAGCTGAGTCTGCCGGACGCGCTGCGGGTCGCGGCGTGGACGGGCGGCGCCAACGCGCGCCGCCTCTACGGACTTCCCCCGACCGACACCGATCCCCCTCGTCCCAGTCCCCACCGCGACTGAGTGTTCGCGAATCCCGGAAAGTATGATCAAGCAATGTCTGACATGACCGATACCACGCCCGGCTGGCTCACTTCCGACGAGCTCGAGATGGCGCGCGCCCGGATGCCGATCCTGTACGTGGAGGCCGTGCCCGTGCGCGTCGACGACAGCGGCGAAGTCACCAGCGTCGGCCTGCTGCTGCGCATCGGGTCCGACGGAACGGTCAGCCGGACTCTGGTCTCGGGCCGCGTCCTGCACCACGAACGGGTCCGCGACGCCCTGCTGCGCAACCTGGAGAAGGACCTCGGCCCGATGGCGCTGCCCCAGATCCCGCCCTCCCTGCAGCCCTTCACCGTGGCCGAGTACTTCCCCACACAGGGCGTCACGCCGTACCACGACCCCCGTCAGCACGCCGTGTCCCTCGCCTACGTCGTCCCGGTCAGCGGCGACTGCCGCCCCCGGCAGGACGCCCTCGACCTGGTCTGGTTCAGCCCGCAGGACGCCCTGTCGCCCGCGATGCAGAGCGAGATGCCGGGCGGGCACGGAGTGCTGCTCAAGCAGGCGCTGGCGCACGTGGGCTGCTCGGTCTGAGCGGCGGCCCGGCGGCGGCTGCGCCGGTCGCGGCCGTCGGGGCGGGGATCGTCGGTTCGTCGATCGCGTACCACCTGGCCCGCCGCGGAGCCTCCGTGGCCCTGGTCGACCTCGGTCCGGCCCCTGTCACGGGGTGACCGGCGCGTCCTTTGCACGCATCGGCGGCTCCGGCGGGGACTGGCCGGGTGGCGCGCGCGACCGGACGGCTGGTCGCGCAGGACATCGTCACGGGGTGCCGGCAGCCCGAACTGCGCCGGTGCCGGTTGGCGCGCGGCGGGTCCTGACGCGCGAGGTCACTCCGGGTCTTCGGGCTTGCGCTGGGTCGTGCCGGGTTCGCCCGTTTCCCGGCGCCACTCGACGACCAGCTCGTCCTTGGTGCCGAAGCGGACCAGGTGACGGCCGACGACGTCTTCGAGGAGGTCGAGGTGTTCGGTCTCCGTCTCCACCGAGAGCAGCAGGGCCCCGTCGACGGCGGTGAGCGAGCCGGTGCCGTTCTGGAAGATCAGCCGGCCCTCACCGGTCTCCTCGTCCCAGTGGGTCTCGCTGCGCCGGCCCAGGTGGGAGGCGAGTTGCTTGGCGTAGCGGTGCGGCCGGTCGGTGACGACGCGGGCCTCGGAACGGGACATGGCATACTCCGGGGGATCATGGTGCGGCGAACGGCCAACCGCGAAGACCGGGTCCGGCCAACGCGAAAAGGGCCCTCACAAGCTCTCGCCTACGAAGACCCCTCGCACCGTCGGGACGACAGGATTTGAACCTGCGACCCCTTGACCCCCAGTCAAGTGCGCTACCAAGCTGCGCCACGTCCCGGTGCCGTCTGACCTGGGGTTTCCCCCGGCCGATCGCGCATGGAAACAATACCGCACTCGGGTCCGTGGTCGCGCCCACGTTTCACCGCACCCGCTCTTGACCTCAACTTTGCTTGAGGTTGCACGATCGTCGGTATGACGATCACCGAAGAACGAGGTCGCGGGTACGGGTACCGCGACCTGCCCCGCCTCATGGAGCTGATGACGGGCGACGAGAAGCACGGACCGGCGGCGACGTCGACGCTGGACGCGTTGTGGGTCCTCTACGACCGAGTGCTCCGGGTCGGGCCCGAGCGGCCGGACGATCCCGCGCGGGACCGGTTCCTGTTGTCCAAGGGGCACGGGCCGATGGCGTACTACGCGGTGCTGGCCGCCCAGGGCTTCGTACCCGTGGACTGGCTGCCGGGCTTCGGCTCGTACGACTCCCCGCTCGGCCACCACCCCGACCGCGTGCTCGTGCCGGGGGCCGAGATCGGCAGCGGCTCACTGGGACACGGGTTGCCGATCGCCGTGGGCACGGCGCTCGGGCTGCGCGCACAAGGGCTCGACGAGCCAAGGGTATGGGTGCTGGTGGGGGACGCCGAGCTGGACGAGGGCAGCAATCACGAGGCGATCGCCTTCGCCGGGCCCGCCGGGCTGGAGCGGCTGCACACCGTCGTGATCGACAACGCCTCCGCCAGTCACGCCCGGCCCGGCGGGATCGCCGCGCGCTTCGCGGCCGCCGGCTGGTCCGCGGCCACGGTCGACGGCCGTGACCACGAGGCCCTGTACGCCGCCTTCACCGCCCCGCACCCGGGCCGCCCGCACGTGGTGGTGGCCCGGGTCGAGCCGAAGTCCGCCTGAACGTCCGCCCCGACCTCTCCGGAAAGGCCCGAACCTTCCATGGACACCATGCGTGACCGTCTCCCCGCCGTCGTCTCGCGCCTGCTCGACGAGGATCCGCGGGTCGCGGTCGTCCTCGCCGAGATCGGCCGGGACGGCTTCACGGAGGCCTGGCACCGGCACCCCGACCGGGTCGTCAACGTCGGCATCCGCGAGCAGCTCCTCGTCGGGGCGGCCGCGGGGATGGCCCTGACCGGGCTGCGGCCCGTCGTGCACACCTTCGCGAGTTTCCTCGTCGAGCGGCCCTTCGAGCAGATCAAGCTGGACCTCGGACACCAGGACGCGGGGGCGGTGCTGGTCAGCGCCGCCGCGTCCTTCGACTGGCCCGCGGGCGGGTACACCCACATGTCGCCCGGGGACGTGGCACTGCTCGACACCCTCGACGGCTGGACCGTGCACGTGCCGGGCCATCCGGACGAGGCCGAGACCCTCCTGCGGCATGCGGTCGCCGCCGCCGACGACAAGGTGTACGTACGGCTGTCCGTGCAGGCCAACCGGGAAGCGTTCCCGGTCGACGGCGAGCGGTTCCGCACCGTCCGCGAGGGCCGCTCGGGTGTGGTCGTCGCCGTCGGTCCCCTGCTGGACGCGGTGCTCGCCGCCGTGGCGGACCTGGATGTGACCGTGCTGTACGCGACGACCGTACGGCCCTTCGACGCGGCCGCCCTGCGCCGGGCCACGGAGACGGCGGGAACCGACGTCGTGCTCGTGGAGCCGTATCTCGCGGGTACGTCGACGGCGGCCGCGAACGACGCCCTCGCCGACGTACCCCACCGGGTGCTGGGCCTCGGTGTGGGCCGCCGCGAGCTGCGGCGTTATGGCCGCGTCGAAGAACACATCGCCGCGCACGGCCTGGACGCCCGGTCCCTGCGGGAGCGGATCGGCGGGTTCGTGGCGGGTGGGGCGGTGACGGGGGATGCGTGAGACGGACCGGTCGTGGACCGGGCCGGCGTGAGACGGGTCGGTCTGTGGAGCCGGGCGGGCCTTCTCCCCCGAGGCCGTCCGCTCCCGTGCCGCCGCCGAACCCGAGCCCGCGCGTCCTACTCCCCGGCCGGCCGGCCCAGTTCCGGGTGCGCGTCGAGCAGTCGCGTCGGTGCCGCCTGGCGCCAGGAGTCCGCGAGGATGTCACGCACCTCGTCCTCGTCCTCCAGCGCGGCCAGGCGGGCCCGCACCCAGGCGAACTGCGCCTCGTGGTCGGCGATCCAGAACTTCTCCGGTTCGGCCAGCACCAGTTCGTTGCGCTCCTCCTTGGGGCAGCGCACGGCGAGGGACGTCTCGTCCTCGGGCAGTGTGGCGAACATCTTCCCCGCCACCCGGAACGTGGGCATGCTCCAGGCGATCTTCTCCGTCGTGTCCGGCAGGGACAGGGCGATTCGGCGTGCGTCTTCGGCGTCCGGCATGACAGGCACCGTAGTGGCTGCCACTGACAATCACCTGGTGACAGCTGTGACTCCGCTCCCTGCGGCCGCCCCCACGTACTTGCAGCGGAGCGTCGTCGGCCGCAGCACCCCGGCCGGGTCCGCCGCGTAATCGGGGATCACTCCCGCCCGCGTCCGGCCGGCGGCCGTGTAGAGGTGCTCGGCGGGGCTGTCGGTCGCCGTGTCCAGGTGGAGGAGGGTGATGCCCGCACCGACGGCCGCCTCCTCGGCGGTCGCCGGCAGCCTGCGGCCGAGGCGCCGTCCGCGGGCCTCCCGGCGCACCATCAGCTTGACCAGTTCGGCGCGGTGGCGGCTGTTGGGCTTGTCGGGGAGCGCCAGGCTCACGGTGCCGAGTGTCCGGCCGTCGTCCCGCGCGACCCACACGGCGAGCTGCCCGGCGGCCACGCCCGCCGCCCGCTCCCGCCACCAGGCGAGGGCCGCCGCCCGCCCTGGCGGGCTCGTCGCCTCCGTCAGGGCCGGAAGGGTCATCGTCACACGCATGACGGTCCAGCCTGCGTGCGGCCGGTGGCCGATTCCCTACCCCCGTGCGGCGTCTGCGAGCGCGTCGAGGACCGGCCGGATCAGCGGGTGTTCCTCGGCTCCCCGGCGTACGGCCGCGAAGACCCGGCGGGTGGGCGCGACTCCGTCGACGGGCCGTACGACCACACCGGCGAGGTCCATGCCGATCAGCGCCGAGCGGGGTACGAGCGCCACGCCCGCGTCGGCGGAGGCCAGGGCCACGACCGCGCGGAAGTCGTCCGAGGAGTGTTCGAGGCGTGGCTGGAAACCGGCACTCTCGCAGGCCAGGACGACCACGTCGTGGCAGGGGTTGCCGGGGTAGGGCCCGATCCACGGGTCCTTGGCCAGGTCCGCGAGCGGGACCTCCCCGGCGTCGGCGAGGCGGTGGGCGGGGGGAAGGACCGCGTCGAAGGGCTCGGCGTAGAGGGGCACGTGGGTGAGCCGGGGGTCGTCGGCGGGCGGGGCCCCGCGGTACTCGACGGCGACCGCGACGTCGACCTGCCGGTCGAGGACCATCGGCAGGCTGGCATCGCCCTCGGCGTCCTGGACGCGGAGGCGGATGCCGGGCGCGGACTCGGCGAGGCGGGCCACCGCGGGCGCCACGACCAGGGCGATGCCGGTCGCGAAGGAGGCGACGGTGACGGTGCCGGCGGCGCCCGAGCCGTACGCGGCGAGCTCGGCCTCGGCCCGCTCCAGCTGGGCGAGGACCAGGTGGGTGTGACTGAGCAGGATCTCGCCGGCCGGGGTCAGCCGTACGCCCTTCGCGCCGCGCTCGACCAGCCGGTGGCCGGTCTCCTGCTCCAGGGCGGTCAGCTGCTGCGACACCGCCGAGGGCGTGAGGTACAGCGCGGCGGCAGCCGCGGTCACCGTGCGGTGGTCGGCCACCGCACGGAGGATGTGGAGCCGCCGCGCTTCGATCATGAAGACGATTATCGCAATATGTCCGGCCGGGCTGTACGTCTGTACCTGTAGCCGTCAGCCTTCGAGTTCCGCGCGGGCCGACACGAACGCGTCGACCGCCCGGTTCACGTCCGCCGTCGAGTGCGCGGCGGACAGCTGCACCCTGATGCGGGCCTGGCCCTGCGGCACGACCGGATACGAGAAGCCGATCACGTACACGCCACGCTCCAGGAGCAGTTCCGCCAGGCGGGCCGCCTTCGCCGCGTCGCCGATCATGACGGGCGCGATGGCGTGGTCGCCGGGCAGGACGTCGAAGCCCTCCGCGGTCATCCGGCGGCGGAAAAGGGCGGTGTTCTCGGCCAGCCGCACCCGCAGGCCGTCCGCCGATTCGAGCAGGTCGATCACCTTCAGCGAGGCGGCGGCGATCACCGGGGCGAGGGTGTTGGAGAAGAGGTAGGGCCGGGAGCGCTGGCGGAGCAGGGCGACGATCTCGGCCCGGGCGGCGACGTAACCGCCGGAGGCGCCGCCGAGCGCCTTGCCGAGGGTGCCGGTGATGATGTCGACGCGGTCCATGACGCCGTGCAGCTCGGGGGTGCCGCGGCCGCCGGGGCCGACGAAGCCGACGGCGTGGGAGTCGTCGACCATGACCATGGCGTCGTGGCGGTCGGCGAGGTCGCAGATCTCGCGCAGGGGGGCCACATAGCCGTCCATCGAGAAGACGCCGTCCGTGACGATCAGCTTGCGCCGGGCACCCGCTTCGGTGGCCTCCTTCAACTGCCGTTCCAGGTCGGCGAGATCACGGTTGGCGTAGCGGAAGCGGCGGGCCTTGGACAGGCGGATGCCGTCGATGATGGAGGCGTGGTTCAACGCGTCCGAGATCACCGCGTCCTCGGGGCCCAGCAGCGTTTCGAACACGCCGCCGTTGGCGTCGAAGCAGGAGGAGTACAGGATCGTGTCCTCCTGGCCGAGGAAGGCCGCGAGCCGCGTCTCCAGTTCCTTGTGCACCTCCTGTGTGCCGCAGATGAAGCGCACGGAGGCCATGCCGTAGCCCCAGCGGTCCAGGGCCTCGTGGGCGGCGGCGATCACCTCGGGATGGTCGGCGAGGCCGAGGTAGTTGTTGGCGCAGAAGTTGAGCACTTCGCCGCTGCGGCCGCCCGCGGTGACGTTCACGGTCGCGGACTGCGGGCTGCCGATCACGCGCTCGGGCTTGTGCAGGCCGGCGGCGCGGATCTCGTCGAGGGTGGCACGGAGGTCGTCACGCACGGAGTCGAACATCATCAGTCCTTGGTGGGTCAGAGGGTCCAGTCGAGGATGACCTTGCCGCCGCGGCCGCTCGCCGCGTCGGCGAACGCCGCCTCGTGGTCGCGGTAGCCGTACCGGCCGGTGATCACGGGCGCCAGGTCGAGACCGCCCTCCAGGAGCACCGACATCGCGTACCAGGTCTCGAACATCTCACGGCCGTAGATGCCCTTGATCGTGATCATCGAGGTGACGATCCGGGCCCAGTCGACCGGGAACTCCTCGGCCGGCAGGCCGAGCATCGCGATCCGGCCGCCGTGCGTCATGTTGGCGATCATGTCCCGCATGGCCTCGGGGCGCCCGGACATCTCCAGGCCGATGTCGAAGCCCTCACGCAGACCGAGTTCCCGCTGACCGTCGGCGATGGTCGACTCGGCGACGTTCAGCGCGAGACTCGCACCGATCTTGCGGGCCAGCTCCAGCCGCTCCTCGCTGACGTCGGTGATCATGACGTTCCGCGCCCCGGCGTGCCGGGCGACGGCGGCGGCCATCAGGCCGATCGGCCCGGCACCGGTGATGAGGACGTCCTCCCCCACCAGCGGGAAGGACAGCGCGGTGTGCACGGCGTTGCCGAACGGATCGAAGATCGCGGCCACGTCGAGCTCGACGGGGATGCGGTGCACCCAGACATTGGCGGCGGGCAGCGCCACATACTCGGCGAACGCCCCGTCGCGGCCGACCCCGAGCCCGATCGTGGCCCGGCACAGATGCCGCCGTCCGGCGAGGCAGTTGCGGCACCTGCCGCACACCAGGTGGCCCTCGCCGCTGACCCGGTCGCCCGCCGCGATGTCGGTGACGTCCCGGCCGGTGTCGACGACCTCGCCGACGAACTCGTGGCCGAGTACGAGCGGGGTGCGGATCGCCTGCCGCGCCCAGCCGTCCCAGGACCGGATGTGCAGGTCGGTGCCGCAGATCCCGGTGCGCAGCACCTTGATCAGTACGTCGCCGGGTCCGACTGCGGGCTCGGGCACGTCCGCGAGCCACAGCCCCGGCTCCGCCTTCTCCTTGACCAGCGCCTTCACGCTACGGCTCCTGTGCGTGGGTCCCCGGGTCCAGGCATGCCGAAAGCGGCCCGTTCCGGGGAGAGGGGTGGGATCGCGTAGCAATCTGCCGTACGGCGGCGCCCCGGTCCATCGAGGATTTCTTAAGCGGCGCCACAGCTCTGCTTCACGCCCGCCCCCCGGCGCGCGTCAGCCAGTCAGAGCCAGAACCCGTCGGTCTCCCGCCGCTCCACCCGTACGACGAGTTCGGCGGCCGCGGCCTTGATGGTGTCCAGCCCGGACCTGCCCCAGGGGCGCGGCTGGACATCGGCGATGCACACCGTGCCCAGCACCATGCCGGTGGTGTCGATGAGCGGAGCGCCGAGATAGGAACGGATGCCGAACTCGTCGACGACCGGGTTGCCCGCGAACCGCGGATAGTCGCGGACGTCCTCCAGCACCAACGCCTTGCGCCGGACGACCACATGGGGGCAGAACCCGTGGTCGCGTTCCATGAGGCGGCCCATCTCCGGCTTGGTCTCCTCGTCGGGGGACGTGCGGGGTCTGACGTCCGGAACGCGCAGGCCCGCGAAGAACTGCCGGTGCTCGTCGATGAAGTTGACCATGGCGTACGGCGCTTGCGCCCGCCCCGCGAGATGGGCCGCGAAGGCGTCGAGCGCGGGCTCCGGATGCTCTCCCAGCCCCAGCAGGCGCAGCCGCCGCACACGGGCGGGCGCCTCCTTGTCCTCGGGGGTGAGCAGCAGTCGACCGGCCGGGCGGGGCAGGTCGTAGCTCATGGGCGGGCTCCGTCGCTGTGGGCATACGTCATATGCGGCTCCGTTGCGGGGTGTGCGGGGGTCACATGTGGGCGCCGTGGCTCGGCGCGGGTGCCGGGCTGTGGGCGATCAGGTGCCGTACCAGGGTCAGCAGGGTCTGGACGCCCGAGCTGGAGATCCGGGCGTCGCAGCGCACGACCGGGATCTGTGGATCGAGGTCGATGGCGGCGCGGACCTCCTCGGGGTCGTAGCGGTAGGAGCCGTCGAACTCGTTGATCGCGACGATGAAGCCGAGACCGCGCTGCTCGAAGAAGTCGACGGCGGCGAAGCACTCCTCCAGGCGCCGGGTGTCGGCGAGGATGACCGCGCCGAGCGCACCCTCGGACAGTTCGTCCCACATGAACCAGAAGCGCTCCTGTCCGGGCGTCCCGAACAGGTACAGGACGTGTTCCGGGTCGAGGGTGATGCGGCCGAAGTCCATGGCCACCGTCGTCTCGACCTTGTTCTCGATGCCTTCGAGGCTGTCGGTCTCGGCGCTGACCGTGGTGAGCAGCTCCTCCGTGCTCAGGGGCGCGATCTCGCTGACCGCGCCCACGAAGGTCGTCTTGCCTACTCCGAACCCGCCCGCCACCAGGATCTTCAGTGCGGTGGGGAAGGGGTCAGAGCTGTCGTCGTAGTCCATCGAGCACTGCCTCCAGAAGGGCCCGGTCAGTCGGGTTGTGGGTGAACTCGGGGGGTTTGGTGGTCAGCGCCCCGCAGTCGACGAGGTCGGCCAGCAGCACCTTGGTGACCACCGCGGGCAGCTTCAGGTGGGCTGCGACCTCGGCGACCGAGACGGGGGCGCGGCACATGTCGAGTACCTGCGCGTGTTCGGGGCCGAGGTAGCCGAGGGGGGTGGCTCCGGTGGCCATCACGTGCGACAGCAGGTCGAGCGCGATGGTGGGCCGGGTACGGCCGTTGCTGACCGTGAAGGGGCGCACCAGCCGTCCGGCCGCGTCGTCGAGCCAGGGCCCGTCACCGGCCGCCGCCACGCTCAAGGCCTCATCGCAGACGGTTCGACGGAGTGCTGGCGGGGCGCGGTCACCAGGTAGGGGCGGACGCTCTTGACCAGCATGGCCATCTCGTAGCCGAGCACCGCCGCGTCGGCCTCGCGGCCGGCCAGCACGGCGAGACAGGTGCCGGATCCGGCGGTGGTCACGAACAGCAGGGTCGCGTCGAGTTCGACGACGACCTGGCGGACGTCACCGCCGTCGCCGAAGCGGACGCCCGCGCTGCGGCCGAGGGAGTAGAGGCCGGACGCCAGGGCGGCCATGTGGTCGGCGCTGTCGGTGTCGAGACCGTGGACCGACTTCACGAGCCCGTCGCAGGACAGGAGGACCGCACTGGTGGTGTGCGGTACGCGCTGCACGAGGCCGCTCATCAGCCAGTCGAGATCGGATACATGGCCGGTCGGCGCTTCGCTCGCCATGGTGGATCGACTCCTTGAGGTACGAAGGTCTGCGGGAGCGCTGGGGGGTGGGGTGAACGTGGGGGTGGTCATCCGGCGGGTGCGCTCCCGTCGTGCCGGGTGGTGTGGTCGAGATCGAGCCCGGGCGCGGACAGGCCGTCCCGCACGCCGCGTACGTCGTACGCCCCGGGCCCGTGCCCGGGGTGCGCCTCGGCTATGTGGGACGGGTCCATGGGGTGTGCGTCCATGGAGGGCGGGGTGGCCATGTCCGTGACGTCCGTGTGGCCGAGGTCCAGGGGCGCGAGGGGCACGAGGGGCGCGGTGCGGGGACGCGGCACGGGCGCGCGTACGAAGTCCATCGGGGCGGGCTCCACGCCGGACAACCCCAGGCCCTGGCCCGCGGGTGCCGTCGGCTCGTCGGACGCCGCCTCGAAGTGCTGTTGGGCCTCGGCCAGGCCGATGCCCCGCTGGAAGGCGGCCATCAGGCCCGGGTCGTGGCCTGCCAGGTACTCCGATTCCTGGCGGGGCGCCGGCCCGTCGCGCAGTTGGGGAGCGATGTGCTCCTGGGCACGGCGCCGGGGCAGCTGCGGCTTGCCCATGGTGCCGCGCACGGCGCCGTTGCGCGGGGTGGGCGGTGCGGCCACGTGCTCCTCGACCAGGTGCCGGTTCTCGGGCCGGACGCCGGGCACGGCCTCCGCCGGGGTGGGCCGCTGCTCGCGGGCTCCGCGCACCGGCAGCGGTGCCGGTCCGTCGCCCTTCTTGAGCGGCGGCGCGGTCTCCCGCTGTCGAGGGTGCGGCGGGGCCGACGGCGCGCCGGGTGCGCTCGGTGTGCCCCGGTGCCCCGGCTCCGGTCGCGGCTGGGGCTGAAGCTGAAGCTGCGGCTGCGGCTGCGGCTGCAACGGGACCGGTTCGGAGGGGCTCGCCCCGCTCCCCGGCGCGTCCGGCGGTTGCGGTACGGCTCCGGGGGCGTCCGGCGTCGCCCCCAGGAGCACCTGCGGCACCACGAGGACCGCCTGGACTCCGCCGTAGATGTTGGTCTGCAGCCGGACATGGATGCCGTGCCGCTTGGCGAGCTGCGAGACCACGAACAGCCCGATGCGGCCGTCGGCCAGCAGGCTCGCCACGTTGACCTGGTCGGGGTCGGCGAGCAGGGCGTTCATCCGGCTCTGCTCGCCGACGGGCATGCCCAGCCCGCGGTCCTCGACCTCGACGGCGAGCCCCGAGGTGACGAGGTTGGCGCGCAGCAGCACCTGGGTGTGCGGGGCGGAGAACACCGTGGCGTTCTCGACGAGTTCGGCCAGCAGGTGGATCACGTCGGCGACGGCGTGGCCGCGCAGGGTGCCGTCGATCGGCGGCACGAGCTTGACCCGCGAGTACTGCTCGACCTCGGCGATGGCGGAGCGCAGCACCTCCGTCATGGGGACCGGGTTGCTCCACTGCCGGCGGGAGACGGCCCCGCCGAGCACGGCGAGGTTCTCGGCGTGGCGGCGGATGCGGGTGGCGAGGTGGTCGACGTGGAAGAGGCCCTTGAGGAGGTCGGGGTCCTCGATCTCGTTCTCCAGCTCGTCGAGGATCGAGATCTCGCGGTGCACCAGCGACTGCAGGCGCCGGGCGAGATTGAGGAAGACCTCGAGTTTCTGTTCGCTGCCGGCCTGGCTGGAGAGCCGCGAGGCCTGGACGACGGCGGTGACGGCCCCGTCGTGGGCGCGTGCGAGGTCGGCGGCGAGCAGTTCGAAGTCGTCGGCGTCCTCGGGCAGGGCGCTGCGCGGTGTGCGCTGGGGCGGGCTCTCTCCGCGGCGCAGCGTCTCGACCAGGGCCCGCAGGTCGGCCTCGCCCCGCGCGTTGCTGCGGCGCAGGGCGCCGATACGGTCGCTCACCGAGTGGGCGGCGCGGTCGGCGGCCACGGCGGCGATCAGGATGCCCGCGCAGGTCACCGAGAGGGCACCGGCGAGCACGCACCACAGGGTCAGGCTGGGGCGGGCGCCGGTGGAGCGGACGGTGAACAGTACGGCGGCGCAGGCGCTCAGGGCCACGGCGACGGGCGGCAGCACGGCCAGACGCAGCAGTTGGGGCCGTATATGGGTCTCGGGCAGCGCGGGAACGGCTCGGGCGGCCGGCCGGCCGTGCCGCCCGCCCTCACGGCGGTCTGCGCGTGTGGCCGGGGCGCGGAGGTGAGACATCGGTGTCCTCGTCGTACTGGTCCGTCGGGCCTGATGGCCCTGGAAGGCTCGCTGCTGCACGTGTCGGATGCGTACGCGGGCACGCGCATGCGGGTGTCGATCGGCAGAACCGAACTTTCCGGCCCTGCGCCGCCCGACGGACACTGACAGTAGTCGCCGACGCATCATGTGCGGTGGGCAGTTGACAAAGTCCCACGGACAGCGTCCCGCTCTGGTATGAGTCCTCGTACGACAGACCGATAAGTTCGTCAGGCACACGCCTCCATCGAACCCGAGATCGATCAATGCTGGTCAGAACCGGTCACGAACGAATGAGCGGTCCAGGGAGCCGCCCTCCTGGAGTTCCGCCCGGTTCGCCGTCCGCACCCGCTCCCTGCCGCTTCGAGTGGCGGACCCGAGCGTTCCAGACCCGCTTCGGCCGGACACGAGCACTCCCGCGAGGTTCACACTCCGTAATGGGCAAGACCGTTCGAAGGGGTGCTCCCGCGGGATATGCCGGACGGAATTGCGGGCGAGCACTCCACCCTGCGACCGGACGGGTACAGAATGTCGATCGACTGCGCGTCCGGCGAAGTCACCCGTCCCAGACCCCAGTTGACCGGACACCGGAGGACAGTTGCTCCAGTACGAGAAGGAGTTCGACCCAGCCGTCGACGCCTCCGCGGCGGACGGCGGCCGCCCGGCGGAGCACGCTCCCGGGTCCGGATACGCGGCGGACGACGAGGTGTACGTCTTCGACGACGACCGTCTGGTGCTCGCCGTCAACGTGGCGCTGAAGACGGGCCGGCCGCTGCTGCTGTTCGGTCCGCCGGGGTCCGGGAAGTCGTCGCTGGCGCCCAACGTCGCACGCATCCTGGACTGGGAGTACCACGCCCACGTCGTGACCGCCCGCACCGAACCCGAGGACCTGCTGTGGCGGTTCGACGCGATGAAGCGCCTCAACGACGCCCAGGCGCAGCTGCTGAGCGCCGAGATGGCGGACTACTACACCCCCGGGCCGCTGTGGCGGGCCTTCGAGGCGGGGAGCGCCGAGAAGCGGTGCGTCGTACTCATCGACGAGATCGACAAGGCCGACCCCGACCTGCCCAACAGCCTGCTGGGACCCCTCGGTTCGCTCTCCTTCCCCAAGCCGTGGGACGACCGCAGCCACGTCACCGTCGCCGACGAGCGCGCTCCGCTGGTCGTCATCACCACCAATGACGAGCGGGAGCTGCCGCGGCCGTTCCTCCGCCGCTGCATCGTGTTCGACCTGAGCCCGCCCACCCGACGGCATCTTCTCCGGGTGGCCGAACAGCACTTGGGCGCGCACTACGACCAGGGACTCGCCGGGAGCATCGCCGATCTCCTCCTGGAGATCCGCGGCGACCGGGGGGACGATCCGTCCGGCCCCAGTACCGCGGAGTATCTGGACGCGCTCAAGGCCAGCCACCAGCTGGGGGTCGCGCCGGGCACCACGGAGTGGGACGTGCTGGAGGCCGTCACGCTGCTGAAACGGCGTGAGGGTCCGGGACGCACCGTATGAGCGCGCGGGGCGGTCTCTTCCTCGGGGACCTGGTCAAGGCCGTCTCCCTGCTGCACCCCCGGGACCGGGCCACGGCCGTCGCCATGGCCCGGCTGGTCGGACTCGGTGCCGGGGAGCGGGAGTGGGTCGTGCCCCCCGGTCTCACCGCCGGGCCCGCGTCCGTCGCGGGCGCGGCCCTCGCCGGGCCGGAGGCCACCCTCGCCGGGCCGTCGGCCGAAGAGCCGCCGCCCTCCTCCGCCTCCGCCGTCGACCGCCCCTCCGCCGTCGACCGCCCCGCTGCCGTCGACCGTCCCGCGCCCGAGGGCGTCGTCGCGTCGGGCGGGTACGCCGCGCCGGAGCAGACCGTCCCGGACGAGACGGTGTCGCCGCCCTCCGTCGCAGAACGTCCGTTCCCCGCCGTCAGATTGACGGAGCGACCCGTCGCGTTCTCGCTCGCCCTGATCCGGCCGCCGTCGGAGGACCGGCACCGGTCGGCCGCCGGCCGGACGGACGACGGACCGGGGGAAGCGCCGGGCGATGGCGTGGGGGCGGTCCACTCGGCCGGCCTCGAACCGCCCTGGACTCCCGAGTGGGCGCGCGGAGTGATGGTCGCCGCCGTGTCCGCCCCGGTCGCGAGCAGGCGGCTCGACCAGCGGGCTCTGGTCCGGAAGGTCTCCCGGCAGCAGGTCCTGCGAACCGTGCCGTGGCAGCGTCGCCCCAGCACCCGGCGCGGCGTCCAGCTGCTGCTCGACCACAGCCCCGGCATGGCTCCCTTCCATGAGGACCGGCGGTGGCTGCACGGGCTGATGGCCAGCGTCGCCGGCCGGGACCGGGTGGAGGTGCTGCGCTTCTCCGGCTCTCCCCGGCGCGGGGTCGTGCACGCCGGCTCCGCCGCGGGGCCGCAGGCCTATCGGGCACCCGCTCCCGGTACCCCCGTGGTCCTCGTGTCCGACCTGGGGATGCTCCGGCCGCCCCTCACCGGCGACCGCACGGCCCGGGTCCCCGAGTGGCTGGACTTCCTCGACCAGGTGCTGCGCTGCGGTTGTCCGCCGGCGTGCCTCACCCCGTTCCCCGCGACGGCGTATGCTCCGCAGGTGCGCGAGAGGGTCGCCCTGATCCCGTTCGACCGGCGGATCTCGCTGCGGCACGCGCGCGAGGCGACCCGGAAGATCCATCGGCTGCTGGAAGAGCGGTCATGACGCGGACGGCCGAGACGATCGCCCACCTCTCGCGGACCCGGCCCGACCTCGTCGAACTGGCGACGTGCGTCTCGTTGACGATCAGTGTCGACCACGGTTTCCTGCGCAGGGCACGGCTGCGCTTCCTGCCCCGCACGTCGGCCGGGCTGGAGGCCGAACTGTGGTTCTCCGCCCTGGTGGAGGCGGCCGGCAGTCAGTCCCTGCTCCTGTATCCCGAGGCCGCGGAGCATCTTCGTACGGATCTCGCCCGGCGCTCGCCGCGACTGCTGCGCGACATACGGGACTTCACCGCCGCCGAGCACGCGCGGGCCCCGCTCGTCGTCCGGCTCTGCGAGGAGCTCATCTGGTCCGGGATGCACCCGGCCGACGACGCCGAGCCCGAGGTGGCCCGCCACGCGGACCTCGTCCTGCGGACCGTGTCGGGGCAGGACACGGCCGAAGGCACGGCCGACGACATGGGCCGCTGGGTCCTGCACTACGCGCACCGACTGCCGCGGCACCTCCAGGGCCGTGACGACGTCTGGCGGATCCAGGTCGCCTCGTGCGAGCGTCTCGGCCTCGATCCGCCCCAGGACCCGGTCGGACGCCCGGCGACGGTGACAGCGGAGGCCCGCGCGCGGGTCCAGCACACCCTGACCGTCGGCGTGACGGCCAGGTCGGACGGCATCGTCCTCAGCAGACCGCCCGCGGGCGGCGCGCGGATCCTGCACGCCAGGGGGACCCGGCACAAGGTACGGATCGACGCGCTGAGTTCGCTCACCCACATACCGGACCCGGTCCGCCTCGAAGTGCCGGAAGGGCACAGCGTGCATCTGCCCTACACGGTGGTGCAGCGGATCGGCCCGGACGGCGACGTGCGCATGAGCCTGAGTCATCCGGGGGCGGCCCTGGACGTGGCGGTCTGCGACTTCACCGGCACGAGTGCCGAGGCGGCGCACTGCGCGGTGCTGCTTCCCGACGGGACGATCGTGCTGCACGGCGGTGACGGGTCGGAGAGCGGGCGGCTGGCACCGGACACGACGCCCGGCGCCCGGAGCGGGCTGGCGCTGTCCGCGGACGGGAGCGTGGTGTCGTACGTCCAGGACGGCGTCCGGCACCATCGGCCGCTGCGCGTCGGCGCCACCCCGTGGACCGGCCAGGACGAGCGGAGCGCGTCGCCGGTCCCCGGCGAGGTCACGGCCGGGCCCGGAGCCAGGTCGAGGGACGGCCTGGTGAGCGTGCGGGCCACGGCCGACGGGCGGATCCTCGCCACGTCGGCGGGGCCGTACGGCGAGCCGACGACCCGCCAGATCGGGCAGGCACCCTGGCAGGTGACCTCGCTGGCCGTCAGCGGTCCCAGGCGCCTGGTGGCGGCGGTCGGAAACGATGCGACGCTCCTCGAACTCCCCTTCCCCGGCACCTCCCTGGTCTCGGGGGACCGCACGGTGAACCAGTGGGAGACCCTGCTGCGCTTCTGCGCCGACCGGGTCTTCGCCATGGGCGACGACAGCTGGGTGGTCGCCGGGGGCGGCGGACCGGTGGAGCTGAGCACCGAGGACGGCCGGGCCTACCGCGTCCTGCCGGACACCGAGCGGGCCGCCGAGACCCCCGCCGTCCCCGCCTGGAGCCGGGGCTGCGTCGTGGTCGAGGCGCCCGTGGCACTGATGGCGGCCCTGGCCGCGATGCCGGGCGTGGACTGCCTGGCGGCCGATGCCCCCCGTGCGGTCGGCGCCGGTGATCCGGACGACCTCGCTCAGCACCTGGCCGCGGCACGCCGGCAAGGAGTCCGGGTGGTGGTCGGCGTCGACGTGTCCACGCCGGGCGACGAAGTCCTCGACGTCCTCGTCCACTGGCTGGACCAGGACGTCGACGGGGTACTGCTCACCGGCGCGGAAGGCGTCGGCGCGGCCCTGCTGGAGGACGTACGCCATCTGCTCGACGGATACGACGCGCGCCTGCTGTTGTGTGCCGCCGCGCCCGCGGATCCCCCGCGCGGTGTCTTCCACGTGCTGCCCGCCTCGGCGCTGGTCTCGGCGCTGGGCTTCGCCGTCCGCAGCCGCTCGATGCCGGGCGGGGCCTTCGAGCAGGCGCTCGCCCAGCTCAGAAGCGAGATCGAGAGCACGTTCGCGCCCGCGTCCCGGCCCACCCGGCAGGTGAAACCGGCCGAGTGGGGACTCGGTCTGCCGCCCGCGCTGCCACCGGCCGCCCGGCGGCTGGCCGCGGCGATCCTGCTCTCCCTTCCCGGGTGTCCGCTCCTGCCCGGCCGGATGCTTCTGGACGATGCCGGGGCCGGCCCCGCACTGCGCACGCTGCTGGAACTGCGGAGCAACCATCTGGCGCTGACCCGTGGACTGTGCGAAGTCCTCGACGCCGGCAGCCCTCAGGTACTCGCCGTGCTGCGCCGGTACGGCGACGACGCGGTCCTGTGTCTGGTGAACGTCGCGCACATCCCGACGACGGCCGTGCTCGACCCCCGACGCCTCGGGGGTACGGCCCGGTTGCAGGACGCCCTCGACGGTTCCGTCCTCGCCCTGCCCGAGGGGGCGTCCGTGCCCCTGCCCATGGCGGCGAGCTCCGTCCGGTGGTTCCGGATGCCCGCCCGATGAGAACGCCCACGACCGCCGGCAGGAGTCCGTACATGGCACGCCCGAGAATCTTCGTCAGCCACAGCTCCGGCGCCGAGAAGTGCGCCGCCGGGGGCTGTGCCTGCGTCGCGCACCGCGAGGCGGTCGTCGCGCTCCTGTCCGAGGTGGGCTGCCACCCCGTTGTCGACCAGGACGTCCTCAGAGTGGGCGACGAGTGGCACCGCAAGCTCACCCTGGAGTTGTCCCGTTGCCAGGGCACGGTGCTTCTGCTGTCACCGCACGCGTTCGACTCCGAGTACGTCATGCACGAAGCGGTGCTCTCCGTGCTCCTGAGGGAGGTGACCGGGGAACGGTTCCTGGTCCTGCCCGTGATGCTGCCCGGCGCGGGGCGCGACGACCTCGGGGACAGCCTGCTGGCGCACCTGGAACTCGAACGCCTCGACATGGCGGACTGGGCCACGGCGGCCGGCCCCGCCGAGGTGACGGACCGACTGCGGTTGCTCGTGGAGCGGCACGGGTCGCTGCCCCACCCGGAGGTGACGGAGTACGTCGCGAGCCGCCTCGAGCAGGTGCCGGCCACGAGACTGTCGGACATCGCCCGGCTGCTGGGCGTGGCCCACATCGCCTACGCCGCCGACCACATGAACCACGTGGTCTCCGCGGGCCTGCTGAGCGAGCGTCCGGTGGCGGAGTTCGGGGCGGCCTGCGCGATGCGCAAGGCCCTTCGCGGCCTGCTGCCGCTGCTGCGGCACCGGGAGCACCGCCAGGACGTCGTCGACATGGTGGTGCCGTTCGCCCGGGTGCCCTCGGTGGCCGCCGCGCAGCTGCACGACCTGTGCGACACCGCGCCGGAGAGCCGCGTCGCCCTGCTGGCGGCGCGGACCACCAAGACCGCGGAGCTGTACGTACGGCGCGCCAGTGAATCCCCGGACCCCTGGCCCGTGCACACGCCCGTGCCGCGGCCCGGCATGGACTTCGTCGACAGTGTGGTCACCGACATCCGCGAATTCCTCCTCAACCGGTTCCTGGTGTTCGACACGCTCGACGAGGACGAGCTGCACCGCTGGCTGGCCCGGGAGGAAGAGGAGTCCGGGCCCGTCACCATCGTCCTGGGCGTCCAGCCGGACGCCGAGCTGCTACGGCGCCTGCTGACGGCGTTCCCCCGGCTGCTGTTCCTCTTCGCGCACCAGGAGGCCGGGACCGGCGGGAGCACGCCCGGGCACACCCGTCTCAAGGCCCTGACACCGAGTCAGGAGCACGACATGCTGAGCACCTACCAGCAGTTCAGCCAGTAGCGCCGGCCGCGACGCGCACCTGCACCTCGGCCAGGGAGCGGCGCAGCTCCACGAGTTCGGGGTCACCGTCGTCGAGTGCCTCCCGCAGCGTCAGCCGACGCAGCCGGCCGGCCTGCGCCAGCCCCTTCAGCGGCGGTACGGCGTGGCCGGGGCCGACCTCGACGAACATCACCCCGGTCCGGGCCGCCCCCACCCAGTCCCGCAACGGACCGCAGCCGGTCACGGTGAGGAAGCGGAGCCTGCGGCAGCCCTCCAGTTCGTCCAGGTACGACAGCGCCCGGTTGTCGGCGATCATCAGCGACCGCAGGGCCGGAAGGCGGTGCAGCGGGCTCAGGTCGGCGATGTCGCCCCGGCAGACGACGTGGTGGACGTGCGCGGTGTCCGCGAGCCGGACGAGTTCCCGGCCGGACCGCACCTCGACCGTCTCGGCAGCCGGGGCGGCGGGCGTCCCGTCGGTGGGCCACGTCCGGACGATCTTCCGCTGCACGACGGGCCGTTGGGGGACCCAGGGCGTGACAGGACGTTCGGGAAGCGTTCCGGCAACCCTGTGTTCCGACACGACGGCAGGGCGCGTCTCCTCCTCCGCGTCGACCGTCGCGCGGGATCTCTTGTCGTCGTACATGCGCATGTCGGCGGTGTTCAGCACGTCCTTGACGGACGTTCCGCACGCGGCCCAGGCGTTGCCGAAACTGGCTCCCACGCGCACGACGCGCCCGTCGATCCGCATCGGGGCGGTGACGGCCGCCCTGAGGGTCTGTGTCAGCTCCCGGCACTCCTCGGGGCCGAGTCCGTCGGCCAGCAGGACGAACTCGTCGCCCCCGAACCGGGCGACGGTGTCCCCGTCCCGCACGGCGTCTGCCAGTCGCCGGCCGACCTCGACGAGGACCAGGTCGCCGATGTCGTACCCGAATCGCTCGTTGACCGACTGCATTCCGTCGAGATCGCAGAAGATCACGGCTAGGCCCCTCGCATGGCCGTCCTCCTGGCCGTCGGGATCCACCGTGTGGACGTGCTGTTCCTCTGCCCGGCCCGCGGGGTCGGCGCAGAGCCGCTCTGAGAGCCGTGTCCGGAGTTCCGCGGAGTTCGGCAGGCCGGTGAGCGTGTCGTGCGAGGCACGGTGGACGAGCTGGATCTCGCGGCGCTTGCGTTCCTCGATGTCCTCGACGTGCGTGAGGAGGAAGCGGGGGCCGTCGACAGCGTCGGCGACGACGGAGTTGCGCAGGTGGACCCAGATGTACGTGCCGTCGCGGCGGCCGAGCCGGAGTTCCGCCCGGCCGCCCTCGGCGGAGGTGCGCAGCAGGGTGCCCATGTCCTCGGGGTGGACGAGGTCGGAGAAGGAGTAGCGGCGCATCGCGGAGGCGGGGCGGCCCAGCAGCCGGCACAGGGCGTCGTTGGTGCGCAGGATCCGGCCGTGCTGGTCGCCGCCCATCTCCGCGACGACCATGCCGGAAGGGGCGTACTCGAAGGCCTGCCGGAAGCTTTCCTCGCTGGCGCGCAGGGCCTGCTGCTCCCTTTCGAGCCTGACCAGTGCACGCTGCATGTTGCCGCGCAGACGGGCGTTGCTGATCGCGATGGCCGACTGGAAGGCGTACATCTGAAGCGCCTCGCGCCCCCACGCGCCCGGACGGCGGCCGTTGCGCGGCCGGTCCACGGACACCACGCCGATCAGCTCACCACATCCGCCGCCGGGCTGACCCGGCGTGAACATCGGCGCGAAGAGCCGGTCGCCGGGGTGCCACTCGTCCGCGGAGCTCGTCACCGGTTCGTCGGGGTGGCCCGGCAGGTCGTGGTCCCCGAACGCCCGGCCTTCGGTGTACGGCACGAAGCGCAGGTCGCCCCACTCCTCGCCCGCTTCCAGCCGTCGATCCCAGGACTCGCGGGAGACCACGAGTCCGGCCCGATCCGCCTCCCTCGCACCGCCCCCGGCGACCGCCGCGACGACGACGTCACCGTCGGGGCCCACGAGATGCACACTGCCCAGCTCGTACCCCAGGGCCTCGACAGCTCCGTCGGCGACCGTCTGCAGCGTGTCCGCGAGGCTCCGCGCGGTGTTGACGTCGGCCATGGTCCGATGCAACCGCCGCAGACTCGCCAGCCGGACGTACGGCTCGCTCTCCGTCCCCATCGGCAGGTACGACCCACCGACCGGAGCATCCTCCGCCACCATGTGCGCCCCCAACTCCGGACTCCCCCTGGGAATTCAGGATAGGAGGTCGACGCGCCCACCAGCAGGGACCGGGGCCTGTCCGGCGGGGATCCTGTGGAGGGCGCGCCGCCGAGGCGCCCTCCACAGGACCCGGCCGCCCGTCCCGAACCTCAGCCCGCCGGGACGGGCTCCGGCTCGCCACTGGCCTCGCCCTTGCCCTCCGGCGCGTCACCGGCCCTGTCGGCCTGCGCCCGGGCCGCCGAGTCGGCCGAGGTCTTGATCGCCGCCGCGGCCGGCACGTCGGAAGCCGGCCACCCGCCCGCGGGGGTCAGGGCCACCCCTCGCCACCACGGTTCGGCCGGCACGGTCGCGGCCGTGGGCTCGAAGGGCTCGCCTGGCCGGGGCAGGGCGATCGGGGCCTTCGCCGTGCGGGCGGCGGAGACGGTGCCCTCGCCGGGATCGGTCCACGCGTGCGTGGCGAGGTTGAAGGTGGCCCAGTGGATCGGCAGCAGCACGCCGTGCGGCTGTCCGCCCTGGAGGTCGAGGTGGGCACGCACGCCCTCCTCGGGGGTCATGTGGATGTCCGGCCAGAACTCGCTGTACGCACCGATCTGGATCATCGTGGCGTCGAAGGGGCCGTGCTCGGCGCCGATGTCCTGGAAGCCGTCGAAGTACCCCGTGTCGCCGCTGTGGTAGATGCGGTGCTCGTCCCCGGCGACGACCCAGGAGGCCCACAGCGTGTGCTGGGTGTTGCGCAGGCCGCGGCCGCAGAAGTGACGGGCCGGCGTGGCCGTCAGGGTGAGACCGCCCACCTTCGTCGCCTCGTGCCAGTCCAGTTCGCGCAGCCGGTCGGCGGACACCCCCCAGTGCTCCAGGTGGGCGCCGACACCGAGCGGCACGGCGAACAGCGTGTCCGTGCCGGCCAGCGCCTTGATGGTGGGCATGTCCAGGTGGTCGTAGTGGTCGTGCGAGATCACGACGACGTCGACCGGTCCGAGCGCCGCCAGCGGCAGGGGCACCGGATGCAGCCGCTTGGGGCCGGCGAAGGCGAACGGGGAGCAGCGCTCGCCCCAGACGGGGTCGAAGAGCACCCGGTGCCCGTCGATCTCGGCGAGCACGCTGGAGTGCCCCATCCAGGTCAGCCGCAGCCCGGTGGCCGGGGGCTCGGCGATGTCGGCGAGCGTGGTGGCGTGCACCGGAACCGTGCCCTTCGGGGCCCGCCGGCTCCGCCCGTCCTTGTCGAAGAAGGTCTTCGCGAGCTCCATCGACGAGCCTGAGGGCCGGGTGCTGGTGGTGCCCCCGGGATTCTGGAACACCCCGTCCTTGAAGTGGGGCGATCTGCGGATGCGCGCCAGGCGCTCACCGCTCGGGTCCGCACCGAAGGCAGCGGGCCGCAGCGCGCGAAGCCCGGTGCTCGGGGAACGGAAACCGGTCACGGTGTACCTCCAGGGTGGAGTCGGTGAGGCGTTCCATTATGGTCGCCCCCTCTGACAACCGAGTTACCGCGTGATCCCTTCCCTGCTGACCACATTCCTTGCATTGACAGGACACGGCCAACGTCTGAATACTGACTCACCGTTCAGTTGGAGGAGACCGCATGACCGCCCCCCTCATGTCGCTCACCTGGACCGACCACCTCACCGGTCGTCAGGGATACCTGGTGGTCGACCGGCTGGTGCGCGGCGTCTCCAGCGGCGGGCTGCGCATGCGTGCGGGATGCACGCTGGACGAGGTCGCCCAGCTGGCCCGCGGCATGACCATGAAGGAGGCGCTGCACTACAACCCCGACGGCCGCTACATCCCCCTCGGCGGCGCCAAGGGCGGCATCGACTGCGACCCCCGGGAACCGGGGGCGTACGAGCTCCTGGTGCGCTACCTGCGCGCCGTGCGGCCGTACGTCGAGAGCCTGTGGACCACCGGCGAGGACCTCGGCCTCAGCCAGGACCTGGTGGACCGGGCGGCCTCGGAAGCGGGGCTCGTCTCTTCGATCCAGGCGGTGTATCCGCTGCTCGACGACGAGGTCACGGCCCGGCGGCGGCTCGCGGACGCCTTCGCGGTGGAGGTCGACGGCATCGGGCTCGACGAGCTGGTCGGCGGCTGCGGGGTCGCGGAGTCGGCGCTGACGGCCCTGGACCGGGCCGGTGTGGCCTACGCGGGTACGCGGGTCGCCGTGCAGGGTCTGGGCACCATGGGCGGGGCCACCGCGCGCTTCCTCACGCGCGCGGGGCTCACCGTCGTGGCCGTCGCCGACATCAAGGGCACGATCGCCAACCCGGCGGGACTCGACGTCGAGGCGCTGCTCGCGGCGCGGGACGCCCACGGCACGGTGGACCGGTCCGCGCTGCGCCCCGACGACCGCGAACTGCCGGGTGACGCCTGGCTGTCGGCGGGCGCACAGGTGCTGGTGCCCGCGGCCGTCTCGTACGCCGTCGACACCACGAACCAGGAGCGGATCACGGCCCGGTGGATCATTGAGGCGGCCAACATGCCGGTCCTCCCCGAGGCGGAGGAGCTGCTGTCCGCGCGCGGGGTGACCGTCCTGCCGGACGTGGTCGTGAACTCCGCGACGAACGCCTGGTGGTGGTGGACGCTGTTCGGCGACATCGACGCCGGCGCGGACGCGGCCTTCGCCCACACGCGTCGCTCGATGCGCGCCCTGGTCGAGCAGATGCTGACCCGCGCGGAACGGGACGGAACGAGCCCGCGGGCGGCAGCGCACGCCATCGTCGCGGACCGCCTGCCGGTGATCGCCGAACGGTTCGCGTGGTACCGGTAGGCGCGGCCCCCGTTCCCCGGCGCGAGCGGTCCTGTCAGGGGGGGGCATGACCGGCCATGGACGTCCCGGCCGGGAAACGACCTCCGCCCCGGCGCGCCACGGCACCACGGATTAGGGTGACCGCGTGGCGAGAGTGCGGTTGAGCGTGGCGGAGCGGCGCGCGGAGCTGTTGCGGGCCGCGATCGAGCAGATCGAGGTGCGGGGCGTGGCGGCGGTAAGGATCGCCGACGTGGCCTCGGCGCTCGGCGTGAGCAACGCACTGGTGCTCTATCACTTCTCCACGAAGGAGAAGCTGGTCGCCGCGGCGTTCACGTACGCGGCCGAGGACGACCTCGGCCGCCTGCGCAAGCTGCTGGGCCGTCGCACCACGGCGCTGCGCCGGCTGCGGGCGGCGGTGCGCTGGTACGCCCCGACCGGCCCGGCCAAGGGCTGGCGGCTGTGGATCGAGGGCTGGGCGGCCGCGCTGCGCGAGCCCGCGCTCCAGGACGTCACCCGTGACCTCGACCGGCGGTGGAAGGCCGCCCTCGCCGAGGTGATCGCCGAGGGCGTGGCAGCGGGTGAGTTCCACTGCCCCGACCCGGGCGGCACGGCCCTGCGCCTCACGGCCCTGCTGGACGGGCTCGCCGTACAGCTCACGTCGTACTCGGGCGCGGTCTCGCGGTCACGGGCGCAGGAGTGGGTGGACGAGGCGCTGGCCCGGGAACTGGGGCTGGCCCGGGAGGCGTTGACGATGTAGGGCACCGACGCCCCCGCCCGCGTGGGCCACCACGCCCCGGCGCGCCGCGGCCGCATGAGCCGAGCGCCCGGCCGCGCCCCCGCACGCCGGCCGCACCGGTCACCCTCAAGCCCTCAAGCCCTCAAGCCCTCAAGCCCTCACGCACAGGCTCACGCCCTCACGCCCTCACGCCACCGAAGCGATCCGCGTCTTGATGTCGTCCGGCGACAGTCGGCCCTTGGCGATCACGTGGTCGCCGGAGGACTCCCCGCGCAGCCGGCGGCCGATCCACGGCACCAGGTACTCGCGCGCCCAGTGCACGTTGTCCCGCCGGACCTCGAGCGTGCCGCGCGGCGGCAGCGGCGGCCAGGGCTGGTCCGGGTCGGCCGGGATCTCCAGGCCGAGGACCTGCCCCGCGCGCAGCGCCACGCGCGTGTGCCCGTCCGCCGACAGGTGGAGCCGGTCACCGTCCCAGGCCCGCCGGTCCTGAATGGTCTTCAGGGACCACAGGTCGAGCACCGGACAGCCGTGGCGGTCGGCGATGGCCCGCACATGTCCGTTGTAGGTCGCGATCTTGCCGCGCAGATGCTTGAGGACGGGCACGCCACGGGTGTCGAACCCGGTCGTCACCATCACCGTGCCCGCGACGGCGGTGAGCTGGACCACCGCCCGCTCGAAACGCTCGGCGACCTCGTCGGGGTCGGTGCCGGGCCGCAGGATGTCGTTGCCGCCGGCACAGAAGGAGACCAGGTCCGGGGCCACTTCGAGGGCCTGCGGAAGCTGGTCCTCCACCACCTGGTCGAGCAGTTTCCCGCGGACCGCGAGGTTCGCGTACCTGAAGTCGCCCTCGGGCCGCCGGTCCGCGAGCAGGACCGCGAACCGGTCGGCCCAGCCGACGAACGACCCGTCGGGGCCGGGGTCGCCGACGCCCTCGGTGAAGCTGTCCCCCACCGCCACGTACGACCCGATCACTGATCTGTTGTCACTCTTCGAATCGTCTGCCACGTCGGCCCATGATTCCCCTTGGGATGTGAGCTACGCGACCGTAGGAATGGGTTGACGGGCGGTGAGATAAGCCACTCTTCAAGGATTGGTCAAAGCAGGAATAGCCCTGCTCTCACCGCTGTTGCGTGGGCAACCGCCATACCCGGAACCCGCTGATCCGGAAATGGCTCCAGGTGGTCCGGAAGGCGAAGTGCCCGCTCGTGTAGGGCTCCGGATCGCTGTAGTCGAAGACGAGCCGCCCGTTGTTCCACCACCTCACGCGCGAACCGTCGGAGACGATCCGGACCCGGTTCGGCTCGTTGGGCACGAGCAGCGGCTCGGAGTAGTCGAACACGAGCGGCCGGACGCCCGCCTCTCCGACGTAGCGGCGCAGCCTGGTCGTGGTGTTGGTGTTGGCTCCGTAGCCGGCGTAGTACGTCTTGAGGAAGTCGTACTCCGCGAGCGCCCCGCCCCGCCGGACGGCGAAGAGGTCGTCGGGGGAACGGACGTCGACGGCGTTCCAGAAGTTGTTGAGGTCGGAGACCCGGTCGTTGACCCCGCCCGCCGACACCGGCGTGGCGGTGTACTCCAGGACGTACGGCCCTTCGAGCCGCTTCGTGAACCAGACCGTCGCGCCGGCGGGCACGTCGACCTCCAGGATCCCGCGGGCGGCGGTGACGGTGCCGCCCTTCTCGAGTTCCACCGCCCACTGGCCGAGCCCGCGGCGGAAGTCGTCGTGGGCGATCAGCCGGCGTTGACGAGGCGTGGCGCTCGCGTCGGTCGCGGGGGCGAGGGCCGCCAGGGCGGCGCCCGCGGTGAGAGCTCCGAAGGCTCTTCGCGTGGTCGTCACGGGAGGCTGCTCCTTCCGGGAGGGTGATCGAGGACTTCGGCACAGACGGAGAAAGCGCTTGCACCGCTGCGGAGTTCACTGTGTCCTCTCACTCCCCTCACTGTCGACGCTCCGGGCACCCCTGCCACAAGACCGCAACGAAGTGATCATGAGCAAGGAAGGCAAGGAAGGGCGGACACGCCGAAGGCCGGACACACCGAAGGCCGGACCCGGGGATCGGGGTCCGGCCTTCGGTGGCGTGCGGGGCACCCTCAGGGCGCCGGAAGAAGAGCGTCAGCCGACGGCGACACCCTTCGAGCGGAGGTAGGCGACCGGGTCCACGTCCGAGCCGTAGTCCGGCGTGGTGCGGATCTCGAAGTGCAGGTGCGGGCCGGTCACGTTGCCGGTCGCGCCGGAGAGGCCGAGCTGCTGGCCGGCGGTCACCGACTGGCCGCTGGAGACGGAGAGCGAGGACAGGTGGGCGTACTGGGCGTAGTAGCCGTCGGCGAGCCTGACGACGACCTGGTTGCCGTACGCGCCGCCCCAGCCCGCGGAGACGACGGTGCCCGCGCCGACCGCCTTCAAAGAGGTGCCGGTCGGGACGACGAAGTCGACGCCGGTGTGGTAGCCGCTGGACCACATGCTGCCCGCCGTGCGGTAGGCGGTGCCGACGCCGGCACCGCTCACCGGGGTGCTGAAGCCGCTGGGGGCGGCGGCGGTGTCGGCGCTCTGGGCGGCCGACTCGGTCTTCGCCGAGGAGGAAGAGGACTTCGACGACGCGGTCGAATCCGACGAATCGGACGACGAAGCCGAAGTCGACGACTTCGAGGACTTCGAGGACTTCGAGGACTTCGACGAAGAGGACGAAGAGCCCGAGGGATCCGTCGACTTGGGCGTGCTCGTCGTGGCCTTCTTGCCGATCGCGAGCTTCAGACCGGGGTGGATCAGCGACGGATCGTCGCCGACGGCCTCACGGTTGTCGGCGTAGAGCTTCTTCCAGCCACCGCTGACATCCTGCTCGTCCGCGATCTTCGCGAGATAGTCACCGGTCTGCACGGAGTACGTCTTCGTGCCCGCGGTCTGCGCAGAGGCCTTCTTTTCGGCCGCCGCCTTTTCGGCCACCTTTGTCACGGTGGCCGGAACGGACGACTCAACGGCCTTTTCCGAGACGGACTGCGCAGTGGCGGCGTGTGCGCCGGTGGCCCCGAGAAGCGGGAGGGCAAGTGCGGCGCCGCCCGTTCCGGCGGCGGCGATGGAGCGAGTGAAGCGCTGGGACTTCGGTCGGCGGTGCTTACCCTTCGCGGGCATGGCGAATTCCTCTCCGGCGCCTGCGAGGTGAGCTGTCGGGTGCGGACTGGAGATGCCCGGCCGTACCGAAGTACGACTTAACCCCTAGCCGTTCCGGAGACCGGAACAGGCGGTTCTACCTGTGGGTCCCCCGCTCCTGCCGTGTACGGGTGATTGTGTGCGGGCTCCGGGCGGCGGCAGGATTGGGCGTCCGTCCGGATCGGAGGTGAACGTAAGCGACCAAGACGCAAAGGGACAAGTAAGTGGTTGCGTTTGAATGCGTTTCTGTTGGTCACCCGAGAGAATTCCCCGTCACACTGAGTGCAATGGGGACTGGCCTTTTGACCAAACACCCTTGTGAACCATGTTGATTACGTGAACATGACGGGCGACGCACGGTCACGAATATGACGCTCCTCACGTGCGGCCTCCCCAGGCGCCTTAATTCCAGATGGAGTTGGAATGAAGGCGCCAATTCGGGCAGAAAGCCCTAGATGCGACGGAGGCGGAGAACCATCGCATCGAGGTCACCGCGCAGCCCTGTCCGCAGTCCGTGATGCAGCAGTACGGCTCCTCGGTGAACTTCGCCCGTTTCGCGGCATTCATACGATGCCGACGGGTCGAGGCCTCGCAGGCGCAGCGCCGGTACGGGCTCGCCGTGGCGCTGGGCCTGGAGCCAGGCCAGGACGACGGCCTCGTCGCCCAGCACGTACTGCACCGCACTCAGCCCGCCCTCCGGGGGCCGCAGCCGGTGGAGGTCGCCGCGCTGCACGAGCGGGCGGATCTCCTTGTAGAGATCCACCCAGTCACGGGCCTCGGCGAGCTCCTCCTCGGTCCACTCGGCGAGGTCTCCGCCGACACCGAGCACCCCGGCCATGGCACTCACGAAGCGGAAACGCAACGAGCTGACCCGGCCGTTGAGCTGGGTGTTGGGGCTGTCGGTGACCCAGGCGGCCATGACCCGGGCGGGGTGGATCTGGCTGAAGCCGTGCTGGATGGCGAGCCGGTCGAGCGGGTCGGTGTTGTCCGAGGTCCACACCTGGTCCGTACGGCTCATCACACCGAGGTCGATGCGGCCGCCGCCGCCCGAGCAGGACTCGAAGGCGACGCCCGGGTGGGCGGCCCGCAGCCGGTCCAACAGGCGGTACAGCGCGTGCACGTGGTCGACCCACAGGCGCTGCGGATCGGGCTCGCCGGGCCAGCCCGCGTCGGTGAAGCAGCGGTTGAAGTCCCACTTCACGTAGTCGATCGGGGCACTGGAGAGGAGCTCGTGGAGCTGCCCCCAGAGGTATTCCTGGACGTCCTCGCGCGCGAGGTTCAGGACGAGTTGATTGCGCAGTTCCGTCCGCTTTCGTCCCGGCTGGTACTGCACCCAGTCCGGGTGGGCCCGGTACAGCTCGCTGTCCGGGTTGACCATCTCCGGCTCGACCCAGATGCCGAACTGCATACCGAGGGCGTGGACGTAGTCGCCGAGCGGCTTGAGACCGCCGGGGAAGCGGTCGGGGTTGGGCTGCCAGTCGCCGAGCCCGGCGCGGTCGCTGGTGCGGGCCCCGAACCAGCCGTCGTCGACGACGAACAGCTCGACGCCCATCGCCGCGGCCCGCCGCGCCAGCACTCCCTGCTGCTCCTCGGAGATGTCGAACTCCGTGGCCTCCCAGGAGTTGAACAGCACCGGCCGGTCCTGGTCCGCGTCCGGGATCACATACGCGCGCTGGTAGGCGTGCCAGGCGCGGCTCGCCCCGCCGAAGCCGCCGTCGCTGAACAGGCCGGCGAAGACGGGCGTCGTGAAGGACTCCCCCGCCGCCAGCCGCAGCAGGCCGGAGTCGTCGTATCCGGCCCCGCCGGTGATCTGCACACGCGCGTCCGGGAGTTGGGCCACGGCGATCCGCCAGGACCCGGACCAGCCGAGGGCGCAGCCGTAGACCTCGCCGCGCTCCTCGGTCGCGTCGGTGTCGAGCGCCACCCAGGGCAGGTGCTGGTGTCCGGTGTGGCCACGGCGGCTGCCGATGACCTTCTCACCGTAGGTCAGGGGGGAGCGTACGAGCCGGGACTCCGCGGCCCAGCGGCCGTGCAGCTGGGACAGGCGCCAGCCGTCGCGGTCGGGCAGGGTCCACACTGCGGAGTCGGCGCGCAGGAGCTCCCGGGCCGGCCCGTCGTTGTCCAGGGTCACCCAGCGCTCGACGACGTCGTGGCGCATCCGGTAATGCAGCGTGATCGCCAGCCCGCCGTCGCGGAACCGCAGCCGCAGCTCGTCCTCCTCGGCACGCTCGTACGCCTCGAAGGACCACTCGGTGCCGCGCCCCTCCTCCGTGCGCACCGACAGGGCGGGCCGGACGAAGCGGGGGCCGCCCTCGACGGGGTACTCCTCGCGGCCGTCGAGCGGGGACTCGAAGGGCCAGTAGTCCGGCAGTGGACGTACGGCGAGCGCCTCGGCGTCGGCGAGGGCGATCCGTGGTCCCCAGTGCAGGTGCAGGAGCTCGTCGTCGGCCGTGAGGTGGACGGCGTAACTGCTGGTCGGCCCGGACAGGAGCCATGTGCGGCCGTTCTCGGCGATCTCCAGCATGCAGTCCCTCACAGATTCGAACAGGCCCGAACAGGTGCGCTCAAGCAGCAACATCATCAAGGTCCGTGCGCCCTCGGTGCAACGCCTGTGGACAACTCATTGCCTCAGGAACCCATGTCGTATCGTCGAGTGGGTGCCCGTCGCCGAGCCGCGTCGGCGGGACGGAGTGGGAGGAGCTTTCGTGACGCAGCAGGTCCCGTCGACAGAACCGCAGCTGGCAGCAGTGCGCAACTTCCGGGACGTGGGCGGGCTGCCGACGGTGGACGGACGGCGCGTCAGGCACGGCGTGCTGTTCCGCAGCGGTCACCTCGCGCACGCGACCGAGGAGGACTCCGCGTTCCTTGCATCCCTGGGGCTGCACACGATCTTCGACTTCCGCAATGCCGCGGACCAGAAGTTCGAGGGTCCCGACGTCGAGCTGCCGGGCGTGCGCAATGTGAACCTTCCGCTGAGCGACCCGGCGGACGGCGCGGAGTTCTGGAAGATGGTTCGCGACGGCGACCTCGACCAGCTGCGCGAGCTGCTCTCCGACGACAGGGGCGCGCAGCGGATGATCGCGTCGTACCGGATGCTCATCAAGGAGCGCACGGGCGAGCACTCCCGGGTGCTGCGTTCGCTCGCCGAGGACGGCGTCCCGGTGCTGATGCACTGCGCTGCGGGCAAGGACCGCGCCGGGCTGTCGATAGCGGTGACGCTGCTCGCCCTGGGTGTGGAGCGGGAGGCGATCGTCGCCGACTACCTGAAGTCGAACGCCAGGCACCGCCGCTACAAGGTGCGCCGCAGCAGCAGCGCCGCCTCGGCCTACTCCCCCGAGGTCATGGAACTGCTCAGCCCTCTGTTCGACGCGCGTGCCGAGTATCTGGCGACGGCCTTCGACACCATCGAGGAGACCTGGGGCGGCGTCGAGCCATACCTGGAGCAGGGGCTCGGGGTCACGCCCGAGATCCGGGAGCGGCTGCGGGAGCGGCTGCTCGACTGACCGCTCACTGCTTGGCCCCCAGGGCGAACAGCAGGTAGATGAAGGCCGCGAACAGGTGCCCCACCGCCAGGTAGATGATCAGGCGCACCCACAGGGCGCGGGGGAACTTCTCCTCCATGTTGCTCATGGCATGTCTCCGATGACGGGGCCCAGGCACAGCGCGGCCGTGGGGCTCTGCAGCAGGGTGTGGACGAACAGGAGCTCCACGCCGCCGCGGTCCTCGGCGACGATGCGGTGCGGTGTCAGCGAGTCGAAGTGCGCGCTGTCGCCCGCCGCGAGCAGGTGCGTGGTGTCACCGAGGCGCAGCCGCAGCCGCCCCTCGAGCACGTACAGCCACTCCTCGCCGGGGTGCACGCGCACGATGTCGCCCTGGGAGCCGTAGGGCACGCGGACCCGCAGGGCCTGCATGCCACGGCCGGGTGCGCCGGCCGGCCAGTAGGTCCAGCCGCCCGCCGCGGTCGGCTCCATGTCGGCGGCGCGCACGACGGCGTCCCGGTCGGCGACCGTCTCGCCGAGCAGTTCCGAGACCGTCGTACCGTAGATACGGGCGAGGCCCAGCAGCATCGGCAGCGAGGGCTGGCGCTGGCCGGTCTCCAGCCGGGAGAGGTGGGCGGGCGACAGCCCGGCGGCGCGGGCCGCCGCCTCCAGGGTGAGGGAGGCCCGTCGGCGCAGGGCACGCAACTGCGGTGCCACCAGAGGGACCGCCTCGGCCGCGGGGCCGGGCGGCCCGGGTGCCTCGGTGGCGGGCTCGGACTCGAGAGAGCTCATGCGCTCCATTCAGCCGGAACCTTGCCTCTGTGGCAAACTTATTGCCTCAGAGGCAAAAGACTCCCAGAGCGCCCCTCACCGGTTGGCGACCGCCTGTTTGATCAGCGTCTTGCCGAAGTCCCACATCAGACCGCCACCGCTGTGCGCGTCGTCCATCACGTCCGTGAAGGCCTCGACGAACCGGTCGACCTCCCGTTCGCCGATGACCAGCGGCGGGATCAGCTTGATCACCTCCAGGTGGTCGCCGGACACCTGGGTGAGGATCCGGTGGCGCTGCAGCAGCGGCACCACCACCATCTGCGCGAACAGCCCCTTGCGGGCGGCCTGCAGCATGGCCCAACGGCTGCGCAGCTTCAGCGACTTGGGGCGGCCGAACTCGATGCCGATCATCAGGCCCCGGCCGCGGACGTCGGCGAGCAGCTCGTACTTGTCGACCAGCGCCGTCAGCCGGGACTTCAGCTGCTCCCCCGTCGCCCGGGCGTTCGCCACGACCTGCTCGTTCTCCATGACGGAGAGCACGGCGAGCCCCGCCGCCATGGCCTGTGCGTTGGAGCCGAAGCTCGCCGAGTGGACCAGCACCCGGTCCATCGAGGAGTAGACCTTCTTGAAGATCCAGTCCTTCCCGAGGGTGGCGCCGACCGGCACATAGCCGCCGGAGAGCGCCTTGGCCACGCACACCAGATCGGGTTCGACCCCGTCCTCGTGCTGGTAGGCGTAGAAGTCACCGGTCCGGCCGAGGCCGGTCTGCACCTCGTCCAGGATCAGCAGCGCCTTGTGCCGGTGCAGCAGCTCCTGGGCGGCGCGGAGGTAGCCGGGCGGGGCCTCGTGCACGCCCTTGCCCTGGATGGGCTCGACGACGAGGGCGGCCACGTCGCCCTTCTGCAACTCCCTGGCCAGGGCGTCGAGATCGCCGAGCGGCAGGGCCGTGTCGGGCAGCAGCGGGGCGAAGCCGTCCCGGAACCCGTCCTCGCCGTTGACGGACAGGGCCCCGGTGGTCAGGCCGTGGAAGGCGTGGTCGCAGTACAGGATCCGCGGCTTGCCGGTGGCGTAGCGGGCGAACTTCAGCGCGCCCTCGACCGCCTCGGTACCGCTGTTGCCGAAGAACACCCGGTCCAGGTGCGGACTGTGCGCGAGCAGCTTCTCGGCCAGCAGCCCGGGCAGCGGCTGGCAGTCGAAGCGGGTGAGGTCGGCGAGCTGGGCGTCGAGCACGTCGTGCAGCGCCTTGCGGACGACGGGGTGATGGCGCCCCAGGCCCATCACCCCGAACCCGGCGAGCATGTCGAGGTAGTCGTTGCCGTCCGCGTCCCAGAAGTACGGGCCCTCGGCGCGCTCGTAGACCTTGTCGAAGCCGATGGTGTGCAGCATGCGCGGGAGCTGGTGGTTCAGGTACTTGCCGTGCAGCTCGTAGCGCTCGGCCCCGCGCTCGGCCAGCAGCGCGCCGAGGTCGAACTCCCCGGCCTGCGAGGAGGGCGACGCGGGCTTGGCGGTGGTCATTCCTGTTTCTCCTTGGACAACTCTTCCCGGACGGCCGGGTTCGCTTCCTTGACGGCCAGGCTCGCGCCGATCCGTCCGGCGACCTCGACGGGCGTGAGACCGATGTCGGCGAGCACCTCACCTCGCTTGGCGTGCGCGAGGAACTGTTCCGGGATGCCGAACTGCCGCACCGGGACGTCGACGTCGGCGTCCCCGAGGGCGAGCGCCACCGCGGCGCCGACCCCGGAGGCCCGGCTGTTGTCCTCGACGACGGCGACCAGCCGGTGCCGGGCGGCGAGGCCCGGGAGCGCCGGGTCGACGGGCTTGACCCACCGCGGGTCGACGACCGTGCAGTCGATGCCGCGGGCTTCCAGCAGTTCCGCGGCCTGCAGGCAGACGGGCGCCATGACACCGACGGCCACGAGGAGCACGTCGGGGGTCTGCGACCCGCGGTGCAGGACGTCCAGCCCGCCCACCCGGTCGATCGCCGGGACGGACGGCCCCACCGACTCCTTGGGAAAGCGCACCAGCGTCGGCGCGTCGTCCACCGCGACCGCCTCCCTGAGCTGCGCCCGCAGCTGGTCGGCGTCGCGGGGCGCGGCGATCCTGAGGCCGGGGACGACCTGGAGGATCGACATGTCCCACATGCCGTTGTGGGAGGCGCCGTCGACACCGGTGACGCCGGCCCGGTCCAGCACGAACGTGACGCCGCACCGGTGCAGGGCGACATCCATGAGGAGCTGGTCGAAGGCGCGGTTCAGGAACGTCGCGTAGACGGCGACGACCGGATGCAGCCCGCCCGTGGCCAGGCCGGCCGCGGACACGGCGGCGTGCTGCTCGGCGATGCCGACGTCCCACACCCGGTCCGGGAAACGGGCCGCGAACTTGCCGAGCCCCACCGGGTGCAGCATCGCCGCGGTGATGGCCACGACGTCGTCGCGCTCCTCGCCGATCCGCACGATCTCGTCCCCGAACACCGAGGTCCACGACGGCCCGCCCGAGGGAGCGAGCGGCGCGCAGGTGAGCGGGTCCATCACACCGACGGTGTGGAAGTGGTCCTCCTCGTGGGCGAGGGCGGGTTCGTAGCCGCGTCCCTTCTCCGTCAGGCAGTGGATCAGGACCGGCCCGTGGAAGCGTTTCGCGCGCCTGAGCGCCGATTCGACGGCCCCCAGGTCGTGCCCGTCGATCGGGCCGACGTACTTGAGGCCGAGGTCCTCGAACATGCCCTGCGGTGCGAAGGCGTCCTTGAAGCCCTTCTTGGCGCCGTGCAGCGACTCGTAGACCGTGCTGCCGACCAGCGGGGTCCGCAGCAGTACGTCCTTCCCCCAGGCCAGCACCTTCTCGTAACCGTCGGTCGTGCGCAGGGTGGCCAGGTGGTTGGCGAGGCCGCCGATGGTGGGCGCGTACGACCGCTCGTTGTCGTTGACGACGATGATCAGCGGCCGGTCCTTGGCGGCCGCGATGTTGTTGAGCGCCTCCCAGGCCATGCCGCCGGTCAGCGCGCCGTCGCCGATCACCGCGACGACATGCCCCTTCTCGCCCTGCACCTGGCGGGCCTTGGCGAGCCCGTCGGCCCAGCCGAGCGCGGTGGAGGCGTGACTGTTCTCGATGACGTCGTGCTCGGACTCCTCGCGCGAGGGATAGCCGGACAGGCCGCCCTTGCTGCGCAGCTTGGAGAAGTCCTGACGCCCGGTCAGGAGTTTGTGTACGTAGCTCTGGTGGCCGGTGTCCCACAGGATGCGGTCGACCGGAGACTCGAAGACCCGGTGGAGGGCGATGGAGAGTTCCACCACCCCCAGATTGGGTCCGAGGTGTCCGCCGGTCCTGGCGACCGCGTGCACCAGGAACTCACGTATCTCTTCGGACAGTTCGCCGAGTTCCGCCTCGGACAGCGCCTTCAGGTCGCGTGGTCCCCGGATGTTCTCCAGAATCGTCACGTCGGGCCCCCTATCGGTCCGTGCTGTTCAGCTCACGGTGACGGCCGGCTCCCCCGCCGCGACGCCGTCCTGCTCCATCTGTTCGGCGATCTTCATCGCCTCTTCGATCAGGGTCTCGACGATCTTCGACTCGGGGACGGTCTTGATGACCTCGCCCTTCACGAAGATCTGCCCCTTGCCGTTCCCGGAGGCGACGCCCAGATCGGCCTCCCGTGCCTCTCCCGGGCCGTTCACCACGCATCCCATGACGGCGACCCGCAGCGGCACCTCCATGCCCTCCAGGCCCGCCGTGACCTCGTCGGCCAGCTTGTAGACGTCGACCTGGGCGCGCCCGCAGGACGGGCACGACACGATCTCCAGCCGCCGCTGCTTCAGGTTCAGCGACTCCAGGATCTGGAGGCCGACCTTGACCTCCTCGGCGGGCGGCGCCGACAGCGACACCCGGATGGTGTCGCCGATGCCCTGGCTGAGCAGTGCCCCGAAGGCCACGGCGGACTTGATGGTCCCCTGGAAGGCCGGACCGGCCTCCGTGACACCGAGGTGCAGCGGGTAGTCGCAGCTCTCGGCGAGCAGCCGGTAGGCGTTGACCATCACCACGGGGTCGTTGTGCTTGACCGAGATCTTGATGTCCCTGAACCCGTGCTCCTCGAAGAGCGAGGCCTCCCACAGGGCGGACTCCACCAACGCCTCGGGCGTGGCCTTGCCGTACTTCTGCAGCAGCCGCCGGTCCAGCGAACCCGCGTTGACCCCGATCCGGATCGGCGTGCCGTGATCCCTCGCGGCCCGCGCGATCTCCTTCACCTTGTCGTCGAACTGCTTGATGTTGCCGGGATTGACGCGTACGGCCGCACAGCCGGCCTCGATCGCGGCGAACACGTACTTCGGCTGGAAGTGGATGTCCGCGATCACCGGGATCTGCGACTTGCGGGCGATGGTCGCGAGCGCGTCCGCGTCGTCCTGTGTGGGACAGGCGACCCGGACGATCTGGCAGCCGGACGCGGTGAGTTCGGCGATCTGCTGGAGGGTGGCGCCGATGTCGGACGTACGGGTCGTCGTCATCGACTGCACCGACACCGGGGCCCCGCCCCCGACCGCCACCGGCCCGACCTCGATCCGCCGCGACATGCGCCGCTCGGCGATCGGCCGGACCGGTACCTCGGGGACGCCCAAGGAGACGGCGGTCATGGCCTCAGTCCCGGTTTCCGGAGACCGTCTCGCGCATGGCGCGCAGCGACTCCTTGAGGGAACCCATGGTGGCGAGGACGGCGGTGGGCTCGTAGCCGCAGTGCGCCATGCAGTTGGCGCAGCGCGGGTCCTTGCCGCGGCCGTACTTGTCCCAGTCGGTCTCCTCGATGAGTTCGCGGTACGTCGGGACGTACCCGTCGCTCATCAGGTAGCAGGGGCGCTGCCAGCCGAAGAGCGAGTAGTTCGGGATCGCCCAGGCCGTGCACGGGAAGTCGACCTTGCCCTCCAGGAAGTCCAGGAAGAGCGGCGAGTGGTTGAGCCGCCAGCGGCGCCGGTTGCCGCCCGCGAAGGCCTTCTTGAACAGCTCACGGGTCTGCTCGACGCCCAGGAAGTGCTCCTGGTCGGGGGCCTTCTCGTAGGCGTAGGCGGGCGAGATCATCATCTCGTCGACGTGGAGGTCGTCGTTGAGGAAGTTGAGCACCTCGATGATGGTCTGCGGGGTGTCCGTGTTGAAGAAGGTCGAGTTGGTGGTGACCCGGAAGCCGCGCTTCTTGGCCTCCTTGATCGCCTCCACGGCCTCGTCGAACACCCCCTCCTTCGCCACCGACGCGTCGTGGCGCTCCCGCAGCCCGTCGATGTGCACGGCGAAGGCGAAGTAGGGAGAGGGCTTGAACTTGTCCATCTTCTTGCGCAGCAGCATGGCGTTGGTGCAGAGGAAGACGTACTTCTTCTTCGCCACCAACTGGCGCACGATCTCGTCGATCTGAGGGTGCATCAGCGGCTCACCACCGGCGATGGACACCATCGGCGCACCCGACTCCAGCACCGCCCCGACGGCCTGGGCCACCGGCATGCGCTGCTTGAGCACCCCGGCGGGGTGCTGGATCTTGCCGCAGCCCTCGCATGCGAGATTGCACGCGAAGAGGGGTTCCAGCTCCACGATGAGCGGGAACTTGTCCCGCTTACGGAGCTTTTGTTCGGCCAAGTATGTAGCGACCTTGATGGACTGACGCAGCGGCATGGCCATCTGGCTCACCTCCTGGGGAGCAGCAAGGAACGGTGCCATTCGTAGAAAGCAGGAAGAACGGAACGAAGAACGCGGAAGGCTGATATTCCACCGCGCACCGTGCCGATCCGGACGAGTTCATGTTCTGGAGCGTCCACCACCACCCGGACGGCCGCAACAGGGCGCTCGCCCGCGCGGACGGCGCTCAGGAGCGTGGCCGCGGACTCCATGTCGACCGCGATCGCGCCGGTCGCGAGCAGATCCGACCGTTCCTCACCACGCACGACGTGATCGGAGCCGGTGAGCGGCCCGGTGTGGACGGTACGTCCGGGCAGCGTCCGTACGAGTTCCTTGACGAGCAGGTCCGTCCCGACACACGCGACGGTGCCGCGGGGGTCCCGGGTCTCCTCGGCGACGACCAGGTCGCCGGGGTGCATGCCGGGGGCCAGCCCCGCACAGAAGCCCGTGGCCACCACGGCGGCCTCGCCGAGCGCCGGGTCGGCCAGCACCCGGGTCACGGAGCGCTCGGCCGCGGCCGGGCCCATGCCCGTGCGCAGGACGGTGACCGGCCCGCCGGCGCCGCCGCGGTCGCCGCTGCGCAGCGCCAGGCGCTCGATGCCGAGCGCGCAGGCGACCAGGAGCGGGGCCAAGGCCGGAGCGGACTGGGTGGCCATCAGCCCCCCTTGACCCCGGAGAACGGCTCTCCGTGGACGTAGCGGCCGAGTGCGGTGAGCGGGAACACCTGCCGGTAGAGGTGGTAGTTGATGGAGAAGTCCCAGGGGAAGCCGGTGCCGGTGAAGTACGGCTCGTCCCAGGAACCGTCCTCGCGCTGCGTGCTCGCCAGCCACTCGACGCCACGCTCGACGGACTTGGCGTCCTTCTCCCCCGCCGCCAGCAGGGCCATCAGGGCCCACGCCGTCTGCGAGGCGGTGGAGGCGCCCCGCCCGCTCCACTCCTTCGCGTACTTGTAGGAGCGCAGGTCCTCGCCCCAGCCGCCGTCGTCGTTCTGCACGGACTCCAGCCAGGTGACCGCGCGCCGCATCGCCGGGTGCGAGGCGGGGATTCCGGCGGCGGCCAGGGCGGGTACGACGGACCCGGTGCCGTAGACGTAGTTGACGCCCCAGCGCCCGAACCAGGAGCCGTCCGGTTCCTGTTCGGCGAGCAGCCACTCGATGCCGCGGCGGGTGCGCGGGTCGTGCGAGAGCCCTTCGACGGCCAGCATCTCCACGACGTGCGCGGTGACGTCGGCCGAGGGCGGGTCGATGACCTCGCCGAAGTCGCAGAACGGCAGCCGGTTGGGGAACGGGCTGGTGTTGTCGACGTCGAAGGCGCCCCACGCGCCGTTCTTCGACTGCATCCCGAGATTCCAGCGCACCCCGCGCCCGATGGCGTTCTCCACCCGCTGCGGGTCGTGGTGTCTGACGCGGCGCAGCGCGAGGACGACCTCGGCGGTGTCGTCGATGTCGGGGTAGTTGTCGTTGTGGAACTCGAACGCCCAGCCACCGGGCTGCAGTCGGGGTCGCTTGACGGCCCAGTCGCCGGGCCGCACGATCTCCTCGCCGAGCATCCAGTCCGCCGCCTTGACTAGCTGCGGATGGTCGGCGGGCACCCCGGCGTCGGCGAGCGCGATGGTCGCCAGGCAGGTGTCCCAGACCGGTGACTGGCAGGCCTCGATCATCCGGGTGCCGTCCTCGCGCCAGATGGCGAAACGGTCCAGCGACTCGAGCCCCGCGCGCATCACGGGGTGTTCGAGGTCGTAGCCGAGCAGGTGCAGGGCGATGACCGAGTACACGGCCGGCGGCTGGATGCCTCCCCAGCAGCCGTCGTTCTCCTGCCGCTCGATGATCCAGCGGGCGGCGCTGTTCATCGCGGCCCTGCGCAGTCGGCGCGGCGCGACCTTGCGCAGGGCGTGCAGAGCCCTGTCGAGGCGCTGGAAGGCACCGTCCCAACTCGCGACCGGAGCAAGGGGCTTGGCCGGGTTGGGGTTCGCCGGGTCGGCGTGCAGCTCGTCGAGCGGGAAGGGCGCGGGGCGGACCGGCCGCTTCGCGGAGACGATCGTCAGCGGGACGATGGTCTGCCGGGCCCAGCACCCGAAGTCGTAGATGTTGAGCGGCAGCCAGGTGGGGAAGTAGATCAGTTCCGGCGGGAGTTCGGGCAGGTCCTCCCACTTCCACCAGCCGAACAGGGCCAGCCAGATCCGGGTGAAGACCCGGGCGGAGGCGATACCGCCCCGGGCACGGATCCAGGCGGACGCCTTCGCCATGTGCGGCGCGTCCGGCGCGTCCCCGGCCATGCGCAGGGCGACGTACGCCTCGATGGTGGTGGAGAGTTCGCCGGGGCCGCCGTAGAAGGAGGCCCAGGTGCCGTCCTCGCGCTGCTCGCCGCGGATGAAGAGGGCGGCTGCGTGGGTGGTGGACTCGTCGCGGATGCCGAGGAACTGACGCAGCAGCAGATCCTCGGCGTCCATCGTGACGTTGGTCTCGAGGTCGCCCTTCCACCAGCCCTCGGCGTCCTGCCGTGACAGCAGGAAGTCGGTGGCGCGTTGCACGGCGCGTACGGCGGCGTCGTGCACCCCGGCCGCCACGGGGGTGTTGATGTCGGTTTCGCTGGCCGCGGCAGCGCGGGGCGGCAGGGCCCCGGTGCTTCCGTCGGTCGTCGCTGTCATGGCTTCCCCTTCGTGCAGTGTGCATACGGTGCGTCTGCTGTGGGTCCGCCGTCGGCCGGTGCTCGTGATCCCGCGACACCGGCCGGCGACTACGCGAGGGCTATTCGACCGATAGTGATCATCTCTTTCGTACGACGACGAAGTCGGCGAGTGCCGTGAACTGCGCCCGCACCCCGTCGGGCATGTCGACGGCATCGAGGGCTTCGATGGCGATGGTGTGCTGACGTCGGGCTTCCTCGGCGGTCCACTCGCGGCCGCCCGCCTTCTCGATGAGGGCGGCGCGGGCCGCGAACTCCTCCTCCGAGAAGTTCTCGAAGTCGCTGCTCCTGGCGTCGGCGGCGAGCAGCTCGCCGAGCCGCTCGGAGGCGGCACCGCCCGCCGCGAGCGCCGCGACGACCGGCAGGGACTTCTTGCGCTGGCGCAGGTCGCTCCAGGTCTGCTTGCCGGTGGAGACCGGGTCGCCCCAGATGCCGAGCAGGTCGTCGACGGCCTGGAAGGCGAGGCCCAGGTGGTAGCCGTACTTCTCCAGGGTGTCGGCGGTGCGGTCGTCCGCGCCGCCGAGCACCGCGCCGATGGAGCTGGCGCAGGCGAGCAGGGCGCCGGTCTTGTTGCCCTCCATCTCCAGGCACTCCTCGACGCTGACGCGGTCGCGGTGCTCGTAGGAGATGTCCTGCGCCTGACCGTCGATCAGGGCACGGGTGGCGGTGGTCAGACGGCGGGTCGCCCGTCCGGCCTCCACCGTGCCGAGCTCCAGGAGGACCTCGTTGGCCAGGGCGAACAGGGCGTCGCCGACCAGGATCGCCTGGGCGGGGCCGTGCACCTTCCAGACGGTGTCGCGGTGCCGGCGCTGTTCGTCGCCGTCCATCAGGTCGTCGTGCAGCAGCGAGAAGTTGTGGACCAGCTCCACCGCGACGGCACCGGGAATGCCGACGTCGGGCGAGGCACCGGTGACCTCCGCGGAGAGGACCGCGAGGGCGGGCCGTACGGCCTTGCCGCCGTCCCCGTCCGCGGGGTTGCCCTCGGCGTCGATCCAGCCGAAGTGGTAGGCGGCGACCGTGTCCATGGGAGGTGCCAGGCGGTCGACGGCCGCCCGCAGTACCGGCGTGGCAAGGGTCCGGCCGCGCTCCAGGAGCGCGGTCACGTCCACCGCGGTCCTCCGAGCGGCCGTCGGGGCCGGGGGCACAGTGGGCACAGTCTCTCCTCTTGTTGCGGTACCGAAGGTGCGGGGGCCGGCCGTGCCGTGCTGATCGAGCATCAGGCCGCCTCCTCGAACTCGAAGAGCCGACGGGGGCGGGGCCGGCCCAGGGCGTCGAGCGCGGCGTCCGCCGCGCTCACACCACTGCGGACCGCACTCTCCATGGTCGCGGGCCACCCGGTGGCGGTCCACGCTCCGGCCAGGTACAGGCCGGGGGCTTTGGTGCGGGCGCCGGGCCGCAGCCGTCCGACGCCGGGAGTGGGAGCGAACGTCGCCGTGCGTTCCCTGGTCACGAAGAAGTCCCGCACCTCGGCCCCGCGCGCGCGGGGCAGCAGCCGCTCCAGCTCGGGCAGGTAGCGCTCGCGCAGCGCGGCGACGGGTTCGTCGATCTCGTCGTGCGCGGCCGACTGGGACAGGGCGAGGTACTGGCCCCGGTGGAGTCCGGATGCCTCGGTCCGGTCGAACACCCACTGCACCGGGCTGCCCAGGGCCGCGAAGAACGGCCTGCCGAGCACCTTCCGGTCGTAGACGACATGGACGTTGAGGATCGGCGCGGTGCCGATCTCCAGCAGCCGCTCCGGCGCGTCGAGCGCCCCCAACGGCAGCAGGTCGTGGGACTCGCGCTGCGGTACGGCGAGGACGACCGCGTCCGCCCGGAGCGTCTCGCCGGGAACCTGAACGCTCCAGGTCCCGTTTTCGTCAGTGGAGATGGAGGTGACGCGTGTACGGGTCTCGGTACGCACGCCCGCGGAGTCGAGCGCCTTGCGGGCCAGCCGGTCATGCAGTTCACCCAGCGGGACGTGCGCCCATCCGATGTCGGCCGCGCCCGGGTCGGACAGCAGACCGGTCTTGAACACCATCGCGGCGAGCCCCAGCGAGGCGTCGCCCGCGACCGCGTTGAGGGTGGCGACCCCGACCAGGTCCCACAGGGCCTCGACGGCACGCGCCGACTGACCGTGCGCGGTCAGCCAGCTGCCGAAGTCCTGCGTGTCCAGGTTCGGATCGGCGAGGTCGAGCCCCTTGAGCGCGAGCGCGGCCCGCCCCACCCTGGCCCGTTCGGCGAGTGAGAGATGCGGGTACGTGGCGAGGCTGCGCCCCAGATGCAGGGGCACCGGCAGCGCGTCGCGCCGCAGCCTGCCCAGCCGCCGGCCCTCGGGCCGCGCCAGGTCGAGTACGGGCACGTCGAGACGATCCTGCAGCGGAGCCAGCGCCGCGCCCTCGACGCGGTCGAGGAACCACCGGTAGGCGGTGCAGCAGCGCAGGTACACGTGCTGCCCGTTGTCGACGGTCAGTCCGTCGCGCTGGAAGGAGAAGGCGAGCCCGCCCAGCCGTGGCCGGCCTTCGAGCAACGTCACCCGGACTCCGGCGTCGGCGAGAGCGAGCGCGGCGGTGATGCCGGCGAGCCCTCCGCCGATCACCACGGCGTCCCGGCCCGGCCGTCCCGACCCGTCCGCGAGCGACCCGCCGGACTGCGTACCGTCCGTCATCGTGCACCCTCCCCCGAGCGCCCGCCGGGCGAGGTGATCCGTGCGCGGCAGGCCGTCGCAGTCAGGGACGCCGTGCCCGACCGGAGGGTTGCGTGCCACTTTTCTCCGACGGCATCACCTTGGACCGAATTGTCCATCAGGCGCGCCTCCTGACGGTCCGCCGGGTCACGTGCCGGGCGTCCAGGCCGGACAGGCCCCGTACGGCGACGTACGCCTTCTCCCGGCCGGGCAGCGAGACCCGGCCGCGCAGCACGGCCTCGGGGTCGCGCTCGATGCGGTCGAGGAGGCGGCGATAGATGCCGGCCATGGCGGCGACACAGGCGCCGCTACGCCGGTCGAGCATGGGCAGCAGCCGGTAGCCCTCGGCGAAAAGGGCGCGGGCCCGACGCACTTCGAAGTGCACGAGGCCCGCGAAGTCGGCGCCCTCCGGTGGTTTCGGCCCCTTGAAGCCGGCCGAGCAGCCGAACTTGGCGAGGTCGTCGGCGGGCAGATAGGTGCGCCCGCCCTCGGCGTCCTCACGGACGTCCCTGAGAATGTTGGTGAGCTGGAGCGCGAGCCCGAGCGTGTCGGCGTACTCCGGCGCGCGCTCGGCGCCGCGCGCCCCCGGTTCCGTACCGAACACGCCGAGCGAGAGCCGCCCGATGGCGCCCGCCACACAGCGGCAGTACACCTTCAGGTCGTCCCAGGTCTCGTAGGTCTCGCCGCGTACGTCCATCAGGACGCCGTCGATGAGTTCGTCCAGGCCGCCGAGCGGGATCGGGAAGGTCCCGGCGGCGTGAGCGAGGGCGACGGCGACCGGGTCGGTGTCGTCCTCGGAGACCGAGCCGTGCCGCACCCGGGCCAGCATCGCCCGGGTGTCCTCGAGTCTCGCGCTCTTGACGTCGCCGGCCAGCACGCCGTCGCCGATGTCGTCGACGCGCCGGGAGAAGGCGTAGAGCGCCGACATCGCGCGGCGCTTGGGCGTCGGCAGCAGTCTGATGCCGTACGCGAAGTTACGTGCCTGCTGTCCGGTGACGGCCTCGCAGTAGCTGTAGGCGGCGAGTACCGGTGCGGGCACGTCCTGTTCCGACTCCACGGTCCGGATCACCCCTTTCCTCGCAGAGTCACGCCCACCTGACGCAGCAACTGGATCTTGCCGGGCTTGGGCGGGCCGGGAAGTACGTCGTATTCGGCGGCGGCGATCGCGCTGATCGCCGCCCTTCCTCCTGCCACGAACCCTGCGAGCAGCAGCCTCAGCCTGCCGTGGACGCTACCCACCAGGGGGGCGCCTTCATTCAGGAGATCGCGGGCGCGTTGCGCTTCGTATGCAACCAGGGCACGCACCGACGCGCTCCCGGTTTTCGTGGCGAGGTCCGCTTCCTGGACGTGAAAACGCTTCATGTCCGCGGCGGGCAGGTAGATGCGGTCGCGGCCGAGGTCCTCGGCGACGTCCTGGAGGTGTTCGACGATCTGGAGGGCCGTGCAGATCGCGTCGGAGAGCCGGACCCGCTCGGGGGTCGAGGTGCCGGTGACGGCGAGGACGAGACGGCCGACGGGGTTGGCGGACAGCTCGCAGTAGGCGAGCAGGTCGTCGTAGGTCTCGTAGCGCGTGACCAGCTGGTCCTGCCGGTTGGCGGCGATCAGTCCGAGGAAGGGCCCGGGGCTCAGTGCGCGGCGGCGGACGGCCGGCTGGAGGCGGCGCAGCAGCGGATGGCGCGGGGTCGAGTCGAAGACCCTGCGGAGGTCCGCCTCGAAGGCGTCCAGCAGGAGCAGCCGGTCCTCGGCGTCCTCGGGCGACACGCCGAGCAGGCGGGCGTCGGCCCCGCCGGGTGCCAGGTCGCCGTCGCCGATGTCGTCGACGAGGCGGGCGAAGCCGTAGACGGCCATGAGGTCCTCGCGCCAGGCCCTGGGCAGGAAGAAGGGAGCCACCGGGAAGTTCTCCGCCGCCGCCTTGTCGAGCGTGCCGCGCTCCGTCTCGCCGGGGCGCGGCATGCCGCTGCCCGTCACCGCTGACTGCCCGCGGCGGGGACGGCACACGCTGCGTGGAGCTGGGGAGTTTCCGTAGCCATTGCCGTCACATCTCCCGTTCTACACCGCCGACCCAATGCACACTATTTCGGACACGCCGCCCGGCCTTCCGCGCAGCCGCCCCACTGGAGGGTGTCGCGCTTTATCGCCCTACTTGCCGCGATTGGGGACCGGTCCAGCTTACGTTGTACAACGCTCCAGGGATCTCCGGGGTGTCCTGCGCATCACAACAACACACCGATTGGGGTCAAGATTCCTGAGCGGGGCCGAAGTTGACGCTTCCTTTGCAGACGCGGAGCCCCGCCGGAGCAGTTCCGGCGGGGCCCTGGGAAGCCAGGTGGGCTCTTTCGCCCACGTCCTGGTGGACTACTTGCCCGTGAACTTCTCGTACTCCTTGAGGACCTCGTCCGTCGGGCCGTCCATGCGCAGCTCGCCCCGTTCCAGCCACAGGACACGGTTGCAGGTGTCACGGATCGACTTGTTGTTGTGACTGACGAGAAACACGGTGCCGGCCTCCTTGCGCAGTTCCCGGATGCGCTCCTCGGAGCGCTTCTGGAACTTGCGGTCGCCGGTGGCCAGGGCCTCGTCGATCATCAGGACGTCGTGGTCCTTGGCGGCGGCGATGGAGAACCGCAGCCGGGCCGCCATGCCGGAGGAGTACGTGCGCATCGGGAGAGTGATGAAGTCGCCCTTCTCGTTGATGCCGGAGAAGTCGACGATCTCCTGGTAGCGCTCCTTGATCTGCTCGCGCGTCATCCCCATGGCGAGCCCGCCCAGTATGACGTTCCGCTCGCCCGTGAGGTCGTTCATGAGGGCCGCGTTGACGCCGAGCAGGGAGGGCTGACCGTCGGTGTAGACCTTGCCCTTCTCGGCGGGCAGCAGGCCCGCGATGGCACGCAGGAGGGTCGACTTGCCGGAGCCGTTGGAGCCGATCAGGCCGATGGCCTCGCCGCGGTAGGCGACGAAGGAGACGCCCTTGACGGCGTGCACCTTGCGCACACCGCGCTCCTCGCCACGCTTGAGTATGCGGCTGAGCGCGGCGGTGGCGCTGCCCTTGCCGGTCTTGGCGCCGTTGACGCGGTAGACGATGTGCAGCTCGTCCGCGATGACGGTGGGGATGTGCGCGTCGTTCCTGTCCTCAGCCACGGCCGTACCTCTCCTCCGCCTTCCAGAAGTACACGAAACCGCCGAGGGCGAGGAGCAGGGCCCAGCCGCCCGCCGCGGCCCACACGTGATCGGGCAGGTTCTCGCTGCCGTAGGGGTCCATCAGCGCGAAGCGCATCAGGTCCATGTAGATGGCCGCCGGGTTCCACTGCAGGACCGTCGCGATCCAGGCCGGCTTGTCCGCCAGCATGATCGGGATGGAGAACATCACGCCGGACGCGTACATCCACGTACGCATCACGAACGGCATGAGCTGGGCCAGGTCCGGGGTCTTGGCTCCCGCCCGGGCCATGATCAGCGCGAGGCCGGTGTTGAAGAGGAACTGCAGGACGAGGACCGGCGCGATCAGCAGCCAGGACAGGTCGGGATAGTGGCCGAAGCCGATCACCACGGCGAACAGCACGATCATCGAGGCCAGCAGCTGCTGGAGCTGCTGGAACGCGAAGGACACCGGCAGCGAGGCCCGCGGGAAGTGCAGCGCGCGGACCAGGCCGAGGTTGCCGGAGATCGCGCGGACACCCGCCATGACCGAGCTCTGCGTGAAGGTGAACACGAACACGCCTGTGACCAGGAAGGGAATGTACACCTCCTTCGGCATGCCGCGGCTGGCGTTCAGGATGACGCCGAAGATGAAGAAGTACACGGCCGCGTTCAGCAGCGGGGTGGCCACCTGCCACAGCTGCCCGAGCTTGGCCTGGCTGTACTGGGCGGTCAGCTTCGCCCGCGAGAAGGCGATGATGAAGTGACGCCGGTCCCAGAGCTGGCGGACGTACTCGACGAGGGAGGGCCGGGCGCCGCTCACGGTCAGACCGTACTTCTCGGCGAGCCGTGCCGCCGTCAGGACCTCGTCGGGCGGTACGGGCGCGCTCACCGCGACCGTGCCGTCGTGCGTTGTCTCACTCACTAGTGGAAACTTTCGTCTTCGGGATGCGCAGCCTGTGCGGGCATGGCGTGAGCCCGGAACCTCGGTACGGCCCCGGTGCTCTCGGGAACGAGCTTGTCAGATGACAGGGGGCCGGCCCAGTCGAGTCAGCCGCCACACCGTACGCCACTTCATGGGCCGGCGCGGGCCGCAGGGCGTGGTCCAGCCTTCCCGGAATCCGCCGAGCCACGCCTTCAGGGCGGGGCGCGACGGGCGGCGCACCAGGGTGAGCAGCAGCCAGACCCCGAGGTAGACGGGTATCAGGGGCCTGGGCAGGTTGCGGCGGGCGAGCCAGACGCGGTTGCGGGCGACCATGCGGTGGTAGACCGCGTGCCGCGAGGGCGCGGTCGTGGGGTGGTACAGCACCATGTCGGACCGGTAGTCGATCATCCAGCCCGCGTCGAGGGCCCGCCATGCCAGGTCGGTTTCCTCGTGGGCGTAGAAGAATGCGTCAGGCAGCCCGCCGACGTCCGCGAAGACCTGCGTGCGGACGGCGTTGGCGCCGCCGAGGAAGGTGGTGACCCGGGAGGAGCGCATCGGGTCGGCCGCGCGCAGGCGCGGGACGTGGCGGCGCTGGGTGGTCCCGGTGCCGGGGTCGGCGATGCGGAAGCTGATGATGCCGAGTTCGGGGTCGGCCTCGAAGGCCTGACGGCACAGCTCGGCGGTGTCGTGGCCGGCGAGGAGGCCGTCGTCGTCGAGGAACAGCAGGATGTCGACGTCGCGGCCGCCGGGGCCGAAGGCCTCGATGCCGACGTTGCGACCGCCCGGTATGCCGAGGTTCTCCGGCAGTTCGATGGTGCGGACGCCTTCGGGGACGTCCGGGACGGGCGAGCCGTTGCCGACGACGACCGCCTCGACGCGGTCGCCGTCCTGCTTGGCGACCGAGTCGAGCAGGGCGCGCAGTTCGTCGGGGCGGTTGCCCATCGTGATGATGACCGCGCCGACCTTGAGGGCGGAAGCCGCGGCACTCACTTCAGCCTGCTCGACGCGAGGATGGACACGAGGTGCAGCAGGGTCTGCAGCAGTGCGATGCCGGCCAGCACCGCGACACCGAGGCGGGAGAAGAACAGGTCGTCCCGCACCGTGTCCAGGATGGCCAGCACCAGGATGAGCAGGGACGCCTCGATGCCGAGCACCAGGCGGTGGAACTTCAGTGCCGCGGCGGCCCGGCGGGCCAGCGCCATGCCGGACGAGCGCGGCTCGGACGCCGCCTCCTTGACGGGCGGCAGCCCGCCCTGGTGGCGGGCGACGCCGACGAGGTCGGTCTCGGCCTTGATCAGGATCGCGCCGAGGGCGGCGAGCGTGCCGAGGAAGGCCCACAGCCAGTCGATCCGCCCGGAGCCCCACAGGTCGGCGGCGCGCAGGCCGAAGCCGACGAGCACCGCCGCGTCGGTCAGATAGGCGCCGACCCGGTCCAGGTAGACCCCGCCGAGCGAGTACTGCTTCTTCCAGCGCGCGATCTCGCCGTCGACGCAGTCCAGCAGCAGGTACATCTGGACGCACACCACACCGAGCACGGCGCCCGGGATCCCCGGCACCAGGAGTGCCGGGGCCGCGAGGACACCGAAGACGGTCATCAGGTACGTGAGCTGGTTGGGCGTGACCCTGGTGTTGACCAGGTAGCGGTCGACCCGCAGGGACACCTCACGCATGTAGAGGCGCCCCATCCAGTGCTCGCCGCTGCGCCGGTCCTTCACCCCCGGGGGGTGGACGACCGGTCGGAGTTCAGCTACCGATGGCCTTGACATAGTCGGCGTAGATGTCCTTGATCTGTTCGGTCTTGAGGTCGAGGTGTTCGAGGATCGTGTAGCGGCTGGGCCGGGTCTCCGGGGCGAACTCCACGGCCCGGACGAACTCGGCCACCGTGAAGCCGATCTCCTCCGGCAGCACCGGCAGCCCGTGCCGGCGCAGCACCTCGGCCATGTAGGCGGACTCCTCGTGGGCTCCTCGCAGGTACATCGCGAAGGCCGCGCCCAGTCCGCACTGCTCGCCGTGGGCGGCCGCCCGCTTGGGGAACAGCAGGTCGAAGGCGTGGTTGATCTCGTGGCACGCCCCGGAGGAGGGGCGGGAGTCGCCGGACACCGACATCGCGATGCCGCTGAGGACCAGCGCCTCGGCGAGCACCTGGAGGAAGTCGTTGTCCCCGATGCCGCCGGGGTGCCGCAGCACGGCCTCACCGGCCTGCCGGGCCATGGCCGCGGCGAGGCCGTCGATCTTCTCGCCCTTGACGCGGTTGGCGAGTTCCCAGTCGGCGATCGCGGAGATGTTGGAGATGGCGTCGCCGATGCCGGCGCGCACGAAACGCACCGGGGCCTCGCGGATGACGTCGAGGTCGATGACGACCGCGATCGGGTTCGGGACGCCGTAGGAGCCGCGGCCCGCGTCGTTGTCGAGGGTGGCGACCGGCGAGCACAGGCCGTCGTGCGCGAGGTTCGTCGGTACGGCGACCAGCGGCAGGCCGACGCGTGCCGCGGCGAACTTGGCGCAGTCGATGATCTTGCCGCCGCCGAGGCCCACGACGGCGTCGAAGTGGCCGGCCTTTATGTCACCGGCCAGCCGGACCGCGTCGTCGAGGGTGCCGCCGCCGACCTCGTACCAGGTGGCACCGGGCAGCGAGGGGGCGATGCGCGCACGGAGCCTGGCGCCGGAGCCGCCGCTGACGGCGACGGCGAGCTTGCCGGAGTGCGAGATGCGTTCGTCGGCGAGCACGCAGCCCAGGTCGTCGAGGGCACCGGGGCGGATGTCGACGACGAGCGGGGAGGGGATGAGCCGGGTCAGTACTGGCACGCGATCTCCCGTCCACGGGCGAGATCGTCGTGGTTGTCGATCTCCACCCACTTGACGTCGCCGATCGGCGCCACGTCGATACGGAAGCCGCGGTTCACGAGTTCCTGGTAGCCGTGCTCGTAGAACTGCTGCGGGTCGGTCTCCCAGACCGTCTTCAGCGCGTCGGCCAGCTCGGGGGCGGCGTCGCCCTCGATGAGCGTGACGCCGATGTACTCGCCGGTGGCCTCGGAGGGGTCCATCAGCTTGGTGATCTTCGTCATGCCCTTGGCGGGGTCGACGACGACCTTCATCTCCTCGTCGGCCAGGGACTTCACCGTGTCGAGGGCGAGGATGATCTTCTTGCCGTCGCCGCGGGCGGCTAGCAGCGTCCTCTCGACGGAGACGGGGTGGACGGTGTCGCCGTTGGCGAGGATGACCCCGTCCTTGAGGGCGTCACGGCCGCACCACAGGGAGTAGGCGTTGTTCCACTCCTCGGCCTTGTCGTTGTCGATGAGGGTGAGCTTGAGGCCGTACTTCGCCTCGAGGGCCGCCTTGCGCTCGTACACGGCTTCCTTGCGGTAGCCGACGATGATCGCGACCTCGGTCAGACCGATCTCGGCGAAGTTGCCGAGAGTGAGGTCCAGAACCGTGGGTTCGCCCTCTATGCCCGCGGGCCCCACCGGCACCAGCGCCTTGGGAAGGCTGTCGGTGTAGGGGCGCAGACGCCGTCCGGCGCCGGCCGCCAGCACGAGGCCGATCATGCGGGTTCTCCTTCATCGTGTACGGCGGGTGCGCCACCCTGATGGGCGGTCACCCAGAAGCGGATGCTCTCGACGAGCACCACCAGGGCCACGGCCACGGCGAGAACCGTGAGCGCGACCGTGAACTGCGAGGCGGAGAGCACCGCGGCCAGGACGGTGACGAGCAGCGTCCGCCCTTCGTGCCCCCCGATGGCGCGCACCAGCCAGGCCGGAGGCGCTCCGGCGTTGCCGCGGATGCGGTACACCGTGTCGTAGTGATGGTAGGCGACCGCCGCCACCAGGCCGAAAGCCGCAGGAAGGGCCCCGTTCACGTCCGCTTGGGCCGCCAGGACGAGGACGGTGCCGTACTCGGCGGCGCGGAAGAGCGGGGGGACCAGCCAGTCCAGGGAGCCCTTGAGGGGGCGGTACAGGGCCTGACCGGCGGTGATCGTGTAGACGACGGCACCGGCGACAGGCGCCCAGGTCACCCCGGAGAAGAGGGCCACGGCGAGGACGGCCGTCCCCGCGAGCGCCACCAGCAGCGGGGCGCCGAGGCGGGCACGGGTGGCGCGCGCCACGAGTGCGGCGAGCGGCCCGTTGTCCGCGAGGTCCGCCAGCGCCTGCGCCGCCCGGTTCGTCCGCTTCGCCTTCCGTGTCAGCGACCGCAGCACGCGGCCCGCCGTCGTGTAGGTCGCCGCGAAGGCGCAGCCGATGAGCAGCGCGTAGAAGGTGATGCGAGGCGTGGTCGCGGCGGTGAGGACGGCGATCATCGCCCAGCGCTCGCCGATCGGCAGGACGATCATCCGCCGTATCCACACCGTCCAGCCGACGCTGTCGAGCTTGTCGGAGAGCGCGGCGGTGGGGCTGGTGTTGGCGGTGGCGTCGTGGTTGGCCTCGTTGAAGGAGAAGTCCACGACGTGCCGGCAGGTCTGCAGGACCATCGCGCCGAGGGCGAGCGCCCATACGTCGTCACCGCCGCGGGCGGCTCCGAGGGCCAGGCCCGCGTAGTAGGCGTACTCCTTGGCCCGGTCGAAGGTGGCGTCCAGCCAGGCGCCGAGCGTCGAGTACTGCAGGGAGTAGCGGGCGAGCTGTCCGTCCGTGCAGTCCAGCACGAAGGAGAAGATCAGCAGGATGCCGGCGGCGATGAAGCCGCCGCGCGTGCCGGTCGCCGCGCAGCCCGCCGCGATCAGCGCGGTGATCAGGGAGGCGGTGGTGACCTGGTTCGGGGTCAGGCCCCGGCGGGCGCACCAGCGGGCGAGGTAGCGGGAGTACGGGCTGATGAAGTAGGTGGTGAAGAAGCCGTCGCGGGCCTTGACGGCCGACTTCAGGCGTACGGCCTCGTCGTCGACGGCGGCGACGGCCTGCCGTGCCTCGTTGCCGGCCTGCGGGTCGGTGGGGACCGCGGCGACCAGGCTGCCGAGCTCGGGGCGGTGCACGTCGGTGCCGTCGGCGGCCAGGGCGGTGACGATGCGGTCGGCGAGGCTGTCGACGTCCCCCACGCTCGACTTCGCTCGCGCCGGGGCACCCCCACCGGCCGTACCGCCGCCCGCGGAGTTCTCGCGGGCCACCGCCCGGGTCAGGGCCTGCCGGCCGGCCGGCTGGGCGGTCACCGCGCCCGGCACCGCGGCGATCGGGAAGCGGGGGTCGGTGAGGCCGAGGCGCAGCGCGTGGACGTGGCCCACGAACCGGGCGTCGACCATGGCGACCCGCCGGTCGGCCGGCACCTGGGCGAGGAGTGCCTCGGCGTCGGTGGCGTCGGAGGCGATCCGGACGTCGAAGCCGAGGGACCGCAGATCGCCCTCGATCGACGATCCGGGGACCGGCTGACCGGTGAGGATGGCGGTCGACAACCGAACTCACTCCCTGAGTGCCGACGCGTGAACGCCGGGCATGTGCATGGTGGGGGCGCCCCTTGGCGTGGCGTGGCTGCACCAGTCGGGCGGCGTGTCGGCAGAGGCTATCGGATGCCCGGAAGGCCGCGTTCACCGCCCGTTCACGGGCAGATCAACACCGTCTCCGGCGGCCTTCGCCGCGATCATCATCGGTGATTGCGGGCCCCGCCCACAAACTTGCACCCACAGACCGGGCATCCGGGACATTGCGCCCGACGCCGGGGCGGCGACATAGGGTGGGCGACCATGACATGGCTGATCACCGGCGGTGCCGGGTACATCGGGGCACATGTGGCGCGGGCCATGACCGACGCCGGCGAGCGCGTCCTCGTGCTGGACGACCTCTCGGCCGGCGTGCCCGCACGGCTCCCCGCGAACGTCCCGCTCGTCCGCGGCTCGGCGCGGGACGCGGACCTGCTGAAGCGGGTGTGCGCCGAACACGCGGTGACGGGCGTGGTGCATCTCGCGGCCCGCAAGCAGGTCGCCCAGTCCGTGGCGCAGCCGACGCGCTACTACCAGGAGAACGTGGGCGGTCTCGCCACGCTCCTGGAGGCGGCCGCCGAGGCCGGCGTCGAACGCTTCCTCTTCTCCTCGTCGGCCGCCGTCTACGGCAACCCGGACGTGGACCTGATCACCGAGGACACTCCGTGCGCCCCGGTGAACCCGTACGGCGAGACCAAGCTCGCCGGGGAGTGGCTGGTGCGGGCGGCGGGCCGGGCACACGGGATCTCGACCGTGTGCCTGCGCTACTTCAACGTCGCCGGGGCGGCCGCGCCGGAGCTGGCGGACACGGGCGTCTTCAACATCGTCCCCATGGTCTTCGACCGGCTCACCCGTGACGAGGCCCCGAGGATCTTCGGCGACGACTACCCGACGCCGGACGGCACCTGTGTCCGTGACTACATCCATGTCGCGGATCTCGCCGAGGCCCACCTCGCGGCGGCCCGGCGGCTCACCGAGAACGCCACTCCCGGTGACCTGACCGTCAACATCGGTCGCGGTGAGGGCGTCTCCGTACGGGAACTGATCACGGTCATCGGTGAGGTGAGCGGCGACCGCCGGCCGGCGCTCGTCGAGGCCCGGCGCCCCGGGGACGCGCCCCGCGCGGTCGCCTCGGCCGCGCGGGCCGCCGAGGAGCTGGGCTGGACGGCCCGGCGCGGTGTGCGCGAGATGGTCGAGTCGGCGTGGCAGGGGTGGCTGCGGCACCACGGCGGGTGAGCCTCGAGGGATCTGCGAAGCCCTGACCTGCGGATCGTTTCTGCAGGTCAGGGCACATGACAACGGTGTTCAGTGCCGCGTTGCCCCATACCCCCCGCCCGTAGTTCACTGTGCTCCCGGACGGAATACAGGAGGCGCTTGTCATGGGGGCTGGGCACGATCACGGGCATACGCACGGCCCGCCGGCGGGTACGGCGACCGCCGCTTACCGCGGGAGGCTGCGGGTCGCGCTGGCCATCACGCTCGGCGTCATGGTGGTCGAGATCGTCGGGGGCGTGGTCGCCGACTCGCTGGCGCTGGTCGCCGACGCGGCACACATGGCGACCGACGCGCTGGGCCTGGGCATGGCGCTCCTCGCGATCCACTTCGGGAGCCTCCCGCCCAGCGACCGGCGCACCTTCGGGCTGGCCCGAGCCGAGATCCTCGCCGCCCTCGCCAACTGTCTTCTGCTGCTGGGGGTCGGCGGATACGTCCTGTACGAGGCGATCCAGCGGTTCGTCACACCCGCCGACACGGAGGGCGGGCTGACCATCGTGTTCGGCGCGATCGGTCTGGTCGCGAACATGGTGTCGCTGTCGCTGCTGATGCGGGGCCAGAAGGACAGCCTGAACGTGCGCGGCGCCTTCCTGGAGGTGGCCGCGGACGCACTCGGCTCGGTCGCGGTGCTGATCTCGGCGGTGGTGATCCTGACCACAGGCTGGCAGCCCGCCGACCCGATCGCCTCGCTCGTCATCGGCCTGATGATCGTGCCGCGCACCTGGAAGCTGCTGCGCGAGACCCTCGACGTCCTGCTGGAGTCGGCGCCGAAGGACGTCGACATCGCGGACGTGCGGGCCCACATACTGGCGCTGGACGGCGTCGAGGACGTCCACGACCTGCACGCCTGGACGATCACGTCCGGGATGCCGGTCCTGTCCGCGCACGTGGTGGTGCGCTCCGACGTCCTGAACGCGATCGGCCACGAGAAGATGCTCCACGAACTCCAGGGCTGCCTCGGCGACCACTTCGACGTGGAGCACTGCACCTTCCAGCTGGAGCCGGTCGGGCACGCGGAGCACGAGGCGCGGCTGTGCCACTGAGACACGGGTTCGGACACTGACACCCGGGTTCGGACGGAACGCATCGGTCCGGTGGACGGCCGCGTCCTCATGCTCACAGCCCCACCCCGGACGGTTCCCCGGCCGCCGCGCCGGGCACGATCAACTGCCGGGAGTGCCGGTTTCGTACGGCACACTTGGGGCGCGAAGACCAATGCGAAGGATGGGTATGCCGATCACACCTGCCACCGCGACGCACAGTTCGTCGAACGGCACCGCAGACGGGATCTTGCTGGAACTGGTCGACGAGAACGGTGTGACGATCGGCACCGCGGAGAAGCTCGCCGCCCACCAGCCGCCGGGGCAGCTGCACCGCGCCTTCTCGGTGTTCCTCTTCGACGAGCAGGGCCGGCTGCTGCTCCAGCAGCGGGCGCTGGGCAAGTACCACTCCCCCGGCGTCTGGTCCAACACCTGCTGCGGCCACCCCTACCCCGGTGAGGCACCCTTCGCGGCGGCGGCCCGGCGGACCTTCGAGGAGCTCGGTGTCTCCCCGTCACTCCTCGGCGAGGCGGGCACGGTCCGCTACAACCATCCCGACCCGGCCTCGGGTCTGGTCGAGCAGGAGTACAACCACCTCTTCGTCGGCCTGGTGCAGTCCCCGCTGCGGCCGGACCCGGAGGAGGTCGGCGCGACGGCCTTCGTGACGCCCGCCGAACTGGCGGAGCGGCATGCGAAGGACACCTTCTCCTCCTGGTTCATGACCGTCCTGGACGCGGCCCGCCCCGCGGTCGGCGAGCTGACGGGCCCGTCCGCCGGCTGGTGAGCGGTCCTACGGGATCCGCGCGGACTTGAGCGGCAGGGCGGCCCAGATCACCTTGCCGCCACTCGCCGTGTGCTCGACGTCGCACACCCCGCCCGCCTCCCTGGTGACCTCCCGCACCAGGAGGAGACCGCGGCCGCCGGTCTGGCCGTGGTCGGCCTCCAGGGCGGTCGGCCGGTAGGGGTGGTTGTCCTCCACGGACACCCGCACCCAGTCCGCGCCGACCGCGATCTCCACGGCGAGCGTCGGCGAGAGGAGCGCCGCGTGCCGCACCGCGTTGGTGACCAGCTCCGAGACGATCAGCAGCAGCCCCTGCGCCAGCTCGTCCGAGACCGGCACTCCCTGGCGGTGCAGCAGGTCACGTACCGCGTGCCGCGCCTGCGGGACCGAGGCGTCGACGGCGGGAGCGGTGAACCGCCACACACCCTCGTACGGCAACGGTTCCGGCGGCCTCGGCTCGGAGGGCTCGTCCGTGCCGCCTGCTGGGCGTGGGGCGGACCCGCACCCATCGTCTTCCATCGTCCGGTCGCCACCCTTGCGCTCGATTGTCACCACATCCCGAGTGTTGGCAACGAGCCGCTCCACCCCTGAGAACTGAACAGAAGTCAGCGAGTATCGAGCGGATCTGACTGTTGGCGTATGACACGGTCAGTTGTGGGACCGCTCTTGTCCCCTTCTCGCCGACTTCGCGAATTATTCGGGTTGTACGGGTTTGAGGGCGCCCTTATCCGATTGCTCCCCCCTGTCGCTCGCACCTGCTGCCTTCACGTGCGGCCCCCTTCTTGATCGGCCCCTCGGCCTGGGCGGATAGCATCCGGCGCATGGAGCCGCAGCTGCTGCACACCGTCGCCGACTCGGTCGCCACCGTCGTCGTCCACCATCCGGCCAAGCGCAATGCCATGACGGCCGCGATGTGGCGGGCGCTGCCGCCGCTGCTGGACACGCTGGCCGCCGATCCGGACGTACGGGCACTGGTGCTGACCGGTGAGGGCGGGACGTTCTGCGCGGGGGCCGACATCTCCACGCTCCGGGGGTCGCCGGAGGAGGCGCAGGGGCTGGCCGTGCGTGCCGAGGAGGCCCTCGCCGCCTTCCCGAAGCCGACCCTCGCGGCGGTCCGCGGGCACTGCGTGGGCGGCGGGTCGCAACTGGCGGCCGCGTGTGATCTGCGGTTCGCCGAGGAGGGCGCGCTGTTCGGGGTGACGCCGGCGAAGCTCGGGATCGTGTATCCGGCCTCGTCCACCCGGAGGCTGGTGTCGCTGGTGGGGCCGGCCGCCGCCAAGTACCTGCTGTTCTCGGGCGAGCTGGTCGACGCGGAGCGGGCGCTGCACAGCGGCCTGGTGGACGAGGTGCTGCCCGAGGGCGAGCTCACCGAGCGCATCGTGGAGTTCACCCGGATCCTGGTGTCCCGCTCCCAGCTGACCCAGGCGGCGGCGAAGGAGTTCGCGAACGGGCGCAGGGACCGGGACGCGTACTGGGCCGGGCAGGCGCGCGGCAGCGGCGACACCGCGGAGGGGGTCGCCGCGTTCCTGGAGCGCAGACAGCCTCGGTTCGCGTGGAACGTGCCTGCGCCATGATGAAGCGGCACTTGGCGCTCAGCTCCTCGACCAGGTGCGCAGGGGCCTTGTGCGGGGATCCGGCGTCGTAGGGCCACCGCGGGTCGTACTCCGTCAGCAGCCGCACCGGCTGGGCGTGGTCGTCGCCCGCGATCCTGCCGAGCGGGGTCAGCATGTCGATGCCGGAGGAGACACCGGCCGCGGTGACGTACTTGCCGTCGAAGACGACCCGCCCCCCGTCGGCTCGGCCATCTGCGGAGTCTGGACGGCCCCGTCCGGGACGCGGGGCAGGCCGCTGGAGGTGCGCATCGCAGCGCCGTCCGGCCGCAATGACAGCGCCCCGCCTTTCCCGCCATCCGCGGAAGCCGCCCCGGGGCCCGTCTGGAAGAGATACCGACCGGTAAGTAACGTGCTGGGCATGACTACCGTTGCTCTGGACCCGCGCGCGGGCCGCCGCTGCCACAACGCGCTCAACTCCCTGCACTCCACGCACTACTTCTCCCCCGACCTCGGCCGGGAGCTGGGCACGCTCGGTGTCACGCACCCGCGGGCCGTCAACTTCGCGGTGCGGTCGGCCGCGCTGGGGCCGGTCGGGGCCGGCGCGGTGACGGCGGCGTTCTACAACTACAAGCACGAGCTGGTGGCCCGGCACGTGCCCGCGGTGTGGGAGACGGCGACGCCCGGGCAGGTGCTGGCGGCACGCGCGCGTGCCGTCGACGCCACGCTGCGCCGCCTGCTGGGCGAGGAGACGGTGGCGTCCGCGGAGATGGCGGAGGCCGCGGACCTGGCCCTGCGCGCCGCCGAGGCCTGCTCGCGCGGCGCCCGGCCGCTGTACTCCGCGCACGCCGATCTGCCGGTCCCCGAGGAGCCGCACCTGGCGTACTGGCACGCGGCGACGCTGCTGCGCGAGCACCGCGGCGACGGGCACCTCGCCGCTCTGATGTCCGCCGGTCTGGACGGTCTGGAGGCCCTGGTGACCCATACGGCCACCGGCAAGGGCATGACGCCCCGGTGGGTGCGCGACACCCGCGGCTGGACCGTTGCCGACTGGGACGCGGCGGCCGGGCGGCTGCGGGAGCGCGGACTGCTCGACGAGGCAGGCGAGCTGACCGAACAGGGCCTCGCGCTGCGCGAGGGGATCGAGCGGGACACGGACCGGCTGGACCGGGCCCCGTACGAGCACCTGGGCGCCGAGGGAGTCGCGCGCCTGACCGAGCTCGGTACGGGCTTCGCACGTGCCGCGCTCGCCGCCGGCGCCTTCCCGGCGGATCTGGTCGGCAAGCGCTGATCGACGGGCGTCGCGGCGAAGAAGCATGGCGGGCCGCTGTCGAGGTACCCGCTCGTTCCCGGTCGGCGTGATCGGGAGAGGAAAGGGGAAACTCGTGTTCCGTGCGATCGCAGACGTACTGCGCCAGATCGGTGGGGCCATCGCCACCGTCGTGACGCTGCCCTTCCGGGCGCTGGCCCGGCTATTCGGCGGCGCGTCGAGTTCGACCCGCAGCCGCCGGGCCTGAGGCGGGGGACGATCGCCGAGCCCGCGGCGGCGCGTCGCGGGCGGCGGCCCCTCCCCGGCCCGCCCGGGTTTGCGCCCTGATCCACGACTGTCCGTGCCACCTGCCACAATTGCCGCGCAACCTCAGTGGAGAAGGCGGTACGGGATCGTGACGACACCCCTCGTAGGGTCCATCGAAGGCAGGATCGCCGAGGAACTCGGCGTCCGGGAACGGCAGGTCAGGGCTGCCGTGGAATTGCTCGACGGCGGTTCGACGGTGCCCTTCATCGCCCGCTACCGCAAGGAAGCGACCGAGATGCTCGACGACGCGCAGTTGCGCACGCTCGAGGAGCGGCTGCGTTATCTGCGGGAGCTGGAGGAGCGTCGGACGGCGATCCTCGACTCGGTGCGCGAGCAGGGCAAGCTCACCGAGGAGCTCGAGGCGCGGATCCGGGCCGCGGAGACCAAGGCGCGCCTGGAGGACATCTACCTGCCGTTCAAGCCGAAGCGGCGCACCAAGGCGCAGATCGCGCGCGAGGCCGGGCTGGAGCCGCTGGCCGACGGTCTGCTCGGCGACCCGGCCGTGGAGCCCCTCGCCGCTGCGGCGGCCTTCGTGGACGCCGACAGGGGCGTGGCCGATCCGCAGGCCGCCCTCGACGGAGCCCGGGCGATCCTCACCGAGCGGTTCTCCGAGGACGCCGACCTGATCGGCGAGCTGCGGGAACGCATGTGGGTGCGCGGGCGGCTGGCCGCCAGGGTGCGGGAGGGCAAGGAGGAGGCGGGCGCCAAGTTCGCCGACTACTTCGACTTCTCCGAGCCCTTCACGGAGCTGCCCTCGCACCGGATCCTGGCGATGCTGCGCGGCGAGAAGGAAGAGGTCCTGGACCTGGTCCTGGAGCCGGAGGAGCCCTCCGAGCAGCCCGGGCCGTCCTCGTACGAGGCGATCGTGGCGCACCGGTTCCAGATCGCCGACCGGGGCCGTCCGGGCGACAAGTGGCTGCAGGACACGGTCCGCTGGGCCTGGCGCACCCGCCTGCTCGTGCACCTCGGCATCGACATGCGGCTGCGGCTGCGCACGGCCGCCGAGGACGAAGCCGTGAACGTCTTCGCGGCGAACCTCCGTGACCTGCTGCTCGCCGCACCGGCCGGCACGCGCTCGACGCTGGGGCTGGACCCCGGGTTCCGTACGGGCGTGAAGGTGGCCGTGGTCGACGCGACCGGCAAGGTGGTGGCGACGGACGTCATCCACCCCCACGTCCCGGCGAACAGGTGGGACGAGGCGATCGCCAAGCTGGCCCGCCTGGCGAAGGAGCACGCGGTCGAGCTGATCGCGATCGGCAACGGCACGGCGTCCCGCGAGACCGACAAACTCGCCGGTGAACTGATCGTCAAGCACCCGGAGCTGAACCTCACCAAGGTCATGGTGTCCGAGGCGGGCGCGTCCGTGTACTCGGCCTCCGCCTTCGCCTCGCAGGAGCTGCCCGACATGGACGTGTCGCTGCGCGGCGCCGTGTCGATCGCGCGGCGGCTCCAGGACCCTCTCGCGGAACTGGTGAAGATCGACCCGAAGTCGATCGGTGTCGGCCAGTACCAGCACGACCTGTCGGAGGTGAAGCTGTCGCGTTCGCTGGACGCGGTGGTGGAGGACTGTGTGAACGGCGTCGGTGTCGACGTCAACACGGCGTCCGCTCCGCTGCTCGCCCGCGTCTCCGGCATCACCTCCGGGCTCGCCGAGAACATCGTGGCGCACCGCGACAGCAACGGCCCCTTCAAGTCGCGCACGCAGCTGAAGGGCGTGCCGCGGCTCGGCCCGAAGGCGTACGAACAGTGCGCCGGGTTCCTCCGTATCCGCGGGGGCGACGATCCGCTGGACGCCTCCTCCGTGCACCCCGAGGCGTACCCGGTGGTGCGGCGCATGGTGAAGACGGCCGGGCAGCAGGTCACCTCGCTCGTGGGGAACACCGGGGTGCTGCGCTCGCTGAGGCCGCAGGACTTCGTGGACGAGACGTTCGGTCTGCCGACCGTGACGGACATCCTGAAGGAGCTGGAGAAGCCCGGGCGCGACCCGCGGCCCGCGTTCAAGACGGCCACCTTCAAGGAGGGCGTCGAGAAGATCTCCGACCTGGCCTCCGGGATGATCCTGGAGGGCGTGGTCACGAATGTGGCGGCCTTCGGGGCGTTCGTCGACGTGGGTGTCCATCAGGACGGGCTCGTGCACGTCTCCGCGATGTCGAAGACGTTCGTCAAGGACCCACGGGACGTGGTGAAGCCGGGCGACATCGTCAAGGTGAAGGTGCTGGACATCGACATCCCGCGCAAGCGGATCTCGCTGACGCTGCGGCTGGACGACGAGGCGGCACCGCAGGAGCGGCAGCAGGGTCCGGGCGGCGGCGAGCGCCGGCAGCGGGGCGGGCGTCCGCCCCAGCAGCGACAGAACCGGAGCGGCGGCGGGGGCGGGGGTGCCGGAGGCGCCGGAGGCGGCTCACGCCAGGCTTCACCGCCCGCCAACAGCGCGATGGCCGACGCCCTGCGCAAGGCCGGACTCGTCGACCCGAAGAAGGGCAGGCGCTGAGCGGCAAGGGCTGAGCCGTCCGGCCCGGACTCTCCGGTACGACACGGAGGTCCGGGCCGGTTCGTCCGTAGGCTGAAAGCCATGCGGACATCACGTGTGATCACCTGGGCCGTGTCCGGGAGCGATGGCTACGAGACGGCGTGGATCGATCTGTACGACAGGGTGCTGGAAGCGCGTGGCAGGGCGGTCGGCACCGTGCCCGAGATGTACTGGGTCTCGTACCGGCTGGACACGACCGACGGCTTCGTCACCCGCCGGCTGCTGGTGGAGGCCGCGACCACGCACGGCACCCGCGTCCTGGACCTGCGCCACGACGGCGAGGGCCACTGGACCATGAACGGCGAGCGGATCCCCCAGGCCGACGGGGCCCTCGACTGCGACCTCGGGCTGTGTCCCCTCACCAACACGATGCCGGTGCTGCGGCACGGCCTGCACCGGGAGCCCGGCGAGCGGGAGTTCCTGATGGCGTGGGTGTCCGTCCCCGATCTGACCGTGGAGCCGTCCCGCCAGACCTACACCCACCTCCGCCCTGGACGGCTGCGCTTCACCTCGGGCGACTTCCGCAGCGACCTGGAGTTCGACGAGGACGGCTGTGTGGTCGACTACCCGGGCCTGGCACGCCGGCTCAGCTCGTCCTAGCGCTCCGTCACCTTTCCGTCCGCCACCTCCAGGCGGCGGGTCACGTGGACCGCGTCCAGCATGCGGCGGTCGTGGGTCACCAGGAGCAGCGTGCCCTCGTACGCGTCCATCGCCGACTCGAGCTGTTCGATGGCCGGCAGGTCCAGGTGGTTGGTCGGCTCGTCGAGGACCAGGAGGTTCACGCCCCGGCCCTGGAGCAGGGCCAGTGCCGCCCTGGTGCGCTCGCCCGGGGAGAGGGTCGCCGCCGGGCGTGTGACGTGGTTCGCCTTGAGGCCGAACTTGGCCAGCAGCGTGCGGACTTCGGCGGGTTCGGTGTCCGGGACGGCCGCGCTGAAGGCGTCCATGAGGGATTCCGAGCCGTGGAAGAGCTTGCGGGCCTGGTCGACCTCGCCGACCAGGACGCCTGAGCCGAGGGATGCCGAACCCGCGTCCAGCGGGACCCGCCCGAGCAGGGCGCCGAGCAGCGTCGACTTGCCCGCGCCGTTGGCTCCCGTCACCGCCACCCGGTCCGCCCAGTCGATCTGGAGGGACACCGGGCCGAGAACGAAGCCGTCGCGTCGCACCTCGGCCTCGCGGAGGGTCGCGACGACCGCGCCCGAGCGGGGGGCCGACGCGATCTCCATGCGCAGCTCCCACTCCTTGCGGGGTTCTTCGACCACGTCGAGGCGTTCGATCATGCGCTGGGTCTGGCGGGCCTTGGCGGCCTGCTTCTCGCTGGCCTCGCTGCGGAACTTGCGGCCGATCTTGTCGTTGTCGTTGCCCGCCTTGCGGCGCGCGTTCTTCACGCCCTTGTCCATCCAGGACCGCTGGATTTGGGCGCGCTCCTGGAGGGCCGTCTTCTTGTCGGCGTACTCCTCGAAGTCGTCGCGGGCGTGCCGGCGGGCCACCTCGCGCTCCTCCAGGTAGGCCTCGTAGCCGCCGCCGTACAGGGTGATCTGCTGCTGGGCCAGGTCGAGTTCGAGGACCTTGGTGACCGTGCGGGTGAGGAACTCGCGGTCGTGGCTGACGACGACCGTGCCGGCGCGAAGACCGCTCACGAAGCGTTCGAGGCGCTCCAGGCCGTCCAGGTCGAGGTCGTTCGTCGGCTCGTCGAGGAGGAAGACGTCGTAGCGGGACAGGAGGAGGGAGGCGAGGCCGGCCCGTGCCGCCTGGCCGCCCGACAGCGACGTCATCGGCTGGTCCAGGTCGACGGCCAGGCCGAGCGAGCCGGCGACCTCTTCCGCCCGCTCGTCCAGGTCGGCGCCGCCGAGGTCCAGCCAGCGTTCCAGGCTGGTCGCGTAGGCGTCGTCGGCTCCCGGCGCGCCGTCGACCAGGCCCTGGGTCGCTTCGTCCATCGTCCGCTGGGCCTCGGCGACGCCGGTGCGGCGGGCGAGGAAGTCCCGGACGGTCTCGCCGGGGCGCCGCTCCGGTTCCTGCGGCAGATGGCCGACGGCCGCCGTCGGCGGGGACAGCCGCAGCTCGCCCTCCTCCGGGGCGGTGAGGCCGGCGAGCATCCTGAGCAGCGTGGACTTGCCCGCGCCGTTGGCTCCGACCAGCCCGATGACGTCTCCGGGCGCGACGACGAGGTCGAGCCCGGCGAACAGGGAGCGGTCGCCGTGGCCGGCGGCGAGGTTCTTGGCGACGAGGGTGGCAGTCATCAGACCGCCGATGATAGTGGGCCGCCCCGGCGGTCCGCCGCCCGGTTCTTCTCAGTGCGCCATCGCCTCCACCAGCACACTTCCCGACGTCCGCGCCACCACGAAGGCCTCTCCCCTGACCGCTCTGGCGTCCAGGGCGATGTGGTGGCGGCCGGGTTCGAGGATGCCGTCGAAGAGCTCGTGGACGTGGGTGCGGTACAGGCGGTCGAGGCGGTACGCGGTGAGGCGGACCCGGCACGGCGAGGTGACCTCGACGCCCGCCTCGCCGTCGGCGGCGGCCAGGTGGGTCAGCCGGCGCCGTTCCACGGGGCTGCGGTCCAGGGCGTGTTCGATCTGGGCGACGAGGAGGGGGACGATCGGGGCGAGGCCGTCGACGTAGGTCACGTCGACACCGGCCCGCTCGAAGGACCGACGTACGGCGGCACGTTCCTCCTCGGTGATCGCACGGCCGAAGACGACGGCGCCGTAGGCGCGCAGCTCGTCGGCGGGGACGTCGTGCGCGTCACGGGTGATGTCGGCGCCGATGCCGATGATCCGCAGGGCGGCGGCGAGCTTGGCGAGGAGGGCGACGCGGGCGCCGATGAGCAGGACGCGGCGGCGGGGGGTGTCGGCGGAGGTGTCCAGGAGGGAGGTCAGCGCCGTACGGTACTCGGCGCCGGCGAAGCGGAACGGGCCGATGCCGTGGTAGCCGTTGAGCTCCAGGTCGGCGTGTTCGTCCGTCTGCCAGGCGAAGTCCCGCCAGATGAAGTCCTCGCCGTCGCGGTCGATCACGGCGGTGACGGCACCGCAGGCCAGGTCCTCGCACTCGGGGCAGCCGTAGACGACGTAGCGGCCGCCGGGCAGCGGCGCGTCCGCCTCCAGGAGCAGGCTGCGGACCTGGGCGGTGAAGATCGCGGGTGGGACGTCGGAGGCGAGTGGGGAGACGGCGTCGAGGTCGGAGAGCTGGAAGAGCAGCGGGCGTCCGTCGACGATGAAGTCCACGAAGTCCCGGTGGATCTGGTAGTCACCGTTGGTGAGGACTCCACCGGCACGCATCGCCGGTGCCAGGCCGAAGGTCGCGTACTCGGCAGACATGCTGTGAGTATCCCCAGACTCGGCCCGATGTGAGCACGGCATGACATATTCCGCTAGCGTCCCCGCGTGAGAAGCGAACCGAAGGACGAGGTCGTCGTGGTCGGCGGCGGTGTCGTCGGGCTGACGACGGCCGTCGTGCTGGCCGAGCGCGGCCGCCGGGTGCGGGTGTGGACGCGGGATCCGGTCGAGCGGACCACCTCGGCGGTTGCCGGGGCGCTGTGGTGGCCGTACGCGATCGAGCCGGTCGAGCTCGCGCGCACCTGGGCGCTGCGTTCGCTGGACGTCTACGAGGAGTTGGCGGCCTCCCCGGAGGTGACCGGCGTACGGATGGTCGAAGGGGTACAGGGGCAGGCGGACCTGGACCGGGCCATGGCGTGGGCGGGGGCGCGGCTGCCGGGGCTGCGGGCGGCGACGGCCGAGGAGTACGCCGGGCCGGGGATGTGGGCACGGCTGCCGCTCATCGACATGTCGACTCACCTGCCGTGGCTGCGGGAGCGGTTCCTCGCGGCGGGTGGAGCGATCGAGACGCGTACGGTGTCGGACCTCGCCGGGGTCGGAGCGCCGGTCGTCGTCAACTGCACGGGGCTCGGCGCCCGGGAGCTGGTGCCGGACCCGTCCGTGCGTCCCGTGCGCGGACAACTGGTCATCGTGGAGAACCCCGGCATCCGCACCTGGCTGGTCGCCACGGACGCCGCCGGGGCGACGGCGTACCTCTTCCCGCAGCCCGGTCGGCTCGTGCTGGGCGGCACCGCGGACGAGGACCAGTGGTCTCTCGAGCCCGATCCCGCGGCGGCGGAGGCGATCGTCCGCCGGTGCGCCGCACTGCGGCCCGAGATCGCCGGGGCACGGGTGCTGGAGCATCGGGTGGGGCTCAGGCCGGCGCGGGGCGCGGTCCGGCTGGAGCGCGAACTCCTGTCCGATGGGCGGGTGTTGGTGCACAACTACGGTCACGGCGGTGCGGGGGTGACCGTGGCCTGGGGGTGCGCGGAGGAGGCGGCCGGGCTGGCCGCCCCCTCCTGACGCGGGCTCAGCAGTCGGTGACCGGTTCGGCGGCCGTGAGGTGGTACGGGGCGCGTCCGTCGAGAAGCAGAGGGACGAGGGCGCGCAGGGACTGACGGAGCGGGACATAGGTGCCCTTCGTCCGCACTCCGTGCAGGGCGAGTTCGTCCCGGACCTGGGCGTACTGGCCGACGGTGAGCCGGTAGCCGCAGGGCGGGTCCTGGATCACCTCGGCCGGTTCGGGCGGGTCGTTGTCGGCGCCGCCGACGTGGACGGGTCCGGTGTCGGCGTAGCCGGCCCGCCGGGCCGTGTCCGTCGCGGCCTCGACCTCGCTCCGGCGCCCGTCGGCGAACCCGAACAAGCCTTTCAGCGCGGCGAGTTGCGAGGCCACCCGGCGCCGGTTGTTGACCGCCTCCTCGACGTCGGTCAGCGGCTCCACCCGGCTCTCGATCAGCAGACCGATCGCGTGCTTGATTCCGGACATGTTCCGCAGGATGCGTTCCTGGCCGTCCCCGGCGACCTGCCGGACCGGTTCGCCGGTGACGGGGTCGGTCCAGATGCCGTAGGTGCCGGTGGTGTACCCGGCGTGCCGCGCGGCGGGACGCACGTAGTCCCGGGACAGCGTCTCGGCCTCGTCGTGGACGGCCCCGGCCGTGTTGAGGTTGCGCGGCCACAGGTCGAAGAGGTCCTTGTCGTAGTACGGGGGCGTGGCGCCGTACTCGTGCAGGTCGTAGATCACGTCGGGGCGTCGGTCCCGGATGACGGCGGCCATGGCACGGCCCTCGGCCGTCTGCAGGGCGAGGTGGTCGCGGTTGACGTCGACACCGTCGCCGTTGCCGCGGGTGTCGGCGGCGCGGCCGTCGGGGTTGGCGGTGGGGACGACGAGGACGGTGGTGCGCTCCAGGAGGCGGCGCGTCGGCCGGTCCTGCGCGTACGCCAGGTCGCGGACGGTGGTGAGGCAGGCCTCGCGGCCGGACGGTTCGTCGCCGTGCTGACTGCACACGAGCAGCACCTTGTTCGGGGCGTTTCGGGCGCCGACCTGGACCAGTCGGAGCGGTCGCCCCTGTGCGGTCGTACCGATGGAGGCGACGGAGACGCGCTCGCTTCCCCGGTCGACGGCCGCCAGGAAGGCCCGCTCCTCCGATTCCCCGGTCCAGCGGGCGCCGTTCGACTCCTCGAAGCCGGTGCGGGGCGGGGGTTCGGTGGCCTCGGCCGGTGTCGCCACGAGGGACGCGGCCAGGGCCGCCGTCACGAGCGTCAGGGTGCGGATCACCGGCCTCCCTCCGGGACGCGCTGGGCGGTGCGCGGTGCCCGGACCCCGTCGAGGGTCGTGGTCTCGGGGGCGGCGGACACGGAGCCCGCGGTGGCCCGCGCGAACGCGGCCGCGCCGCCGACCAGCGGCACGCGGGCGACCGTACGGGACAGGTCGACCGTCAGGGTGGGGGTGGTGGACGGCGGGTCGATGAGGTCCTTGTCCGTGCCCGCGACGATCAGCGCGAGGCGGTGTCCGGCCGGGACGACGTGGTCGGTGGCGCCGAGATCGAGGGTGATGGTGTATGCCTTGCCCGGGGTGAGCGGGACGCCCTTCGAGTCGGAGGCGTGGTTGCCGAGGTCGGCCCAGCCGCGGCTGACGACCGTGTGGTCGACGTCGGCGGTCTTGGCCCGCGTTTCCTTGAAGCAGGCGCTGTCTCCGGTGGTGCTCACGCCCCAGCAGGTGCGGTCGGTGAGCGTGCTGATGCCCTCGCCGCTCGCCGCGTAGTCGCGGATGGTGTCGGGGCCGAGGTCGACGAGAACGGCGGACAGGTGGGCCGTCGAGGTGGTGGGGGTCACGGTGGCGGTGACCTTGGAGGAGCCGGACACGCGCAGGTCGCGGGTGAGCGGCCCGGTGACGAAGCCCGCCTTGTCGGGGGTGGCCGTGTCGATCCGCGCCGCCCAGTCGGTCTCGCTCAGCCGCGGGTCGTCGGTGAAGGTCTCGGTGCCGGTGCCCTTGCGCAGGCCGAGCGTGCCGACGCCCTCCTGGCCGCCCTCGGCGGGGCGCAGGGCCGTGGCGGCGGTGCCGCGCGGCGGCCAGGCCTTGGAGGTGACCCACTGGTCGGGGTGGCGTTCGATGTCGGCCATGGGCTCGCGGTCGATGCCGTTGTCGTAGCCGAGGAGTTCGTGGTCGAACCAGCGGTGCAGGGTGTCGACCCAGGTGGCGCGGCGGAAGTCGAAGGGGTCGACGTGACCTGTCTCGGAGAGCCAGATCTTGCGCTCGACGCCGTTCTTCGCGAGGGCGTCCCACCACGGACCGACGTGCTGCATACGGACGTTGAGGTCCTGCATGCCGTGGATCAGGAAGACGCTCGCCTTCACCTTGCTCGCGGCCTTGACGTAGTCGCGCTCGGACCACAGCCGGGTCCGGTCGCCGGTGCGGGGCGCCCCGTCGACGAGCTTTTGCTGGACGGCGGCGCACTTGGCGCGCGCGTCGGGGCTGTCGACGTAGTCGGACAGCCAGTCGGGGCCCGAGTCGTAGAGCGGGGCGCCCTTGGAGAAGTAGTAGTCGTACCAGGTGGAGATGGCGCTGATCGGGACGATGGTCTCGAGTCCCCTGACTCCGGTGGCGGCCACGCCGTTGGCGATGGTGCCGTCCCAGCTCTTGCCGATCATGCCGGTCCTGCCGTTGGTCCAGGTGGCCTTGGCGGTGGTGGTACCGGTGCGGCTGGTGTAGGCCCTGGCGCGGCCGTTCAGCCAGTCGACGACGGCCTTCGCGGACTGGATGTCGGAGCGTCCGCCCACGTCCACACAGCCGTCGGAGCGGTTGGTCCCGGCGAGGTCGACGCCGACGAAGGCGTAGCCGCGGGGCACGAAGTAGTTGTCGTAGAACAGCGGCATCTGGACGACGTCGCCATTCCCGTCGTACGTCTTCAGCTGGCTTTCGTTGCCCCGCCCGCAGCAGGAGTAGTACGGACTGGCGTCCATGATCACGGGGATCCTGCGGCCCTGCCGGGCGGGTTCGCTCGGCCGGACGATATCGACGGCGACGCGGTCCGTCTTCCCGTCGCTGTCGCCGTCGAGTCCGGTGTCCACCCAGACGGCCTCGCGGACCGCGTTCTCGTACGAGTAGACCGGTCTGCTCTCGCGCGGGGCGGTGTGGGCCGCGGCCGGGGTGAGGAGGGTGGTCATCAGGGCGGTGAGGGCCACAGCGGCGAGCGATCTCCAGGTCGTGAAGCGCATGCGTGTCGGCATGCGCCGGACGGTACATCGGTCAACTCCCGTGCAAAAGAGGGCGATCGCGCGCGCGTGTTGCCCTTGAGGCGTCCGCTACGGCCCTGCTGACGGTCCGTCGGCCTACGCAGGGCAGGGGGCCCCTGCCCGAAGACCGGCTCGGGCGGGGCGGAATCCGGCAGTTGGCCGCCGGGCTCACCGAGACGGACTACCGCGAGCGGCACGCCGCGGCGAGTGCGGGAGCAACGCGCTGAGCGAATCACCGTACTGCTGCGGCCAGGGGCCATGACATGCCTGCGCTGCGGCTCCCGCGCCGCCGCCCTCGGCCGTCAGCCGTCACGCCTGTCAGGCCCGTCACGCCTGTCAGGCCCGTCAGGCCCGTCAGGCCCGTCAGGCCCGTCAGGCCCGTCAGGCAGACGGCCGGCTTCGCGGGGCCATGTCGGCCACCAGTTACAGGTCGTCGCGGGTGGCACCGTCCGCGGCTTGGACAACCATGCCGTTCGCCACGGTCATGAGGTAGCGGGCGAGCACTCCGGGATCGGTGTCGCGGGGCAGGTCCCCTTCGTCGACGGCCCGCTGGAACGGTCGCGGAGGAGGGCGACGGCCTCGCCGTGCCAGGCCACGAGGGCGTCGCGGGCGTCGCCCGTTCGGGCCCTCTACGGTGGAAGGACGCGTCGGCCCGTGAGCCGGCCGGCGTCGGCGGGCTGACGAGGGAGTCGGACGTGCGGGACGTGGTGATCATCGAGGCGCCGTCCGTGTTGGGGCTGCGGCCTACCGGGGTCGAGGATCTGCCGGAGGCGCTGCTCGGTGCGGGGCTCGCCGAAGGGCTCGGGGCCGTGCGGGCGGGGCGGGTCGAGGCGCCGATCTACGATCCGCGCCGGGATCCGGAGACGGGGGTCCTCAATCCGGTCGGCATCGCGACGTACTCGCTCGCGCTGGCGGACGTGGTGGGCGGGGTTGTGGACAGCGGGCGGTTCCCGCTGGTCCTGGGCGGTGACTGCAGCGTCCTGCTCGGCAATCTGCTGGCCCTGCGCCGCCGGGGGCGTCACGGGCTGCTCTTCCTCGACGGCCACACCGACTTCTACCAGCCGGCGGCGGAACCGGCCGGCGAGGTGGCCTCCATGGAACTCGCCCTGGCCACCGGTCGCGGGCCCGCTGCCCTGGCCGACCTCGAGGGCAGGGGGCCGCTGCTGCGGGACGCGGACGTGGTCGCCTTCGGGTTCCGGGACACGGAGGAGTCGACGCGGGCCGGGATGTGGCCGCTGCCTGCCGAGTTGCACACCATGGATCTGGGCACAGTGCGTGCGCTCGGCGCCGGGGAGGCGGCGCGCCGGGCCGTCGATCTGCTCACCGGTGCGCCGGGCGTCGGGGGGTACTGGGTCCACCTCGACGCCGACGTGCTGGACGACCAGGTCATGCCGGCCGTCGACTACCGGCTGCCGGGCGGGCTGACCTGGCCGGAGCTGGAGACCGCGTTGCGCGTGGCGCTGTCCGGCCCGGTGGTCCTCGGCTTCGACGTGACGATCTTCAACCCCCGGCTGGATCCGGACGGGGGCATCACGAAACGGTTCACGCAGGCCCTGGTGCGGGCGTTCCGGGATGACCTGTGAGCACGGATGGGCGGGGCGGCTCCGGGTGCGCCGGGTGCGCCGGGTGCGCCGACGAGGCGGACCGCCCTGGCCGCCCGGCCAGGGCGCCGGGGGCCGGGGGGCTGGGGGCCGGAGGGCTGAGGGCCGGGGGCCGGGGGCCGGGGGCCGGGGGCCGGTGATAGCGGGCGGCGCCAGGTGGCTGGCACCGGGCGGTAGTAGCGCCGGGTGCGCCGACGATGCGGACCGGACTGGCCGCCCGGCCCGGCCAGTGCGCCGGGGGGCCCGCGGCGCCAGGTGGCTGGCACCGGAGCACCGGTGGCAGGGAGCACCGGGTGGCAGGTCACCGGGTGTACCGGGGCGGCTGGTTGGCAGGTGGCATCAGGTGCGCCGGGCGGCAGGTGACGCCGGGGGCACTGATTGGCGCCGGTCAGTCCCCGTGGTCGTACACCGTCACGCCGATCCCTCGCCTCACCAGCCGCTCGGTGATCAGCGGCTCCACGCGGGGCCACTTGCCGCCGGCCAGGCCGCAGCCTATGCGGGGCATGTGGACGGAGGCGCCGATCTGCTCGGCCTTGTCGGCCAGCCGGCCCAGCGCCGTGTCGATCGCCTCGTAGCGGACGGGGACACCCTTGCTGCCGGTGCGGATGCCGCGCTGACCCACCATGTTGGCCACCCACACATACCGCTCGACCTGGACGAACTGGACCGCGCCCAGAGCGAAGTCGTTCGCCGCGCGGTCGCGGTGCCAGGCGCGGAACGCCGCCTCCGGCTCGGGCCAGCGCCGTGAGAGCGCCAGGACGAAGCCCTTCCCCCATCCCCCGATGTCGTTGCAGACATGCGCGATCAGCTTGACGCCCTTCACCGACGGCAGGGTGGCGTCACCCCGGACATACCTGATCTCCGACATGACGCCACCGTAGGCGACCCCACTGACAATCGACCTGACCTGCTACTTCGTGAGCTGCGACAGCTCGCTGTCCGCCGTCTGCGACACCCGGCGCCGGATGGCGAACCAGCCGCCGATCAGGAGGACGGCGATGACGGGGATGAGGAACAGCGTCCTGCGGCCCACCTCGGGGTCGTTCCACATCATGGCGAGGCAGGCGAGCAGGAAGGCGACCGTGGTGATCTCCGTGACCGGGCTGCCGGGGAGGCGGAAGGAGGGGCGGGCCAGCAGGCCGGCGCGGGCGCGGCGGACGAAGACCAGGTGGCAGGCCATGATGATCACCCAGGTGCTGATGACGCCGAGGGCGGCGACGTTCAGCACGATCTCGAAGGCCTGGCTCGGCATGAGGTAGTTGAGGCCGACGCCGAGGACGCAGACCGCGCAGGTCAGCAGGATGCCGCCGTAGGGGACCTGGCTGCGGTTCATGCGGGCGGTGAACCTGGGCGCCGAGCCCGCCATCGCCATGGAGCGCAGGATGCGGCCGGTGGAGTACAGGCCGGAGTTGAGGGACGACATCGCGGCCGTCAGGACGACCAGGTTCATCACGTCGCCCGCCGCCGGAACGCCGATCTTCGAGAACACCGTGACGAAGGGGCTCTCGTCGGCCGAGTAGACCGAACCGGGCAGGAGGAGGGCCAGGAGGACGACGGAGCCGACGTAGAAGAGGCCGACGCGCCACATGATCGAGTTCACCGCGCGCGGGACGACCTTCTCCGGTTCGGCGGTCTCGCCCGCGGCCACGCCGACCAGTTCCAGGGCGGCGTACGCGAAGATCACGCCCTGCATGACGAGGACGACCGGCATCAGGCCGTGCGGGAGGACGCCGCCGTTGTCGGTGATCACGCTCGTGCCGGGGGTCCGGCCGCCCACCTCGTGCCGGGTGGCCAGCAGGAAGATGCCGATCAGCATGAAGCCGACGAGGGTGGCGACCTTGATGATCGCGAACCAGAACTCCATCTCGCCGAAGTACTTCACCGAGATCAGGTTCACGGCCAGGACCACCGCGAGGGCGATCAGGGCCAGCGTCCACTGCGGGATGTCGGTGAACAGGCTCCAGTAGTGCGTGTAGAGGGCGATCGCCGTGATGTCGGCGATGCCGGTCGTCGACCAGTTCAGGAAGTACATCCAGCCGGCGACATAGGCCCCCTTCTCGCCGAGGAACTCGCGCGCGTACGACACGAAGGAACCCGACGACGGGCGGTACAGGACCAGCTCGCCGAGCGCCCGCACGACGAAGAAGGCGAAGACACCGCAGACGAGGTAGGCGAGCGCGAGCGCGGGGCCCGCGTCGCGCAGGCGGCCGCCCGCGCCCAGGAAGAGCCCGGTGCCGATCGCGCCGCCGATGGCGATCATGTTGACGTGGCGGGCCTTGAGGTCCTTGCTGTAGCCGGCGTCGCCCGCGTCCGCGGGCGTCGTGGCCGCCCCGGTGCGGGAGTTGGTCTGTGCCGATTCCACGGCGTCCTTGCTCACGAGTGGTTCCACTCTCTGGTGCGCCCCGGCGGATCTCGCGCGGGTGTCCGGGCGTGACTCCCGTGCCCCTCTCGGTGACGACAGGCACAGGCCGACGGGTCGCCTTCCCCAGGAAATCGCCCCACACGCGGTGGCACGGGTCACAGGAGCCCCATCCACGAGGTTTCACACCATTGGTGAGACAGCGATACTGCTGCACATGACGACCGACACCACCGATGCCGGGGAGCCGGCCCTCACCATCGACGAGCTGGCGGCGCGGGCGGGTGTCACGGTCCGCACGGTCCGCTTCTACGGCACGAAGGGACTGCTGCCCCCGCCGGTGATCGGTCCACGGCGGGTCGGGCACTACGGCCGGGAGCACATCGCTCGGCTCGCGCTGATCGAGGAGTTGCAGCGGCAGGGCATGACGCTGGGGGCCATCGAGCGCTATCTGCGGCAGTTGCCGCCGGACCTGAGCGCGCACGACCTCGCGATCCACCGGGCGGTGGTGGCCTCCTGGGCCCCGGACACCGTGGAGACCGTGTCCCGGGCGGACCTTCAGCGGCGGGCGGGGCGGGAGCTGGCCGACGGGGACGTGGCGCGGCTCGCCGCGATGGGCGTGGTCCGGGCGGACGACGGCGGCTCGTACCGCGTCGACCTGGGCCTGCTCCGGCTCGGCGTCCAGTTGCTCGACGTACCCCTGTCGCAGGAGGCGATCCTCGCGTCGCGGAAGGTGCTCGTCGAGCACTCGCGGGCGGCGGCACACGAGCTGGCGGAGCTGTTCCGCGGGGAGGTGGCGGAGCGGGACGCGCGGGATGTGAAGTCGCTGTCCGCGCATATGCACCCGCTGGTGGTGCAGGCGCTGTTGACCACCTTCCAGCGGTCGCTGAAGGAAGAGCTGAGGGAGTGGCCCACGCAGTGATCGGCCACCGGGGGGGGCGGGTTTCGCCCCCGCCGCCCCTTCCCGTCCCGTCCCTGGGGGCTGCGCCCCCAGACCCCCGCTTCGGCCTGAACGGCCTCGTCCTCAAACGCCGGACGGGCTGATTTCACTCGGGAACGCCCAGGGGTCACGCGTCCCGGAACGGTTCGCCCTTCTCCGCCTTCTCCACCAGCAGCGCGGGCGGCGCGAATCGCTCCCCGTACTGCTCGGCCAGCTCACGCGCGCGTGCCACGAAGCCCGGCAGCCCGCCCTCGTAGCCGTTGATGTACTGGAGGACACCCCCGGTCCACCCCGGGAAGCCGATGCCGAAGATCGAGCCGATGTTGGCGTCGGCGACGGACGTCAGAACGCCCTCCTCCACGAGCTTGACGGTGTCGAGTGCCTCCGAGAAGAGCATGCGCTCCTGCATGTCCCTGAAGGGGATCTGCGCGCCGTCGCGTGTGAAGTGCTCCCGCAGTCCGGGCCACAGCCCGGCCCGCCTGCCGTCCTCGGCGTACTCGTAGAAGCCCGCTCCCCCACTGCGGCCGGTGCGGCCGAACTCGTCGACCATGCGGTCGATGACCGCCTCGGCGGGGTGTCCGGGCCAGGTTCCGCCGGCCTCCTCGACGGCCCGCTTCGACTCGTTGCGGATCTTGCGGGGCAGCGTGAACGTCAGCTCGTCCATCAGCGACAGGACCTTCGCCGGGTAACCCGCCTGGGCCGCGGCCTGTTCGACCGACGCGGGCTCGATGCCCTCGCCGACCATGGCCACGCCCTCGTTGAGGAAGTGCCCGATGACGCGCGAGGTGAAGAAGCCGCGCGAGTCGTTGACGACGATCGGGGTCTTCTTGATCTGCCGGACCAGGTCGAAGGCGCGGGCGAGGGCTTCGTCGCCGGTGCGCTCGCCCTTGATGATCTCGACGAGCGGCATCTTGTCGACGGGCGAGAAGAAGTGCAGCCCGATGAAGTCGGCCTGGCGCTCGACGCCTTCGGCGAGGGCGGTGATGGGGAGGGTGGAGGTGTTGGAGCACAGCAGCGCGTCCGGCTCGACGAGGTGCTCGATCTCCTGGAACACCTTGTGCTTGAGCGAGGTGTCCTCGAAGACGGCCTCGATGACGGCGTCGCAGCCCGCCAGGTCGGCGGGGTCGGCGGTCGGCGTGATGCGGGCGAGCAGCGCGCTCGCCTTGTCCTGGGTGGTACGGCCCCGGGAGACGGCCTTGGCGCACAGCTTCTCGGAGTAGCCCTTGCCCTTGAGGGCCGCTTCGGGGGAGACGTCCTTGAGGACGACGTCGATGCCCGCGCGGGCGCACGCGTAGGCGATGCCCGCACCCATCATCCCGGCGCCGAGGACGCCGACCTTGCGGACCGGGCGCGGCTCGACGCCCTTGGGGCGCATCGCACCGGAGTTGACGGCCTGGAGGTCGAAGAAGAAGGCCTGGATCATGTTCTTCGAGGTCTGTCCGGCGGCCAGTTCCACGAAGTAGCGGGCCTCGATGACCTGCGCGTTCTCGAAGTCGACCTGGGAGCCCTCGACGGCGGCCGCGAGGATGTTGCGCGGGGCCGGGTAGGGCGCGCCGGCCGTCTGCTTGCGCAGGGTGGCGGGGAAGGCGGGGAGGTTCGCCGCGAACTTGGGGTTGGCGGGCGTACCGCCGGGGATCCGGTAGCCCGGCCTGTCCCAGGGCTGCTGCGAGGCGGGGTTGGCCTCGATGAAGGCGCGGGCCTTGGCGAGCAGTTCGTCCTGAGTGGCGGCCACGTCGTCGACGAGACCGTTCTCCAGGGCGCGCTGCGGGCTGTACTGGGTGCCCTGGAGGAGGACCTTGAGCAGCGCGTCGGCGATGCCGAGCAGGCGTACGGTGCGGACGACGCCGCCGCCTCCCGGGAGCAGGCCGAGGGTGACCTCGGGGCAGCCGATCTTCGAGCCGGGCGCGTCGAGCGCGATGCGGTGGTGGCAGGCCAGGGCGATCTCGTAGCCGCCGCCGAGGGCCGCGCCGTTCATGGCGGCGACGACCGGCTTGCCGAGGGTTTCGATGCGGCGCAGGTCGCGCTTGATGGCCATGCCGCCGTCGAAGAGTTCCTGCGCGGTCTCGGGGGTGACGCGGATCAGGTCGCGCAGGTCTCCGCCGGCGAAGAAGGTCTTCTTGGCGGAGGTGATGATGATGCCGCGGATGGTGTCCTTCTCGGCCTCCAGGCGGTCGGTGGTCACCGCGAGGGAGTCGCGGAACGCCTGGTTCATGGTGTTCGCGGACTGGTCGGGGTCGTCGAGGACGAGGGTGACGACGCCGGCGCGGTCCTGTTCCCAGCGGATGGTGGTGCTCTGTGTCATGACAGGGTCTCCGTAGAGGTCTCTTGGATCCGGATCAGAGGTCTCCTGGGTCCGGATTTCCGCCGGGGATTCAGATGCGTTCGACGATCGTGGCGATGCCCATGCCGCCGCCGACGCACAGTGTGGCGAGGCCGTACCGCTTGTCCTGGCGCTCCAGTTCGTCGACGAGCGAGCCGAGGATCATGGCGCCGGTGGCGCCGAGCGGGTGGCCCAGCGCGATGGCGCCGCCGTTGACGTTGACCTTGTCGAGGGACAGGCCCATGTCCTTCACGAAACGCAGGACGACGGCCGCGAAGGCCTCGTTGATCTCGACCAGGTCGATGTCGTCGATGGTCAGCCCGGCCCGGGCGAGGGCCTTGCGGGTGGCGGGCGCGGGACCGGTGAGCATGATGGTGGGCTCGGACCCGGAGACGGCGGCGGAGACGATCCGCGCGCGCGGGGTGAGCCCGTAGCGCTCGCCGACCTCCTTGGAGCCGATCGCGACGAGGGAGGCGCCGTCCACGATGCCTGAGGAGTTGCCCGCGTGGTGGACGTGGTCGATCTTCTCCACCCAGTGGTACTTCTGCAGGGCCACGGCGTCGAAGCCGCCGAGGTCACCGATGTCGGCGAAGGACGGCTTCAGCCTGCCGAGGGAGTCCGCGGTCGTGCCGGGGCGCGGGTGCTCGTCGTGGTCGAGGACGACCAGGCCGCTGCGGTCCCTGACCGGGACGACGGAGCGGTCGAAGCGGCCCTCTTTCCAGGCGGTGGCCGCCCGCTCCTGCGAGAGCGCCGCGTACTCGTCGACGTCCCGGCGGGAGAAGCCCTCGATGGTGGCGATGAGGTCGGCGCCGATGCCCTGCGGCACGAAGTTGACGGCGAGGTTCGTCATCGGGTCGTTGAACCAGGCGCCGCCGTCGGAGGCCATCGGCACCCGGGACATCGACTCGACGCCGCCCGCGAGGACCAGATCCTCCCAGCCGGAACGGACCTTGGCGGCGGCCATGTTGACGGCCTCCAGGCCCGAGGCACAGAAGCGGTTCTCCTGGACGCCCGCCACGGTGTCCGGCAGTCCGGCGGCGATGGCGGCGATCCGGGCGATGTCGGAGCCCTGGTCGCCGACCGGGCCGACGACGCCGAGCACGATGTCGTCGACCGCCGCCGGGTCGAGGTTCGGGAAGCGGTCGCGGATCTCGTGGATGAGTCCGACGACCAGGTCGATGGGCTTCGTGCCGTGCAGGGCGCCGTTCGCCTTGCCGCGGCCGCGCGGGGTGCGGATCGCGTCGTACACGTACGCTTCGGTGCTCACATCAAGCCTTTCGGGAAGGGTCAGCCCAGCAGGGAACGACCGATGATCTCCTTCATGATCTCGGTGGTCCCGCCGTAGATGGTCTGGACGCGGCCGTCGGTGAAGGCCCGGGCCACGGGGTGATCGGTCATGTAGCCGTAGCCGCCGTGCAGTTGGAGGCAGCGGTCGGCGACCCGCTTCTGCAGTTCGGTCGCCCACCACTTGGCCATGGAGGCGTGCACGGCGTCGAGTCCGCCGCGGGAGTGGTCCTCGACGCAGCGGTCGAGGAAGGCCCGGGTGACGGCGCACTCGGTGGCCATCTCGGCTATCTCGAAGCGGATGTGCTGCTTGCTCGACAGGGGCCGGCCGAAGGCCTCGCGCTCCTTGACGTACCGCGTGGTGATCTCCAGGAGGTGTTCGGCGGCGGCGATCGCGGCGACGGCGATGCTCAGGCGCTCCTGGGCGAGGTTCGTCATCAGGTGGACGAAGGCGCCGTCGAGCTCGCCGAGAAGGTTCTCCCTCGGCACGCGCACGTCGTGGAAGAACAACTCGGCCGTGTCCTGGGCCTTCTGGCCGATCTTGTCGAGGTTGCGGCCGCGTTCGAAGCCCTCCATGCCCCGTTCGACGACGAACAGCGACAGGCCGTGGGCTCCGCTCTCCGGAGTCGTCTTCGCCACGACGATCACCAGGTCGGCCAGGATCCCGTTGGAGATGAACGTCTTGGAGCCGTTGAGCAGCCAGTGCCCGCCCCGGTCCTCGGCGTGGGTGCGGATGCCCTGGAGGTCGGAGCCGGCGCCGGGCTCGGTCATGGCGATGGCCGTGATCAGCGTGCCGTCGCAGAACCCGGGCAGCCAGCGCCGCTTCTGCTCCTCGGTGGCCAGGCCGGTCAGGTACGGGCCGATGATGTCGTTGTGCAGGCCGAGGGCGAGCCCGGGTGCGCCCGCGCGGGTGAACTCCTCGGCGAGGACGGCGCTGAAGCGGAAGTCGGCGGTGCCGCCGCCTCCGTACGCTTCGTCCACGGCGAGCCCGAGCAGGCCCTGCTTTCCGGCCGCCCGCCACGCGTCGCGGGAGACGATGCCGTCGTTCTCCCACTGCTCGTAGTAGGGCAGCACCTCCCTGGCCAGGAAGGCGCGCACGGTCTCGCGGAACGCGTCGTGCTCGGGGGCGAAGATCTGCCGCTTCACGCGAGGCCCTTCAGGAGATCGGGTACGTCCCAGTCGCGCGCCACGTCCGCCGTGTCGCCGCCCGGCCGGGCGGGGCCCGTGCGGACCTGCGTCGGGGTGGCGGAGAAGCGGGGCGCGGGCGCGGGCTGGGTGATGCCGCCGTGGTCGGTGAAGGTGCCGCGGGCGGCGAGGTGCGGGTCGTGCGGGGCTTCGCGCAGGGACAGTACGGGCGCCACGCAGGCGTCGGAGCCCTCGAAGACGGCCGTCCACTCGGCACGGGTGCGGGATTTGAAGCGCGCGGTGACCGCCTCGCGCAGCTCTCCCCAGCGGGTCCAGTCCTTGCGTGCTCCGGCGTGCTCCTCGATGCCGAGCAGGTTCAGGAACTCCTCGTAGAACTGCCGCTCCAGGGCGCCGACCGCCATGTGCTTCCCGTCGGCGGTCTCGTAGGTCCCGTAGTAGGGGCAGCCGCCGTCGAGGAGGTTGGCGCCGCGCCGGTCCTGCCAGCCGCCGGCGGCGAGCATGCCGTGGATCATCGCGGAGAGGTGGGCCGTGCCGTCGACGATGGCCGCGTCGACGACCTGGCCGGTGCCGGTCGCGCGGGCGTGGTGCAGGGCGGCGAGGACGCCGACGACGAGGTACAGGGAGCCGCCCGCGTAGTCGCCGAGCAGGTTGGCCGGGACGGCGGGAGGCCGGGACGGTTCGCCGATCATGCCGAGGGTGCCGGTGAGCGCGATGTAGGCGATGTCGTGGCCGGCGCGCGGGGCGAGGGGGCCTTCCTGGCCCCAGCCGGTCATCCGGCCGTAGACGAGTGCGGGGTTGCGGGCGTGGCAGTCCTCGGGGCCGACGCCGAGGCGCTCGGCGACTTTCGGGCGGTAGCCCTCGATCAGGACGTCGGCGCGGGCGGCGAGGTCGAGGACGCGGGCGGGTCCGTCGGGTGCCTTCAGGTCGACGATCACCGAGCGCTTGTTGCGGTTGGTGATGTCGAACTCCGGGTCGACGGCGAGTCCGGCGCCGCCGGGCCGGTCCACGCGGACGACGTCGGCGCCCAGGTCGGCGAGGAGCATGGCGGCGAACGGGCCGGGCCCGATACCGGCCAGCTCGACCACGCGTACGCCGACGAGCGGGCCCGGCCCTGGCGTCGTTGCCATTCAGCCCCCAGAGGTATGACACAACCGATGTAACACCAGTGATGCTAAGAACGCCGTGAAGCGGGCACAAGCCTTGGAGAGCAAGCGCTTAGTCGGATTGTGCCCCGTCGGCCGGCTCAGCGACCCTCCAGTTCCGCCGTCAGCCGCTTCGGCGCGATCGTGCGGTAGCTCTCCTCCACCCAGTCGCACAGCAGCTCGGCAGCGGGGGCGCCCGCCGGCTCCAGCGGGATTCTCACCCAGCCGGACTTCCCGAGGCCGTATCCGGCGGGCTCGGCGCCGGGGCAGGTCAGCGCGTGGGCGTGGGCGGCCTCCTCGGTGAGCTTCACCGTGACGCCCAGCGGATAGCTGCCGTCGTCGACGCCGAGGAAGACGAAGACCTTCTTGTTGACCTTGGCGACGCTCTCGCTCCAGGGGAACTCCTCCGTGGCACCCGGCAGCCCGAGGGCGAACTCACGCACTTTCGCCCACTTCTTCAGGGCGTTCTTCGGCACGGCCACCTGCCACCTCCGGCCTCGTCGTCGGACTGAGCACTCCTCACGCTAGCCTCGGCCACCGACAACGGCGCGTGCGGAAAGACCGAGGGGTGTCATGAACAGGCTGAACAGGACGGACCGTCCGTACGACATCGTGCTCTTCGGAGCCACCGGCTTCGTGGGGACGCTCACGGCGGAGTATCTGGCCGCGCACGCCCCGGACGGGCTGCGCTGGGCGATCGCCGGCCGCAGCGAGCGCAAGCTGGAGGAACTGCGCGAGCGGCTGTCCGGCGGCTCGAAGGTGGGCATCCTGAAGGCCGACGTGTCGGATCCGGGCTCGCTGCGTGAACTCGCCGAGCACGCGCGCGTGGTGGCCACCACGGTCGGCCCCTATGTGACGTACGGCGAGGAACTCGTCGCCGCCTGCGCGGACACCGGAGCGGACTACCTGGACCTCACCGGCGAGCCGGAGTTCGTGGACCTGACGTACGTCCGCCATGACGCACGCGCGCGTGAGACGGGTGCCCGGCTGGTGCACGCGTGCGGTTTCGACTCGGTGCCGCACGACCTGGGGGCGTACTTCACGGTCCGCCAACTGCCCGAGGGGGTGCCCCTCAGGGTGGACGGCTTCGTGACGGCGAACGCCACCTTCTCGGGCGGCACGTTCGCCTCGGCCCTCAATCAGTTCGCGCGCGGCCGGCAGCTGCTGACCGCCGCCCGGGAGCGCGGGCGCCACGAGCCGCGGCTGGTGGGCCGCCGGGCCTCCGCACCGACCGGCGCCCCGCGGTTCGCCCCGGAGGTCGGTGCCTGGGCGCTGCCGTTGCCGACGATCGACGCGCAGATCGTCCGGCGGTCCGCGCAGGCGCTGGAGCGCTACGGCCCCGACTTCCGCTACCGCGAGTACGCGGCGGTACGGCACCTGCCGGTCGCGGTGGGCGGGGTGGCCGCCGTGGGAGCGCTCATCGCCGCGGCCCAACTTCCGCCCGCCCGGCGCTGGTTGTCCGGCCGGCTACAGCCTGGCGAGGGCCCCGGCCCGGAGAAGCGCGCGAAGAGCTGGTTCAAGGTCCGCTTCGTCGGTGAGGGCGGCGGGCGGCGCGTGTACACGGAGGTCGCGGGCGGCGACCCCGGGTACGACGAGACGGCGAAGATCTTCGCCGAGGCGGCGCTGTCCCTGGCCTTCGACGACCTTCCGCCGACCGCCGGTCAGGTCACCACCGCGGTCGCGATGGGCGACGCGCTGACCGAGCGGCTGCGGCGGGCCGGCATCACCTTCCGGGTCGCCGGGAGCCGGTGATCCGGCCCTACAGCGGCCACTGTGCGACCGTGTAGATCATCCCGCAGATCCACCCCAGGCCCGCCAGGGTGGCGAGGACCAGCGCGGCGATCACGGCACGCTCGACGGGACGGTCGGGGTCGGCGAGGGGCTTCGGGGAGCGGTGCGAAGTCATGCGCACAGCCTGCCGAGCCGGTGGTCGGCCCACATCCGTACAGGTACTCAGACCACGTACTCAGACGGGGTACTCACGGGCAAAAAGTCTCAACGGGCGGTTCAATGAAACGATTGAAGGCATGAGATTCCTTCTCGAAGTCACGATGGACGACGAAGCACTGGCGAAGGACCCCGCTGGCGAGCTGGGCCGGATCCTGCGCTACTGGGGCGGCAACCTGCGCCACTACCCGTTGCGGCCCGGCGACGGATCGGTGATTCACGACTCGGAGTACCGCGAGGTGGGCGGCTGGCGCATCGAGTAGCCCGCCGCCCTCAGGCTGTCGCGTCGCGCAGCGCCCTGCGGCACAGGGAGTCGGCCCTGCGGGTCGTCTCGGGCAGGCGGTACTCGGGGGTCAGTGCGAGCGTGTGGGCGCAGGCGTTGTCCAGGCTCACCCGGTGGCCGACGGAGACGAAGACCGGCTTGACCGCCTGCCGGGTGCGCAGGGCGCGGCCGACCTCCTCGGCGCCGGCGAGGAGGGGGGACGTACTGCCGCGCGGGGTGGCGGGGTCGTCGTAGGTGAAGGTGAAGGGGTTCTTGGCGACGCCGATCGTGGGCAGGCCGGTGAGCACGCCGAGGTGGCTGGCGAGGCCGAAGCGGCGGGGGTGGGCGAGGCCGTAGCCGTCGCAGACCACCAGGCCGGGCGGGCGGGGCAGGGCGTCGAGGGCGGCGAGGACGGTCGGGATCTCGCGGAAGGCGAGCAGGCCGGGCACGTAGGGGAAGGAGATCCGGCCGACGGCCGTTGCCTCGGCGACGACCTCGAGACTCGCCGCGTCCAGCACGATGGCGGCGGCCGCGACCACGTCGTGCTCGTCGTCGTAGGCCACGTCGACACCGGTCACATGGCCCGTGCCGGCCGGCGGACCCGGCTCGTCGAGCACCACGCGCTCGCGCAGCTCGTCCTGGACCGCCCGGGCGTGTTCCTCGGTCGCGGGCCAGTCGGAGGGAATTCTCACCGTCGTCATGATGCGTCGACCCTACGGGCCGTCACCCCGACGGCGTAACCTCGTGATCATGTTCGTACTGGAGCTGACCTACACCGCCCCGCAGGACGCCGTCGACGCCGCGCTCCCGGCGCATGTCGCCTGGCTCGACGAGCGGTACGCGCAGGGGGTCTTCCTGGCGTCCGGGCCCAAGAAGCCCCGCGACGGCGGGGTGATCCTCGCCGTCGCGGAGGACCGCGCGCGGGTCGAGGAGATCGCCGCGGGCGACCCCTTCGTCACCGCCGGGGTGTGCGAGTACCGCATCGCGGAGTTCACCGCCACGAAGACGGCACCGGACCTGGAGCGGTACCGGCAGACGCCGGCCTGAGGCTCAGCTCTTGCCCAGGGCCTGCTGCAGCTGGCTCTTGTTCATGTCCGAACGGCCGTGGATGCCGCGCTTCTTGGCCTCCTCGTAGAGCTGGTCGTAGGTGGGCCCCTGGGAGCCCTGGCCGGACCGCTGGCCGCCCCGCTTGCCGGACGACATGTCCTTGGTCGAGGTGCGGCTGGCGGTCTTCGACTCGCCGGACCGGGCGCGTTCCTTGTTCACCGTGCGCGCGGCGATCTCCTTGGCGCGGCCGGTGGTCTCGCCCCGGTCCTCGGCGCTCTCCTTGATGTGCTCGTACTGGCGCTCCCGCTTGGGGCTCGAACCACGTGGCATGTCCGCTCACTCCTCTCACGTTCGGTGAACGGGTACCCGTTTTCCGGATCCATGCGCCCACACCGAGCGCCCTCAGCCCTCCAGACGGGCGACGCGCCCCTGTTCGCCCGCCGCCCAGCAACCCCGGTCGGGCGTGCAGTCGACGGTGTCGTACGAGCCCGTGTCCACCGTGCGCCAGGTGCGCCCGCCGTCCGTCGTCAGGTCCGTGCCGGTGGGTCCGACGGCGAGGGCGGCCGTACGGCTGTACGGGAGCCAGGCCACGCCCGAGCGGTAGGCGGGCGGCGGCTCCGCGGCGGGCCGCCAGGCGCGGCCGCCGTCCGCGGTGCGTGCCGCCGGCCCGGTGGACGTCTGGTCGGGGCGGTAGTCGCCGCCGACCGCGAGACCGTGGGCGCGGTCGCGGAAGGCGAGCGCGAAGACACCGCGGGCCGGGTCGCCCGCCGGAATCGGCGTGTCCGAGGCCGTCCAGGTCAGGCCGCGGTCGGCGGAGTGCAGCACGCGCGCGTGTGCGGCGCCGCCGGTGGCCAGCCAGACGTCCCGGGGGCCGGCGGAGACCAGGCACTGGCCGCTCGCCGCGAACCCGGCCTCGCCGTCCAGGGCGGCCGGCATGCCGGTGCTGGGCAGCACCTTCCAGGAGCGGCCGCCGTCGCTCGTCGAGAGGATGCGGAACTTCCCGTCGACCGGGTCGCTCATCGCGAGGCCGTGGCGGCGGTCGAAGAAGGTGAGGCAGTCGTAGAAGGCCCGCGCGTCGGTGTTGCGGAAGGACTCGGTCCAGGTGGCGCCGCCGTCGTCGGTGCGGTAGACGCGGGACGCCTCCCCCTCGCCGATGGCCAGCACCACCGCGCGCCGTGCGTCGAACGCCCCGATGTCCCGGAACTGCAGCTCGGCGGCGCCCGGCGGCGAGACGTCGCGCCAGCTCGCCCCGCCGTCCGTGGTGCGCAGGACGGTGCCCTGGGTGCCCGACACCCAGGCGGTGTCCCGGCCGACGGCCGCGAGCCCCCGGAAGCGCACACCGGAGCTTGCGGTGTCCTTCAACTCCCAGTGCGGTGTCCGCTTCCCGGACTCCTGCGCCTGCGCGGGTACGGCGGTCAGGGCGGCCAGTGCCGCCGCGCAGGCCACCCCCGCGCCCACCGCTCGCCTCGTCCGACCCGGCCGTCCGGTACGTCGCGTGATCCCCAAGCGCCTCATGGCGGGCGAAGCTAGCCCACGGCCCGGGTGCCGTAAAGAGGACCTCGTACGCCTCACCGGGCCACCACACTCGCCACAACCGTCTTTCACACCCCGGGAGAAGAGCCTGGCCACTCCCGTGAATGAAGACGGTGACAGAGGTCACTCGACATCGGTGTGCACGGATTGACTCATTCCGGCGTCTCTTCCAGTGCCCGGCCTCATCCCCGGAAGTCCGTCCCGCCGTCACAAGGGAGCAAGGCGTTGTCCATCGTCATCGAGCAGCCCGTCGAGGCCCGTCTCGTCGCCGCCGCGCCGCGGATGCCGAGCATTCCCGCCACGATGCACTACGACCGGCGTGATCCGTTCGCCGTCCGCATGACCTTCCCGGCCCCGGCCACCCTGGAGGGCGTGGAGGTCTGCTGGACCTTCAGCCGCGAACTCCTCACCGCCGGCCTCCAGGGGCCCGAGGGGCACGGCGACGTGCGGGTGCGGCCGTACGGCTACGACCGCACCGTCCTGGAGTTCCACGCCCCCGAGGGCACCGCCGTCGTGCACGTCCGCTCGGGCGAGCTGCACCGGTTCCTGGAGGCGACCAGCGAGCTGGTGCCGGTCGGTCTGGAGCATCTTCAGCTCGACCTGGACCACGACCTGGCGGAGCTGATGCGGGACGCCTGCTGAGCCGGAGAGGGGTCACCGGCCGGGCAGCGCGTTGAGCTCGCCGTAGTCGCGCCTGCGCGCAGGCGCGCCGCACGCCCCCGCGCCCGGCAGCCCGTCACGTTCAGCGGCGCGTCCGCGCCGTCGGCGGGCAGTTGTTCCACGGTCTTTGGGTCGACGGCCCCGGAGACGAAGGTCCGTCGGCGGCCGCGGTCAACCTCCGCCTCGTACGGCGCGGGGAGCGGAGGATGAGGGCGCGGCGCGGTCGGCCCAGGGCGGTCCGGTTCGTTCGTCCTGCGCGGTACGCGACCAGCCGCCGCCCGGGCGGTACGGCTGGAATCCGGCGTGGACGTCCGGAGGGTCAGTTGACGGCGGACGCCGCCGTCCGCGCCGTCCGCACCTCCCCGAGGACCGTCCGCAGCACGGGTGCCGCCGCCCCACCGCGCCCGGTGAGCTCTTCGAGACGCCCCCGGTCGGGCGCGGCGTCGGGCACCAGCCCCGCGGCGTCCGCGAGAGCGGCGAGGGCCGCGTCCCGCTCGGAGAACTCGGCGACCGGGACCGGCCCCAGCAGTACCGCCCGCGCCTCCTCGCGCAGCGAGGCCACGATGTCGACGCGATCCAGGACGTACTCCACGGTCGGGAAGACCCCGAGGACCCGTCGCTTCTCCGCGCGCAACTGGTCTCCGGCGGCCAGCTGCTCCCGTACGGCGTCCAGGGTGATGCGCGCGTGCAGGGTCACCCAGGTCCGCCAGCGGTGCGGCCGGGACTCCCGGACCAGTTCGAGGAGGCCGTCGAGGACCGGGTCCCCCGTCCCGGAGTCCAGGTCGGCCGGCGTGACGATGCCGTCCTCGTCGGTGAGCAGGCCGCTCAGGGCCAGCTCGACGAGGGCGCCGGCCCGGACCAGCGGGGGCAGCCGGCCTGCGCCGGTGACCTCCGACTCCGTGCTGTCCCAGGCCAGCAGGCACAGCCGGGCCGGGAGCGAGAGCGAGCCGTGGGCCACAGGGTCTCCTTCGGGTGGTGAGTTCGGGGGCTCAGTTAATGCGTTGACAGCCGTCCGGGGCGCTCATACGGTGTAAAGCGGTCCTGTTGCCGTCGATTGGAGAAGGACGTTGCTCGTCTGAGGTCCTGAGACACCGCGTCACACACGTGAGGTGTGTGCGCTGCGTGCGACCTCGGCGTTCGAGCCGTCCTCCGGAAAACAGGGCCTTTCCCATGCCCCCGGGGCTCTCCTCCCTTGGTCGCCGGTGTCTCGATACGCGTTTGCCCTCTACCACCTCAAGCAACCGCGGAGACCCGTATGTCTACTTCCCTCACCTGTACGTCGCTCGCGTTCGCCTGGCCCGACGGCACCCCCGTCTTCGAAGACCTCGACGTGGCGTTCGGCCCGGGCCGCTCCGGCCTCGTCGGCGTCAACGGGTCCGGGAAATCGACCCTGTTGAAGCTGATCGCCGGGGAGCTCACCCCTGCCGACGGCACCGTCCGCGTCGCGGGCGAGGTCGGCTACCTTCCGCAGACCGTCACCCTCGACACCCACGTGAGGGTCGACGAGGTGCTCGGCATCGCCGCGCAGCGGGCCGCACTGCACGCCATCGAGGCCGGTGACGTGGCCGAGGAGCACTTCGAGACGGTCGGCGACGACTGGGACGTGGAGGAACGCGCCCTCGCCACCCTCGGCGAACTCGGACTCGGGCACATCGAGCTGGACCGGACGACCGGCGAGGTCTCGGGCGGCGAGTCGGTGCTGCTGCGGCTGGCCGCGCTGCTGCTGCGCCGCCCGGACGTCCTGCTGCTCGACGAGCCCACCAACAACCTGGACCTGTACGCGCGCAGGCGGCTGTACTCGGCCGTCGCGTCCTGGCCGGGTGTCATGGTCGTGGTCAGCCACGACCGCGAACTCCTGGAACTGGTCGACCAGATCGCCGACCTGCACTCCGGGGAGGTCACCTGGTACGGCGGCAACTTCTCCGCCTACGAGGAGGCGCTCGCCACCGAGCAGGAGGCGGCGGAGCGGATGGTGCGGGTCGCCGAGTCGGATCTGAAGAAGCAGAAGCGTGAACTGACGGATGCCCAGGTCAAGTTGGCCCGGCGCAAGCGGTACGGACAGAAGATGTGGGACCAGAAGCGTGAGCCGAAGATCGTCATGGGGGCACGCAAGCGGGCGGCGCAGGAGTCCGCGGGCAAGCACCGCATCATGCACGAGGAGAAGCTCGCCGAGGCCAGGGAACGGCTCGACGAGGCGGTGGACGCCGTGCGGGACGAGGACGAGATCCGCGTCGACCTGCCGTACACGGCCGTACCGCCGGGCCGTACCGTCCTCACCCTCCAGGACCTGGAACTGGCGTACGGCGCACGCGTGGCGGGGGGTCTCGACCTGCGCGGTCCGGAGCGGATCGCGCTGATCGGGCGCAACGGCGCGGGCAAGACGACGCTGCTGCGCACGATCGCCGGGGAGCTCCGGCCGGTCGCGGGCGAGACGAAGGCGCACGTGCCGATGCGGTTCCTGCCGCAGCGGCTCGACGTCCTCGACGACGAGCGGACGGTCGCCGAGAACGTGGCCCGGTTCGCTCCGGCTGCCACCAACAACCGGATCCGGGCGCGGCTGGCCCGCTTCCTGTTCCGGGGCGCCCGCGCCGACCAGCAGGCGGGAACCCTGTCCGGCGGCGAACGCTTCCGGGCGGCGCTGGCCGCGCTGATGCTGGCCGAGCCCGCGCCGCAGCTGCTCATGCTGGACGAGCCGACGAACAACCTCGACATGGCGAGCGTGCGGCAGCTGACCACGGCCCTCGAGTCGTACGAGGGAGCGCTGATCGTGGCCAGTCACGACGTGCCGTTCCTGGAGTCGATCGGCATCACACGCTGGCTGCTCCTCGACGGAGAACTCAAGGAAATCACGCCAGAAGCTGTCGGGTATCCGGCCTAGCGTCGGGTGCATGCCCGAATTCATCACCATCACCGGAGCCCGGGAGAACAACCTCAAGGACGTCACCCTCCGCATCCCGAAAGGCCGGCTGACCGTGTTCACCGGCGTTTCGGGATCGGGGAAGTCGTCGGTCGTCTTCGACACGATCGCGGTCGAGTCGCAGCGGCAGCTCAACGAGACGTTCACCTGGTTCGTCCGCAACCGGCTGCCCAAGTACGAGCGGCCGCACGCGGACGCCCTGGAGGATCTGACGCCCGCGATCGTCGTCGACCAGCGGCCGATCGGGGGCCACTCCCGGTCCACGGTCGGCACGATGACCGACATCCACTCGGTGATGCGGGTGCTGTTCTCCCGGCACGGCACCCCCAGCGCCGGACCGGCGACCGCCTACTCGTTCAACGACCCGGCGGGCATGTGCCCCGAGTGCGACGGCCTCGGCCGGACGGTACGCCCCGACTGGGACCGGATCCTGGACCCCGGCCGCTCGCTCGCGGACGGGGCGGTGCGCTTCCCGCCGTTCGCCGCGGGCACCTGGCAGGGGCAGGCGTACACCAACACGGACGAGCTCGACCCCGGCAAGCCGGTCGGCGCGTTCACGTCCGCCGAGCGTGACTTCCTGATGCGTGGCCGCCCCGGCAGCAAGGTCACCGTCCAGGGTTCGGGCGGCACCTGGACCACCGGGTACGAGGGTCTCGCCGACCGCTTCGAGCGGCTGTACCTCAAGCGCGATCTGTCCGCCATGAGCCAGAAGACCCGCGACCTGGTACGGCAGTTCCTGGCGGAGGGCGCCTGCCCGGTGTGCGCCGGTGCCCGCCTCAACCAGGCGGCGCTCGCCACCCGGATCGGCGGCCGGACCATCGCCGACTGCGCACGCATGCAGGTCACCGACCTGATCGCCGTACTGAAGGAGATCGACGACCCGGTCGCCCGGCCGATCGCCGGGGCCGCCGTCGCCGCCCTCGAACGCATCGAGGGGATCGGCCTCGGCTACCTCAGCCTCGACCGCGAGACCTCCACCCTGTCCGGCGGCGAGGGCCAACGGCTGAAGACCGTGCGGCACCTGGGCTCCAGCCTGACCGGGATGACGTACATCTTCGACGAACCCAGCGTCGGCCTGCACCCGCGGGACGTGGGCCGCCTCGGTGACCTGCTGCTGCGGCTGCGCGACAAGGGCAACACCGTGCTGGTCGTCGAGCACGACCGGGACGTCATCGCGCTGGCCGACCACGTCGTCGACATGGGGCCGGGGGCCGGTGCCGGGGGCGGACGGGTGGTGTTCGAGGGGACGCCGCAGGAGCTGGCCGGGTCGGGCACGCCGACCGGGCGATGCCTGCGCCGCCGTACGGCACTGAAGGAGCGGGTGCGGGAGGCCACCGGCGGGCTGTGGGTCAAGGGGGCCGGCCGGCACAACCTGCGGGACGTGACCGTCGAGTTCCCGACCGGGGTGCTGACCGTGGTCACCGGGGTGGCCGGATCCGGAAAGAGCACACTGGTCGCGGAGTTCACCGCCGCCCATCCCGACGCCGTGGTCGTCGACCAGTCGTCCATCGGGATCTCCGCGAGGTCCACTCCGGCGACGTACATCGGGATCATGGACACCGTACGGAAGATCTTCGCGCGCGAGACGGGCGCCGAGCCGGGGTCCTTCAGCTTCAACTCGACCGGTGCCTGCGCCACGTGCGAGGGCCGCGGGATCATCTCCACGGACCTGGCGTTCATGGACCCGGTGACGACGACCTGCCACGACTGCGAGGGGCGCCGCTTCAGGGACGAGGTGCTGCGGCTCACCGTCGGCGGCAACTCGGTGGCGGACGTCCTGGAGATGACCGCCGACCAGGCACTGGAGTTCTTCGACGACTCCGCCCTACGACGCCGGCTGCGCGCCCTGCGTGACGTCGGGCTCACCTACCTCACGCTCGGCCAGCCGCTGTCCACGCTCTCCGGCGGCGAACGGCAGCGCATCAAACTGGCGACGCGGCTGCACCGGACGGGAGCGGTCTACGTCCTCGACGAGCCGACGACCGGACTGCACATGTCGGACGTGGACGGCCTGCTCGGCCTGCTGGACCGGCTGGTCGACGCGGGGAACACGGTCGTGGTCGTGGAGCACAACCTGGACGTGGTGGCGCACGGCGACCGGATCATCGACCTCGGGCCGGACGGGGGCCGGGACGGCGGCCGGGTGATCTTCGAAGGAACCCCTCAGGAGCTCCTCTCCGCCCGCGACTCCAGCACGGCGGAGCATCTCAGGAGGGCCACAGCCTGACAACGGGGGGTTTTGCCCGCGCGCACCGGCCCTGCATGATGGCGGGCAGGCCACCACCCTGTCCCACCGATCCGGAGATCCCCTCGTGCCCAGCAAGAAGGCCCTCGTCCGCCGCCCCGGTCCGCGCCTCGCCGAAGGCCTGGTGACGCACATCGAGCGCGAGAAGGTCGACGTCGACCTCGCACTCGACCAGTGGGAGGCGTACGTCGAGGCCCTGCGCACGCACGGCTGGGAGACCATCGAGGTGGACCCGGAGGACGACTGCCCCGACTCGGTGTTCGTCGAGGACACGGTCGTCATGTACAAGAACGTCGCGCTGATCACCCGGCCCGGCACCGAGTCCCGGCGCGAGGAGACCACGGGGGTCGAGGAGGCCGTCGCCCGGCTGGGCTGCTCGGTCAACTGGATCTGGGAGCCGGGCACGCTGGACGGCGGTGACGTGCTGAAGATCGGCGACACGATCTACGTCGGCCGGGGCGGCCGCACCAACGCGGCGGGGGTCCAGCAGCTGCGGGCCGCCTTCGAACCGCTCGGGGCGCGGATCGTCGCCGTACCGGTGAGCAAGGTGCTGCACTTGAAGAGCGCGGTCACCGCACTGCCCGACGGGACCGTCCTCGGGCGCATCCCCCTGCTGGACGCGCCCTCGCTGTTCCCGCGCTTCCTGCCGGTGCCGGAGGAGTCCGGGGCACACGTGGTGCTCCTCGGCGGCGGCACACTGCTGATGGCGGCGAGCGCGCCGAAGACCGCCGAGCTGCTCGGCGACCTCGGCCACGAGCCGGTCCCGGTCGACATCAGCGAGTTCGAGAAACTCGAAGGATGTGTGACATGCCTCTCCGTACGCCTGCGCGACCTGTACGCCTGACCGAGCGCACGCCTTGCCCCCTCTCGGCCCAGGACCTGCGGTTACCGGGGCCCTTTGTCATGCCCTTGGAACACCGCTGATCAGGGATCTTTACACGCCTCTTAACCTACGGTCTCGTAACCTACGGGAACGTAGCCTACGATTCCGTAGGTACCGGCCCGGCACCGCTCGCCGGATTCTCCCGTTTCAGATCGCGTCCCCCTGGAGTACCCGTGACGATCACTTCCCCTCACCTCGGCAGCCCGTCCTCGGCCTGGACCGACGCCCGGCTGCTGTACGCGCTGGAGGAAGTAGTCGAGCAGGAACTGAACCGGCACCTCAAGGTCGCCAAGGACTGGATGCCCCACGAGTACGTGCCGTGGAGCGACGGCCGCAACTTCCCCGGCGTCTTCGAGGACGGCGAGGCCTGGGAGAAGGGCCAGTCCAAGGTCACCGAGCTCGGCCGGATCGCCCTCGTCGTGAACCTGCTCACCGAGGACAACCTCCCCAGCTACCACCACGAGATCGCCTCCCTCTTCGGCCGCGACGGCGCCTGGGGCACCTGGGTGCACCGCTGGACCGCGGAAGAGGGCCGGCACGGCATCGTGATGCGCGACTACCTGCTCACCTCGCGCGCGGTCGACCCGGACCAGCTGGAGCAGTTCCGCATGGCCCACATGGCCGAGGGTTTCGAGTCGGACAACCGCCACTCGATGCTGCACTCGGTGGCCTACGTCGCCTTCCAGGAGCTGGCGACCCGCGTCTCGCACCGCAACACCGGCCACCAGTCCGGCGACCCGGTCTGCGACCGCATGCTGGCGCGCATCGCGACCGACGAGAACCTGCACATGGTCTTCTACCGCAACCTGCTCAAGGCGGCCTTCGACCTCGCGCCCGACCTGACGATGCAGGCGGTCCGCGACGTGATCGTGAACTTCCGGATGCCCGGCCACGGCATGCCCGGCTTCGAGCGGGCCGCCGCGCAGATGGCCATCGGTGAGGTCTACAACATGCGCATCCACCACGACGACGTCATCCAGCCCGTCCTGCGCTTCCTGAAGGTCCTGGAGATCGACGGCCTCGGCCCCGAGGGTCTCAAGGCCCAGGAGGAACTCGGGCTGTACATGAGCGGCCTGGACTCGGAGGCCTCCAAGTTCGACGAGAAGCTGGCGGCGCGCAAGGCGCGGATGGCGGCCCGCGCGGCCGGCTGACAGACCTGGGGGCGGGGCCGGCTGGATTCGAACCGGCGTGTCCCGGTTCGGGAGACCGGCGCGTCTGCCGCTGCGCTACAACCCCCGCCCTTGACGAGAGACCAGCCCTCCGGCTCCTGCCGGAGGGCTGTCCTGTGCACGCTGCGCACGCCGCCACGTCGGCCGGCACCGTCGGCGTAGCTGGCGACCGGAGCCCTTAGGGGCCCTTTCACTATGAGCGTTCGATCAGGTCGCGTGGTCTGGTGCCGTGCATCGCAAGGCGCCGGAGCGGCCTCGATGAGGGTCCCCCCGCGCGAGGTTGTTCGAGCGTGGGGGAGGAGCCACGTGGGCGTTTCGGCAACGCGGCGAGGTGCGGTGCCAGACCACGCGACCCGGACGGGCATAGTGAAAGGACCCCTTAGTCGTTCGTCCGCCTGAGGTTCAGCCGTTCCTTCTCGGACAGGCCGCCCCAGACGCCGAAGCGCTCGTCGTTGGACAGTGCGTACTCCAGGCACGCGGTGCGCATCTCGCACATGCCGCAGATGCGCTTCGCCTCGCGCACCGAGCTGCCCGGTTCGGGGAAGAAGAAGTCCGCCCCGGTCTGCGCGCACAGGGCCTGCGTCTGCCAGCCGAGGTCGGCCGGGGTGATGGTGTCGATGTGCATGAGCGACATGGTGCCCGGACGCGAAAAACGTTCCATCAACGCACGATCAACGCCGGGCCCGCACGGCCTTGGGCAGCCCGATGATGACCGGTCCGCACACCCGGGCGCACGGCGGCGCGCGGGACGCCGTACGACAAGATGAGTTCAGGTGGCCACTCAGGGTGACGGGACCGGTCGTGCAGGCCCCGCGCGTTTGTCAGTGGGCGGTGCGAGACTCGGCAGTGCAGTCAACGGGACCCTTCTAAGGAGGGCAGAGATGCTCACCACCCGTTATGTCACCGGCGCTCCGAACTGGCTCGATCTCGGCACACCCGACATCGAGGGCGCCTCCTCCTTCTACGGCGCGCTCTTCGGCTGGCAGTTCCGGTCGGGCGGGCCCGAGACCGGCGGCTACGGCTTCTTCCAGCTCGACGGCAGGACGGCCGCGGGGGGCATGCAGACCACCCCGGACCAGGGCCCGCCGTCCTGGACCGTGTACTTCCGGACGCCGGACGCGGACGCCACCGCGAAGGCGGCCGAGCAGGCGCACGGCTCGGTGCTGATGCAGCCCATGGACGTCCTGGACCAGGGCCGCATGGCCATCCTCGCCGACCAGGCGGGCGTGTCCTTCGGCATCTGGCAGCCCGCCGCCAACCCGGGCCTGGACGTCGTGCAGGAACAGGGCTCGCTGTGCTGGCTGGAGCTGTACACACCCGACCTTCCCGCGGCCGCCGGGTTCTACAACAGGCTGTTCGGCTGGGAGACCTCCGCGCTCACCTTCGCCGGCGACACCTACACCACCGTCCATCCGTCGGGGACCGAGCCGGGCGCCATGTTCGGCGGCATCGTCCCCCTGGAGGACGACCCGACGAAGGCGGGGGCCGGGGCCTGGCTGCCGTACTTCGAGGTCCCGGACGCGGACGCCGCGGTCAGTACGGCGCAGGAGCGGGGCGGCACGGTCCGGCTGCCGGCGACGGACCTGGAGGACGTCGGCCGCATCGCCGAACTCGCCGACCCGTACGGCGCCCGCTTCGCGGTGATCAAGAGCGCGCCGCCGCAGCAGAGCTAGCCGGGGCAGGCGTCGGCGCGGGCGTGGCGAGTCAGGCCGAGGCGCGGCGGACCAGTGTCGTCGGCAGGACTATGCCGGACGGCCGCGTCTCCTCACCGGTGGTGCGGCGGTCGAGGCCGCGCAGCAGCAGGCGGGCCATCAACCGGCCCATCTCCTCTATGTCCTGACGGACCGTGGTCAGGGGAGGGTCGCTCTGTTCGGCGACCGGCAGCATGTCGTCGAAGCCGATCACGGCGACGTCCTCGGGCACACGCCGCCCGTGCTCGCGCAGCACGCGCAGGGCGCCGGCGGCGGTGAGGTCGTTGGCGGCGAACACCGCGTCCACGTCGGGCCATCGGTCGAGGATTTCGCGCATCGCCCGCTCGCCGCCGGCCGGGGTGAAGTCGCCCGGCGCGACCAGCCGCACGTCGGCGTCGGCCATGACGTCCCGGTACCCGTCGAGCCGGTCCGCCGCCGAGGTCTGGTCGAGCGGGCCGGTGATGTGCGCGACGCGCCTGCGGCCGAGAGACACGAGATGGCGCACGGCGTCGCGGGCACCGCCTCGGTTGTCGCTGTCGACGTACACGACGTCGTCTCCCTCGCCGTCGCTCCAGCCGGGGCGGCCGCCGAAGACGGTCGGGACGCCGGCGCGGCGGATCAGTCCGGGCAGCGGGTCGTCGAGGTGCAGCGAGAACACCAGCGCCCCGTCGACATGGCCGCCGGCGAGATAGCGGCCGACCCGGGCGTGGTCGTCGCGGCCCTCGGTGAGCAGCAGCACCAGCTGGTTGTCGAGGGCCGTCAACTCCTTGCTGATGCCGCGCAGTTGCAGGGCGAAGAAGGGGTCGGCGAAGACCCGCGTCTCCGGTTCGGCGACGACCACGGCGACGGCGTGGTGCCGCTTGGTCACCAGGCTGCGGGCGGCCTGGTTGGGCACGTACCCGAGCTCGTCCACCGCGCGCCGCACCCGTTCCACGAGCGGCTCCCTGACCCCGTCCCCGCCGTTGACCACCCGCGAGGCGGTGGCCCGCGAGACCCCGGCCCGCGCGGCCACGGCCTCCAGCGTGGGACGCGGCGCTGTCTCGGTCACTTCGGGGCTCCTCATCGGCGGCGTGCCGATCAGGATAGCGCCGGAGGTGGAGCGGAGTGAGAGCGCTCTCACCCCGGTCTCGAAGCACTCTGTGAGGCGCGGAAGCCCGCGACCGGCTCAGTGGGACTCGTGCGGCTCGTGCGGCTCGTATCCGGGAATGGTCCCGTCGGTCTTCCTCACCAGGAACAGCCCCACCATCCCCATGTCGGAGTGGCTCTGCACATGGCAGTGGTACATCCACGCCCCGGCTCCGACCCCCTCCCCCGCGATCACCTGGAAACCGAAGGAGTCCGCCGGGCCGACGATCTTGTTGTCGACGACCTGACTGGGGTCGTCGGGTCCGGTGAGCATGCCCGTGCGGTTGTCCGCCCAGCGGTGACCGTGCAGGTGGAAGGTGTGGTAGTACTCGCCGTGCGTGATCATCACGAACTCGACCCGGTCGCCGACCGTGGCCTCGAAGTCGGGGCCGGAGTGCGCGGGCCGGTTGTTGATCAGCATGTCGTTGAAGACGATGGTGTGGGTCCGGTCCGGCAGGACGTCTCCCTTTCGGCGGACGATCACCGGTCCGTACAGGCCCTTGCGGATTCCGCCGGTGCCGTGCTCCGTTCCCACGACGTGGTCGTGGTAATGCCAGTAGCCCGCGCTGCCCGCCCGCCAGGTGCCGTCCTTGCGACGCCCGGGGGCGTGGGTGCGCCAGGTGTAGGTGCGGGTGCCTCCCGGCTCGACGTGGCTCTTGTTCATCTTCGTGCCGTCGCTGGAGATCTCGTAGTCCAGGCCGTGCACGTGCAGGCTCGCCGCCACGTCCATCGTGTTCTCGAACTCGATGTGCAGGGTGTCGCCCTCGTTGAGTTCGATCAGCGGTCCGGGGATCGTGGCCTTCCCCTTCTCGAAGCCGTAGCCCATCTGCCCGTCGGCGAGTTTCTCGGCGTACAGCCTGATGTGTCTCACCGCGCCACCGGCCGGGGCGGTCTTCGCCGGTGTGTCGGCACTCATGGCCTCGGGACCGAGGGACAACGAGGTCGCCACGACCGCGCCGCCCAGCAGTACTCGTCGGTTGAACCCGCGTCTGTCCATGCGGAACTCCCCACCCTGATACGGAATTTGCGGAGACGTACCTGTGATGAACCGGTGAGACGGTACCGGCCGTTCCGCCGTTCATCCACACTCAGGACAAAGTTCGTCGTAACTCGGTCATAGGTATTGGCGAGTTGCGCAAAGTGGTCTAGCTTCCATCGCGCTGTTGCTGTGACCGAGGAGGTGCCCATGCACTTACGAGGGTTGAGCGCAAGAAGCACGAGAAACAGGAGAAGACGGGCCTGGGCGGCCACCATGACCGCCGGGTTCGTCGCCGCCGGACTGCTGTCGGGGCCCACCGCGAACGCGCGTACGGCCCCGGAGCCGTCCCCGACAACGATGTCCGTCAAGTCGCCGCCGGGCGGCGCGAACGTACGGGTGCTGATCTTCCACGGGTCCGCCGCCGCCGGGGACGAGTCACCGGTCGTGAACGCCGGCATCGAGGCGATCGAGCAGATCGGTCTCTCCGGTCCGGCGAGCGGGCGCTTCAAGGTCGAGGCCACGGGCGACCCGTCCGTCTTCACCGATGACACGCGGCTGGGACGCTACAACGCCATCGCCTTCCTGACCGGCGGCGGGGACGTCCTCGATCCCGATCAGGAAGCGGGCCTGGAGGCCTATATGGAGGCCGGCGGCGGCTTCCTCGGCATCCATGACGCGGCCCGCGCGGAGCCGTACTCGGACTGGTTCACCGGCCTCGTCGGCGCCCGGCCGGCCGTGTCCGGTCCGACGAACGCGCAGCGGGCCACCGTCGAGGTCGGCGACCGCCGGCATCCGGCCACCAAGGACCTGCCCCTGCAGTGGAAGCGCCCCGACCGGTGGCTCAACTGGGTGAAGAACCCCTCGGGTGACGTGCACACCGTCGCCCGTGTACGGGAGTCGACCTACCAGCCGGGCGCGAGCGCCAACGGCTGGGACCACCCGGTCAGTTGGTGCCGGGACTACGACGGCGGGCGGTCCTTCTACACCGGCATGGGCGGCACGGTGTCGTCGTACGACGAGACGGACTTCCGCGCGCATCTGCGCGGCGCGCTGCTGTGGACCACCCGGCTGGTGCAGGCCGACTGCAAGGCGACGATCAACGGCAACTACAAGGCGGAGCGGCTCACCCAGCCCAACCAGCCCGGGCAGAACGACCAGATCGGCGAACCGCACGGCCTGGTCACCGCGCCCGACGGCCGCGTCTTCTACATCGGCCGGGGCGGCGCCGACTCCTCCCAGCCCGTGATCACCGACTGGAACAACCCCGACATCGGCAAGGGCAAGGGCGAGATCCACGTCTACGACCCCGCGACCAAGAAGGTCACCCTGGCGGGCGCGCTGACCGTCTTCGGCAACAAGGGCGGCGGCGACGAACTGGTCAAGGTCGAGGAGGGCCTGCTCGGCATCGAACTCGACCCTCGCTTCGAGCAGAACGGCTGGGTGTACCTGCACTACACGCCGCACGCGCAGATCAACCGCGACACCCGGATGGCCGAGCGGCGCGTCTCCCGCTTCACCCTCGACCCCGCCACCGACAAACTGGACCTGGGCAGCGAGAAGGTGCTGCTCAAGTGGCCCGTGCAGATCCACAGTTGCTGCCACGCGGGCGGCGGGATGGCCTGGGACTCCCAGGGCAACCTGTACATCGCCACCGGCGACAACAACTCCAGCGGCTTCAGCGACGGCTACTCGGGCAACAACCCACAGCCCAACTACAAGGGTGTCTCCTTCGCCGACGCGCGCCGCACCGCCGGCAACACCAACAACCTCAACGGCAAGATCCTGCGCATCCACCCGGAACCCGACGGGACCTACACCCTCCCCGACGGCAACCTCTTCACCGGCAAGGAGACCGACGAGGGCGGCGGCAAGACCCGCGGTGAGATCTATGTGATGGGCGTGCGCAACCCGGCGCGCATCTTCGTCGACAAGCAGACCGACACCCTCTACGCCGGCTGGGTCGGCCCCGACGCGAGCGCGCCCTCGACGACCTGGGGTCCCGCCAAGTACGACACCTTCGCCGTCATCACCGAGGCGGGCAACCGCGGCTGGCCGTACTGCATGGGCAACAAACAGCCCTACCGGGACCGCAACCTGCCCGACCCCACCCAGCCGCTCGGCTGGTACGACTGCGACCACCCGAAGAACGAGTCGCCCAACAACGACGGCCTGGTCAACCTGCCGCCCGTCACCGGCAACAACATCTGGTACTCGCCCCAGGGCGGCGCCCCGGACTACCCGCGCGACGCGAACGGCATCCCCTCCTACAAGCAGGAGGAGGCCACCTATCTGCTGCCGTGGCTCAAGGGCGGCGGCCAGGCCGCGATGAACGGGCCGGTCTACCGGTACGACGCGGCGAGCACGAGCGCGGCCAAGTGGCCCTCCTACTGGGACGGCAAGTGGTTCGTCGGCGACTTCTACGACGCCGACCAGCCGCGCAACGCGGTCATCACCGATCCGAAGAACCAGGGCGCCGGCGGTCTGCCGGTCCACTCGGAGTCCCTGAAGAAGATCGTGCCGGTCGGCAACAACGGCATCAGGAACCTCATGGACTGGAAGTTCGGTCCGGACGGCGCCCTGTACGTCCTCGACTACGGCCGCGGCTTCTTCACCTCGGACGCCAGGTCGGCGCTGTGGCGGGTCACTTACACGGGCGGCGGGCCGACTCCGGCCGCCGGCCGGCTGGCGAGGGGGACGCAGTGACACGGCAACGAAGAGTCTGGACGGCCATGGTGGCCGCGCTGCTCGTCATCCTCGGGCTGCAGGCGCTGCCCGCAGCGGGGCAGACTCAGCAGCATGCCCGGCAGGAGAGCCGGCAGCCCCAGGAGCAGGCCGCGGCCCAGGTGCTCACCTGGACCGCCGGAAACGACATCGACAAGTACACGTCGGCGCCCGCGACGGCCGTGGCGGGCGCGGCGACGATCGTCTTCGAGAACAGTGCGGCGACCGGCAACACCATCGGCATGCCGCACACGTTGACGTTCGTGACGAGCGATCCGGAGTTCAACAGCGACGTCCAGCTCAACATCCTCGCCAACCCGGGCGACGACCAGGGCGGCCGTCACACCGCCGAGGTCACGCTCACGCCGGGCCGCTACTTCTACCACTGCACGATTCCCGGCCACGGCCAGATGCAGGGCATCCTCGTGGTGACCGAGGGCGGCGGCGAGGACACGACACCGCCCGAGACGACCGCGCAGGTGACCGGCACGCAGAACGCGCAGGGCGAGTACGTCGGCTCGGCGAGTGTCGCGATCAGCGCGACCGACGAAGACGGCGGGTCCGGGGTCGACGGCATACAGTATGCGGTCGGTGACACGGGCGACTGGTTTCCGTACACCGCACCGGTCGTCGTCGACCAGGTCGGCAGCCACTCGATCCGCTACCGCGCCCTCGACAAGGCGGGCAACGTGTCGGCGGAGAAGAGTGTCGCGTTCACGGTCGTCCCCCCGGCCTCCGACGACACCGCACCGCCCGACACCTCGGCGACAGTGAGCGGTGAGCAGAACGCCGACGGGACGTACGTCGACATGGCGACGGTCACCGTCAGCGCCTCGGACACCGGATCCGGCGTCAACACCATCGAGTACGCGGTCGGCTCCGGTGCCTGGCAGCCGTACACCGCCCCCGTGATGGTGCACCAGGCCGGGACGCACACCGTGCGCTACCGGGCCACCGACAAGGCCGGCAACGTGGCCGCCGAGAAGAGCGTGCGGTTCACGGTCGTCGCCGCGCCACCGCAGGACACGACCCCGCCGGTGACCGGCGTGACCGTGGACGGCACGCGGAACTCCGACGGGGCGTACGTCGGGAACGCCAAGGTGACCGTGAGCGCGACCGACGAACACGGCGGGTCGGGTGTCGACCGGATCGAGTATTCACTCGACGGTGGACCGTACATCGCATACAGCATTGCCGTGGTGGTCGACCGTGCCGGCGCGCACACCCTCGCGTACCGGGCCGTCGACAAGGCGGGCAACACCTCCGCCGCACGGACCGTCAGCTTCACCGTGGTGGCCGGCGGCGGGGTGCCCGCACCCAACTGTTCGGAGTACGACGAGCGGTGGACCGTCATCGTCGGCACGGTCGACTCGGGCGTGCCGAACCGGGTCACGAACAACCGGTGCCGGATCAACGAGTTGATCGAGGACGAGAAGGAGTGGACGTCCCACGCGCTGTTCCTGAAGCATGTCAAGGCGGTACTGGACAAGCTCCTCACGGAAGGCGTCGTCGACCAGCGCGAGTACAACGCGATCCAGAAGGCGGCCCGCCAGTCCGGCATCGGCAAGCCCGGACAGACCGAGGGCTACCGCACGATCCTCGACGGCAGCGCGGAGTCCTTCGCCAAGTGGCAGCAGGTGGGCGGCGGTTCGTTCGCGCCGAACGCCGACGGGTCGATCACCTCGGGCACCACGAAGGCCGGGCTCGGCATGCTGTGGTTCCCGCAGCGCAAGTACGGCGACTTCTCGCTCAGGCTCCAGTGGCGTGACGACGCTCCGGGCACCGGCAACGCCAACTCCGGTGTGTTCGTGCGGTTCCCGGGGGTGCACGACCACCCGGAGGAGTCGCGGCCGGAGTGGGTCGCCATCAAGTACGGGCACGAGGTGCAGGTGCTCGACCGGCCCGACGGGGACATGTACAAGACGGGCTCGGTCTACGGTTTCGACCGGGTGGGGCTGGCCGGGGCCGGCGTCACCCAGAAGGGCACGTGGAACGACTACGAGATCCGGGTGGTCGACCAGCACTACTCGGTCTACCGCAACGGCGTGCTGATCAACGAGTTCGACAACGTCGGCGGCCAGGACTTCTCCCCGCCGCGCTCGGACGACCCGGGCACGGACGGGCGGCGGTTCGCCTCCGGCCACATCGGACTCCAGGTGCACGGCACGACGGACGTGATCTCGTACCGGGACATCAGGATCAAGGAGCTGTAGGTCCCGAAGGAGGTCCCTCGTAGGGGGCACCTTCGCAGGTCAGGAAGGAGGTGCCTCCGGTGGGGGCGCCTCCTTCCTCGCCTTGCTCGGCTGCACCCGCCTGGGTTCTCCCGGCATCTTCGGATACTCGGGCGGGTACGGCAGATCGCCGAGCCCGTGATCGTGCTCGTCGCGGCGCGCCAGCTCCAGCAAGGGCTCCAGGGAGAAGGCGTGGTCGTCCATGTCCGCGTGCACGTCGCCGAGTTCGGCGAAGCGGGCGGGCATGGTCGCGATGTCGAAGTCCTGGGGGTGCGCGGTGCCGACCTCGTCCCAGCGCAGGGGCGCGGAGACCGGGGCGTGCGGGCGCGGCCGTACGGAGTAGGCGGAGGCGATCGTGCGGTCCCGGGCGGTCTGGTTGTAGTCGATGAAGATGCGCTCGCCCCGCTCCTCCTTCCACCACTTGATGGTCACCCGCTCCGGCATCCGGCGTTCCATCTCCCGCCCGACCGCGATGGCGGCACGCCGGACCTGGGTGAAGGTCCAGCGGGGTTCGATCGGGACGAAGACGTGCAGGCCGCGTCCGCCGGAGGTCTTCGGCCAGCCGCGCAGGCCGCCGTGCTCGTCGAGGACGGCGCGCAGTTCACGGGCGGCGCGGACCGCGTCGTCGTAGTCGGTGCCGGGCTGCGGGTCGAGGTCGATGCGCAGTTCGTCGGGGCGGTCGACGTCGTCGCGGCGGACCGGCCAGGGATGGAAGGTGAGGGTGCCGAACTGGGCGGCCCACAGCACGGCGGCCTCCTCGGTGGGGCACATCTCGTCGGCGCTGCGGCCGCTGGGGAAGGTGATGTGCGCGGTGGGGATCCAGTGGGGCATGTTCTTCGGTGCCCGCTTCTGGAAGAAGGACTCGCCGCCCACGCCGTCCGGGTAGCGCTCCAGGGTGGTGGGGCGGTTGCGCAGGGCACGCAGGATGCCGGGACCCACGGCCTGGTAGTAGCGGGCCAGGTCCAGCTTGGTGAAGCCGCGCTCCGGGAAGAAGACCTTGTCCGGGCTGGACAGCCGTACGGTCCGGCCGCCCGCCTCCAGTTCCACCGCTTCGCCCATGCGAGCCACGGTAGGCGTACCGCGCATACCTCGCACACCGGGCATTTCATTCGATTCGAGCGCAGAATCGGAGCATGGATCTGCCCGTGATGCCGCCCGTGAAGCCCATGCTCGCCAAGTCGGTGGCGAAGATCCCGCCGGACATGCACTACGAGGCGAAGTGGGACGGGTTCCGGGCGATCGTGTTCCGTGACGGGGCCGAGGTCGAGCTGGGAAGCCGTACCGGCAAGCCTCTGACCAGGTACTTCCCGGAGCTGGTCGCGGCGCTCGGGGAGCGGTTGCCCGAGCGGTGCGTGCTGGACGGGGAGATCGTCATCGCGCGGGAGGGGCGGCTGGACTTCGACGCGCTGACCGAGCGCATCCATCCGGCGGACTCCCGGGTGCGGACGCTGGCCCAGCGGACGCCGTCGTCGTTCGTCGCCTTCGACCTGCTGGCCCTGGCGGACGAGTCGCTGCTGGACGTGCCGCTCGTCGAGCGGCGGGCGCTGCTGACCGCGGCCCTGACCGGGGTGACGGCCCCCGTGCACGTGGCGCCGGCGACGACCGACATCGACGTGGCTCAGCAGTGGTTCGAGCAGTACGAGGGGGCGGGCCTGGACGGTGTCGTCGCCAAGCCGCTCAACGGGCGGTACCTCCAGGACGAGCGCGCCATGTTCAAGATCAAGCACGAGCGGACGGCGGACGCCGTCGTCGCGGGCTACCGCCTCCACAAGAGCGGCCCGGTGGTCGGCTCGCTGCTGCTGGGCCTGTACGACGACCGGGGTGCCCTCCAGCACGTGGGCGTGTCGGCCGCCTTCCCCATGAAGCGGCGGGCCGAGCTGGTCGAGGAGCTGGAGCCGCTGCGCATGGACGACGTCACGGGACACCCGTGGGCGGCCTGGGCCGAGGAGGCGGCACACGAGACGGCCCGGCTGCCCGGGGCGCCCAGCCGCTGGTCCGGCAAGAAGGACCTGTCCTGGGTGCCGCTGCGGCCGGAGCGGGTGGTCGAGGTGGCGTACGACCACATGGAGAACGGTGCCCGCTTCCGGCACACGGCCCGCTTCCGCCGCTGGCGCCCGGACCGGACCCCCGAGAGCTGCACGTACGCGCAGCTGGAGGAGCCGGTGCGCTACGACCTGGCGGAGATCTTCGGTCCCCCGGCGTGACGCGTAGCCTGGCTCAGGGAGTGGCTCAGGGAGTGGCTCAGGGAGTCATCAGCACCTTGACCGCGCCGTCCCGCTTGTGCTGGAACATCCGGTACGCGTCCGGTGCCTCGCTGAGCGGCAGCCGGTGGGTGGCGAAGTCGTCAACGCCGAGCGGGTCCTCGTCGGTGAGGTAGGGGATGATCTCGTCGCTCCAGCGCCGCACGTTCGCCTGGCCCATCCGGATCTGGATCTGCTTGTCGAACATGGTGAGCATCGGGAGCGGGTCGGCCATGCCGCCGTAGACCCCGGAGAGCGAGATCGTGCCGCCCCGGCGCACCAGCTCGATGGCGGTGTGGAAGGCGGCGAGCCGGTCGACGCTGAAGCGCTCCGCGAACGGTCCGCTGATCTTCCGCGGCAGCATCGCGGACGCCTGCTGGGCGAGCTTGGCGGCGGCGCTGCCGTGGGCCTCGGTGCCGACGGCGTCGATCACGGCGTCGGGGCCGCGTCCGTCCGTCTCGTCGCGGATCGCCTGGACCAGTTCCTTCTCGTTGTCGAAGGTCCTGAGGTCGTACGTCTCCACACCGCGCGACCGTGCCCGGCGCAGCCGCTCGCCGACCAGGTCCACGCCGAAGACCTGTCCGGCGCCGCGGAGCTGGGCGATGCGGCACGCCATGTCGCCGATCGGCCCGAGGCCGAGCACGGCGACGCTGCCGCCCTGCGGGACGTCCGCGTAGGCGACCGCCTGCCAGGCGGTGGGCAGGACGTCGGAGAGGTAGACGAAGCGGTCGTCGGGCGGGCCCTCGGGGACCTTGATCGGGCCGAACTGCGCCTGCGGGACGCGCAGGTACTCGGCTTGGCCGCCCGGGACGGAGCCGTACAGACGGGTGTAGCCGAAGAGGGCGGCGCCCATGCCCTCACTGTGGACCTGGGTGGTCTCGCACTGCGTCGGCAGGCCGGTCAGGCACATCCAGCACTTGCCGCAGGCGATCTGGAACGGCACGACGACCCGGTCGCCGGCCGAGAGGTCCTGCACCCCGGCGCCGACCTCCTCGACGATGCCCATCGGCTCGTGCCCGAGGATGTCGCCCGGTGTCATGAACGGGGTGAGCACCTCGTACAGGTGCAGGTCGGAGCCGCACAGTCCGGTGGAGGTGACCCGGATGACGGCGTCCGTCGGCTCCTGGATCGTCGGATCGGGCACTTCCTCCACCCGCACGTCCCGTTTTCCCTGCCAGGTCACTGCCTTCATCGCACGCTCCCTAGGTCACGTCGGCGTGTCCGGTCTGCGGTGGCGACCGGGTACCCGGTCGCCACGCCGCCGAATCGCCGCACCCGGGCCCGATCGGCGTAGGCAACGCGGCCGATCAGAATCGAGCGGGTATGGCCATCAATGAACGTATGAGCGCACAATCAATGACAAGAGACGGGTGGCCACGGTGGGCAAGGGACACAGAGCGCGCACGCGACGCACCGTCACGGCGGTGGCGCTGCTCGCCGCCACGGCGACCGCCTCGCTGACGGCGAGCTGCACGGGCGGGGGCGGCGCGGGTGATGACGGGCGCGGGCGGCTGCGCACGCCCGTCGAGAGCCCGAGCGAGAGTCCGAGCGAGCGCGTCGACGCCGGCTCGGTACTCACCGTGAAGATCGACAACGCCCGCGCGGCCCGGCCCCATACGGGCCTGGACTCCGCCGACATCGTGTACGCCGAGCAGGTCGAGGGCGGGCTGAGCCGGCTGATGGCGGTCTACGCCACCAAGCTGCCGAAGGCCGTCGGTCCGGTGCGCAGCGCCCGCGAGTCGGACCTGGAGCTGCTGGCCCAGTTCGACCGGCCGACACTCGCCTTCTCCGGGGCCCAGGGCAAACTGATGCCGCTGATCGACAAGGCGCCCCTGGTCGCGCAGACGCCCGGCACGGTGTCCGGCGCCTACTACCGCGGCACCGGCAAGCCCTCCCCGCACAACCTCTACCTGCGGCCGGAGCGGCTGCTGCCCGCCGCGCCGGGCGCGGACGCGCTGACGACCGGCTTCCGGTACGGCGCCGCACCCGCCGTAGGACAGAAGGAGACCTCGCGGACCGTGCGTTACCCGGCGGCGGCCTTCACCTTCAACTGGTCGGCGGACCGGGGCCGCTGGCTGGTCTCGATGGACGGGACGCCCGCCGTGACGACCGACGGGAAGCGGATGGCGCCGGCGACGGTCGTCGTGCAGTACGTGAAGGTGCGCGCGTCCGCCTTCCACGACTTCCTCGGCAACAACACGCCGTACACCGAGACGGTCGGCTCGGGGACCGCGGACGTGCTGCGCGGCGGACGGGCCTACGGCGTGAACTGGTCGCGCCCCGAGGCCACGGAGGGCACCGAGTTCACGACCGACGCCGGGGAGCCGGTGAACTTCGCCGAGGGGCAGGTGTGGGTGGTGTTCGCGAAGGCCTCGTGAGCGGCTGAGCGGGCTCAGGGCTGGGCGACGAGGGGCTGCGTCGGGTTGCGGAGCCCTTCGGCCGCGTCCGAGACCCGCTGGATGAGGTCGAAGAACACGCTCTGCTCCTCGGCCGACAGCGGAGCCAGGAAGACCTGGTTCATCCGGGCGGTGCGCACGGTCAGCTTGCGGTGGGTGCGCAGGCCCTCGTCCGTGAGGTGCAGCAGGAAGCGGCGGCCGTCCTGCGGGTCGCGCACCTTGTCGAGGAGCCCGCGCCGGCCGAGCCGGCTGATCACCTCGGCGATGGTCGACCGGTCCAGGCCCACCCGTTCCCCGACGGTCCGCTGATCCAGCCGGTCCGGCTCCCCGACGAGCGCGTTGAGGACCGCGAACTGCGGCGAGGTGATCTCCTCGGAGACCATCGTGTTCCACAGCAGGTAGTGCGCCTGCTGGAGCCGCCGGGCCAGGTGCCCGGGGTGGGTGGAGAGGTCCACCGCGGCCATGTGCGCTCCCCAGATCGAATTCATTGGTGCACTGAACAATACCGGCGCGGGCGGCACCTGTCTGCGGCCCGCACCCGGTGAACTGACCTGGCAGTTCTCCTGGGTCTTGACGCCCCGCAGCTCCGGTGGCAGCGTGAGGGACACCTCGCTGAAATAATCAGTGCCCTGACTAATTTCTCAGGACGGGCGCTCGGACGGGATGGGGCTTCACGGATGGACAAGGTGGTCGCCACCGCCCTCGAGGCGGTGGCCGATGTGCCGGACGGTGCGTCGCTGGCGGTGGGCGGATTCGGGCTGAGCGGTGTGCCGAACGTGCTGATCCAGGCGCTGTACGAGCGGGGGATCACCGGCGTGAGCGTCGTCTCGAACAACTGCGGCGCGATGGACTCCGGCCTCGCGGTGCTGCTGTCGGCCGGGCGGATCGCCCGGGTGACCGGCTCCTACATCGGGGCGAACAAGGAGTTCGCCCGCCAGTACCTGGGCGGGGAGCTGGAGGTGGAGATGATCCCGCAGGGCACGCTGGCCGAGCGGCTGCGGGCCGGCGGCGCGGGGATCCCGGCGTTCTTCACCCCGGCGGGCGTGGGCACGCAGGTCGCCGACGGCGGGCTGCCCTGGCGCTACGACGGGCAGGGCGGCGTCGCGCTCGCCTCACCGCCGAAGGAGGTGCGGGAGTTCGACGGCACGGAGTATGTGCTGGAGCACGGGATCCGCACCGACTTCGCACTGGTCAGGGCCGCGAAAGGGGACCGGTACGGCAATCTGGTCTTCAACAGGTCCAGCCGCAACTTCAACCCCCTCGCGGCCATGGCCGGCCGGGTGACGATCGCCGAGGTGGAGGAGCTGGTGGAGCCTGGGGAGATGGACCCGGACGCGGTGCATCTGCCGGGGATCTTCGTACAGCGGGTCCTCGCGCTGACACCGGAACAGGCCGCCGACAAGCGGATAGAGAAGCGGACGGTGAGCTCCTGATGGCCTGGACACGCGAACAGATGGCCGCGCGGGCCGCGCGCGAGCTGGAGGACGGCCAGTACGTCAATCTCGGCATCGGCCTGCCGACCCTGATCCCCAACTACCTCCCGCCGGACGTCGAGGTGATCCTGGAGTCGGAGAACGGCATCCTGGGCACCGGCCCCTACCCCACCGAGGACCAGGTCGACCCCGACCTGATCAACGCGGGCAAGGAGACGGTGACGGTGCTGCCGGGCGCGTCCTTCTTCGACTCGGCACTGTCCTTCGGGATGATCCGGGGCGGGCACATCGACGTCGCGGTGCTCGGCGCGATGCAGGTCTCCGAGAAGGGCGACCTGGCCAACTGGGCCATCCCCGGGAAGCTGATCACCGGCATCGGCGGGGCGATGGACCTCGTCCACGGAGCCCGTACGGTCATCGTCGTGATGACCCACACCGCCAAGGACGGCTCCCCGAAGATCCTCGCGGAATGCGCGCTGCCGCTCACGGGCAAGGCGTGTGTGAACCGGATCATCACCGACCTCGGTGTTCTGGACGTCACGGCGGACGGCCTGGTGCTCGTCGAGACCGCGCCCGGCGTGAGCGTCGACGAGATCACCGCCAAGACCGACGCCCGCCTGACCGTCGCGGAGGCCCTGAAGTGAAGACCGTCTACATCGTCGACGCCGTCCGGTCCCCGGTCGGCCGCTACAGCGGTGCCCTCGCCGCCGTACGCCCCGACGACCTGGGCGCGCACGCCATCCGTGAACTCCTCGCCCGTACGCCGCAGTTGGACCCGTCCCGGATCGAGGACGTGTACTTCGGCAACGCCAACGGCGCGGGCGAGGAGAACCGCAACGTGGGAAGGATGGCCGCACTGCTGGCCGGCCTGCCCACCTCGGTGCCCGGTGTGACCGTCAACCGGCTGTGCGCGTCCGGTCTCGAGGCCGTGATCCAGGCGGCCCGCGCCATCGCGGTCGGGGACGCCTCCATCGCCGTGGCCGGTGGCGTGGAGTCGATGACCCGGGCGCCGTACGTGCTGCCCAAGTCGGACAAGCCGTTCCCGGCCGGGCACACCGAGCTGTACTCGACCACGCTGGGCTGGCGGATGGTCAACCCGAGGATGGAACCGCAGTGGACCGTCCCACTGGGCGAGTCGGCCGAACTGATCGCGGAGAAGCACAAGATCAGCCGTGCGCAGCAGGACGAGTTCGCGCTGAACAGCCACCAGAAGGCCGCACGGGCCCAGCAGGCGGGCCTGTTCGACGCCGAGCTCGCTCCGGTGTCGATCCCGCAGCGCAAGGGCGAGCCGGTGGTCTTCGGTGCCGACGAGTGCGTACGGCCGGATGCGTCACTGAGCGCCATGGCCAGGCTCAAGCCGTCCTTCCGTACCTCCGGGGGGACGGTCACCGCGGGCAACGCCTCGCCCCTCAACGACGGTGCCGCCGCGCTGCTCCTCGTCGACGAGGAGGGACTGAAGGCCACCGGCCGCGAACCGCTGGCCCGGATCTCCGCGACCGGCGTCAACGCCCTGGACCCGCACTACTTCGGCCTCGCGCCCGTCGAGGCGGTCAACCGCGCACTCGCCAAGGCGGGCAAGAGCTTCGACGACCTGTCAGTGCTGGAGCTGAACGAGGCGTTCGCCGCCCAGGTGCTGGGCTGTGTGGCCGAGTGGCCCGAGTTCGACCCGGCGATCCTCAACCCGCAGGGCGGTGCCATCGCCCTCGGCCATCCGCTGGGCGCCTCCGGTGCCCGGCTCGCCGGCACGGTCGCCCACCAGCTCGCCCGCCGGGGCAGCGGTGTCGGCGTCGCCACCCTCTGCATCGGCGTGGGCCAAGGTCTCGCCCTCGTCCTCGAGCGCTAGGAAGCGTGAGCAACCCATGACTCTCACCCAAGCGGACATCGACCTGGAGATCGCGGCCGAGCACGCCGCGTACGAGAAGCGCCTCGCCGACGGCGCTCCCGTCGAGCACCAGCCGCGCCGCGACTACGCCCCGTACCGGTCCTCGGTCCTGCGGCACCCCAAGCAGCCGCCGGTCGCGATCGACGTGAGCCGGGACCCGGAGCTGGTGGAGCTGTCCTCCCCCGCCTTCGGGGAACGGGACATCACCGAGGTCGACAACGACCTGACCCGGCAGCACAACGGCGAGCCGATCGGCGAGCGCATCACCGTCTCCGGGCGGCTTCTCGACCGGAACGGGCGTCCGATCCGCGGTCAGCTGGTCGAGATCTGGCAGGCGAACTCGGCCGGCCGCTACGCGCACCAGCGCGAGCAGCACGACGCCCCGCTGGACCCGAACTTCACCGGCGTCGGCCGCACGCTGACCGACGACAGCGGCCTCTACCACTTCACGACCGTCCAGCCGGGCCCCTACCCGTGGCGTCAGCACGTCAACGCCTGGCGGCCGGCGCACATCCACTTCTCGCTGTTCGGTTCGGCGTTCACGCAGCGGCTCGTGACGCAGATGTACTTCCCGAGCGACCCGCTGTTCCCCTACGACCCGATCATCCAGTCGGTGACGGACGACACGGCCCGGCAGCGGCTGGTGGCGACGTACGACCACAGCCTGTCGGTGCCGGAGTTCTCGATGGGCTACCACTGGGACATCGTGCTCGACGGGCCGACCGCCACCTGGATCGAAGAAGGACGCTGACCTGCCATGACGAAGATCGACACGAGTCGCCCGGAGACCGTGCTGCCGACCCCGTCGCACACGGTCGGCCCCTTCTACGGCCACGCCCTGCCGTTCCCCGGCGGCGGCGACATCGCCCCGGTCGGCCACCCGGACACGATCGCCGTGCACGGGCACGTGTACGACGGCGAGGGCAATCCGCTGCCCGACGCGTTCGTGGAGCTGTGGGGTCCCGACCCGGACGGCAACCTGCCGGCGGTCGACGGCTCGATGCGGCGCGACACGGCGAGCGGCGGCTTCCTCGGCCGCAACGGCGTGGAGTTCACCGGCTGGGGCCGCATCCAGACGGACGCGAGCGGCCACTGGTCCGCGCGCACACTCCGGCCCGGCGCGCGCGGGCGGAGCGCCCCGTACCTGAGCGTGTGCGTCTTCGCGCGCGGGCTGCTGGTGCACCTGTTCACCCGGATCTACCTGCCGGGCGACGAGGCGGCGCTCGCCGCGGACCCGCTGCTCGCGCGGCTGGACGCGGAGCGACGCGCCACGCTGATCGCGACCGGCGGGGACAAGGGAACGTACCGTTTCGACATCCGCCTTCAGGGCGAAGGCGAGACGGTCTTCCTGGAGTTCCAGTGACATCCGACGAAGCGGACACCGGCCTGCTCGCCCCCGGGTGGGCAGGCTCCCCGGCCGCGTCCGCGACCGGCGACCGTGCCCACCTGCAGGCGCTGCTGGACGCGGAGGCGGCGCTGACCCGCGCCCAGGCCGCGTGGGGGCTCGCCCCGGCCGGGGCGGCGACGGCGGTGACCGAGGCGGCCGACGCCGGCCGATTCGACGTGCGGTCGCTGGCGGAGCGGGCCCGGGGCGGCGGGAATCCCGTCATTCCGCTGGTCGCCGATCTGACGAAGGCGGTGGGCGAGGAGTTCGGGCCGTACGTCCACCGGGGCGCGACCAGTCAGGACATCATGGACACGGCGATGATGCTGGTCGCCCGGCGCACGCTGGACCTGATCCTCGCCGACCTCGGACGCGCCGAGCGGGCGCTGGCCCGGCTGGCCGCCGCACACCGTGACACCGCGATGCCGGGGCGGACGCTCACCCAGCACGCCGTGCCGACGACGTTCGGGCTGAAGGCGGCCGGGTGGCGGTCGCTGGTGCTGGACGCCCGGGACCGGGCAACGCCCGTACGGGACTCTCTGCCCGCTCAACTCGGCGGTGCGGCCGGGACATTGGCGGCCTTCACGGCGTACGGCGCGGACGATCCGACCGCGCTGCTCACCTCCTTCGCCCGCGAGAGCGGGCTCGCCGCGCCGGCACTGCCCTGGCACACCCTGCGGACGCCGGTCGCCGACCTCGCCGGCTGTCTGGCCTTCACGGCCGGGGCCCTGGGCAAGATCGCCGCGGACATGCTCACCCTCTCCCGGACCGAGATCGCCGAGGTCGCGGAGGGCAGCGGCGGCGGTTCGTCCGCCATGCCGCACAAGGCGAACCCGGTACGGTCCACGCTGGTCGCGGCCGCCGCCCGGCGTGCCCCCCAGCTCGCGGCCACCCTGTACGGCTCGCTGGCCGCCGAGGACGAGCGGCCGGCCGGGGCCTGGCACGCCGAGTGGGAGCCGGTGCGGGACCTGCTCCGGCTGGTCGGCGGCGCCGCCCGCGACGCGGCCGAACTGACCGAGGGCCTGCGGGTCCACGCCGACGTCATGCGCGCACACCTCGACCTCACCCACGGGTTGGTCGTCTCCGAGCGGCTGTCCGCCGAGCTGGCACCCGTCCTGGGCCGTGCCCGCGCCAGGGAACTGCTCACGGACCTCGCCAGGCGTACCTACGCCGAGGGCCGGAGCCTTAGCGAACTACTCGCCGAGCAGCCCGAGTTGAAGGACGTCGACCTCGACGAGCTCACCGACCCCGCCCGCTACACCGGCTCCGCCGGAGCCCTCACCGACCGTGCTCTGGAGCGACGTTGACCGACACCCGCCTCAACCACCGTGCCGAAGGGCCCGCTTCCGCTCCCCCACTGCTGCTGGGACCTTCGCTGGGCACCTCGTACGCCCTGTGGGACCGGGTCGCGCCCGAACTGTCCCTCACCCACCGGGTGATCCGCTGGGACCTGCCGGGGCACGGCGGTTCGGCGGCCGGCCTGATCGGGCCGGGCGCGACCGTCGGAGACCTCGCCGATCTGGTGCTCGCGCTCGCCGACTCCCTGGGCATCGAGCGGTTCGCCTACGCCGGGGTGTCACTGGGCGGTGCGGTGGGGCTGCAGCTGGCCGTGCACCATCCGCAGCGGGTGTCGTCGCTCGCGGTGATCTGTTCCTCCGCCCACTTCAACGGCTCGAAGCCGTGGGAGGAGCGGGCCGCGCGCGTCCGGAGCGAGGGCCTGGACCAGCTCGCGGACGGTGCCGGCGCGCGCTGGTTCACGTCCGGGTTCACCGTGCCGGAACTCGTCCGGGACCACCGGGACGCCGACCCCGACGCGTACGCCGCCTGTTGCGACGCGCTGGCCGCGTTCGACCTGCGGGAGCGGCTGGCGGAGATCTCCGCGCCCACTTTGCTGGTCGCCGGCCGCGAGGATCCCGCGACCCCGCCCGCGCATCTGCGGGAGATCGCGGACGCGGTGCCGGGCGCCGCGCTGGTGGAGATCCCGGGGGCCTCGCATCTGGCGCCCGCGCAGTGCCCCGAGGCCGTCCTGACCGCACTGCGGGCGCACTTCGACGGTGGCGCCAGACGGGGCATGGAGGTGCGGCGCGAGGTCCTCGGGGACGCCCACGTGGACCGGGCGCAGGCCCGGCAGACGCCCTTCACCGCGCGCTTCCAGGACTTCATCTCGCGCTACGCGTGGGGCGAGATCTGGACCGACCCGACGCTCAGCCGCCGCGAACGCAGCATGATCACGCTGACCGCGCTGGTCGCGCACGGCCACTACGACGAGCTGGCGATGCATGTGCGGGCGGCCCGGCGCAACGGCCTCACCCCCGAGGAGATCGGCGCGGTGCTGCTCCAGACGGCCGTGTACTGCGGGGTCCCGGCGGCGAACTCGGCGTTCGCGGCGGCCCAGCGGGTGCTGGCGGAGGAGGACGGCTCGGAAGGGTGAGCCGGAGGGTGAGTGGGAGGGTTTGGAGCTGTTGCCGCTGGAGTGTGTTCAAGAGGGTTTTGGTGAGCGGGAGTGAGCGTGCGGGGTCTGTGTCGTGTCGCGCGACTGGGCCGTGGGGCTGGTTCTCGGTGAGGAACTGACGTTCTTGCATCGAATGTGTGACTTTTCTGGGTGGCGCTCGTTTCTCACGGCGACAGGGTTCTTCGAGTGCGGGCCGGGCGGGGGGCACGGGGTGGATGAGCTGAGGAGCATCGCAGAGCCGTTCGTCGCGTCCGGTCCCAGTGGTGCGGCCGTCCGGACCTGCCTCAAGCACCTGACGCCGGACGATGAGAAGGTGCTGCGCCTGGTGGGGGCGCATCTGGGGCCGCTGGCTTCCAGGGATCTCAAAGCGCGTTGCCGGGACGGCCTTTCGCATTCCGGTGAGGCGTGGGCGGTGCGTAAGCGGGAGTTGACACCGCTGTCGTCGTCGCGGTGGGTGGGCAGTATCACCAAGGCGTCGCATGACCAGTGGGCGCTGGCCCGCCGCTGCCAGTCGGCGCACCTGCAAAACCTGGAAGCGGGGGTTCGCACCATCGAGGACCGCCTGTCGCTGCCGGTCGGTCAGAATGGGACGAAGAAGGCGCCCGGGGGTTACTGGTCGCAGCGGGAATGGCATGCCAAGTCGCGGCGGCTGCGGGTACTTCAGGACCGCCTGGCTTCCGTGCGGGCCGACCGCGAGGCCGGCCTCGTGCACGTCGTCCGCGGCGGGAAGCGGCTGGCCCGCACCCGGCATCACCCAGAGGCGGCCCAGCTCACGGAGTCCGGATGGCGGGGGCGCTGGGAGGCGGAGCGCTGGTTCTGCCAGGCGGACGGGGAGTCCGGCAAGCGCTACGGCAACGAGACCATCCGCATCAGCCCGGACGGCGAGGTGGGCATCAAACTCCCCGCACCGCTCGCGCATCTGGCCAACGCCCCGCACGGTCGCTACGTCCTCGCCAGCAGGGTTGTGTTCGCGCACCGGGGCGGCGAGTGGGCGGATCGCGTCGCGGCCGACCGGGCCATCGCCTACCGCATCCACCTCGATACCGGCCGGAACCGCTGGTATGTGACCGCGTCCTGGCAGACCCCGCCCACCCCCACACTCCCGATCGAGGCTGCCCTCGCGCACGGGGTGATCGGCGTCGACATGAACGCCGACCACGTCGCCGCCTGGCGCCTCGACACCCACGGCAACCCGACCGGCAGCCCCCGCCGCTTCTCCTACGACCTGACCGGCACCGCCCAGCACCGCGACGCCCAGGTCCGCCACGCCCTCACCCGCCTCCTACACTGGGCGAAGACCTGCGGCGTGAAGGCGATCGCGGTGGAGGACCTGGACTTCGCCGCGGAGAAGACCCGCGAGAGACACGGACGACGTAAGCGGTTCCGGCAGCTGATTTCCGGTATGCCCACCGGGAAGCTCCGTGCCCGGCTGGCGTCGATGGCGGATCAGCCGGGTATCGCGGTCCTCGCCGTCGACCCGGCCTACACCAGCCGGTGGGGTGCCCAGCACTGGCAGAAACCCCTCACTACGACGACTCGCACCACCACTCGCCATGATGCTGCTGCAGTGGCGATCGGAAGGCGCGCCCAGGGACACCCGATCCGGCGACAGACGGCACCGCCCCCACAGCACCGGAGTGATGCGGTGGGGCATCGGACCGTCCAGGCCGATCGGCGTTTTCCTGGGCGTGAGGAAACCCGCCCCCGCATCCCCGGACCACGGACACGATCCGTGCCGCCCGGACGCGGAGCGAACGCGGGCAACCAGAACGCCCAACACCGTCCGGGGCGTTCGACTGAGCATGATTTCTGGCAACAGGACTCACTCCCGCCCAGTCTTCAGGAACGGTGACCCTGCCGGTCGTAGCCTCACCAGCATCACGCCGACGTCCCCGCCGCGCGCCTACGGTGCGGGCATGTCCACGATTCTGATCACCGGCGCCACCTCCGGTCTCGGCCGCCATGTCGCCTTCGAACTGGTCCGCTCCGGACACCTGGTCCTCGCCCACGGCCGTGACGCCGCCCGCACGCGCCAGCTCGTCGAGGAACTGCGCGGCGAGGGTGCGGCCGAAGGGTTCGTCGCCGATCTGGCCGCACTGACGCAGGTGCGCGAGCTGGGCGCCCGGGTCGCCGAGGCGCACCCCGAGCTCGACGTCCTGGTCAACAACGCGGGTGTGGGCGGCGGTTCGCCCGGCTCGGGGCGGGAGGTGAGCGCCGACGGACACGAACTCAGGCTGGCCGTAAACTACTTGGCGCCGGTCGCGCTGACCCGCGCGCTCCTGCTGGCGAACCCGCCCGCGCGGATCGTCAACGTCGGCTCGGCCGGCCAGGAGCCCCTCGATGTCGACGATCCCGAGCTCATTCGGGGCTACAGCGGCCTCTCGGCGTACTGCCGCAGCAAGTTCGCGCTCGCCGCGCACACCTTCGCCCTGGCCGAGGAGGCCGTGGAGTCCTAGCTCAGACACCAGCCGCAAAGTAGGTCTCGGGTAGCCGGACGAGCCCCGTTTCCCCGTCCTGGGCGCAGTCGTTGGTCTGATCGAGTGATTCGGGCCTGTCCCAGGGGCGGGCGTGGGCCGCCTCAGTCCCTCCGGTAGGTGGCGACGGCGTCATCACCGAAGGACGCGGCGAGCGCCCGCGTGATCAGGTCGGGCAGCTTGGTGTGTCCGTCGTCTTCGGTCCAACGCGTCAGCGCCGTGTGCATCGCGGCCATGCAGGCGCTGGTCGCCGCCTGGGCGCGGAACGCGGCGTCGGGATCGGTCGCGTCATCCCCGAGGGCGTCGACGATGGCCTGTTGCAGCGCGTACTGGCTGTCCAGGTGCCGGGCCCGCAGCGCAGGCGTCGAGACCATGAGCCGGAGGCAGTCCAGCAGGAACCGCTCGTTCGCCCCCGGTTCGTCCCCGTTGTCGCCGGTCAAGGCCATGGCCGCGTCGATGAGCGCGCCGCCGACCCGGCGCACCAGGGGTTGCGTCGCGGACGACGCGGCGACCTGCTCGGCGATGAGTTGGGCGGGCTGGTCGATGAGGACGAGGTCCTCCTTGGTGGGAAAGTGCCGGTACACGGTCATTGCCGAGACGCCGGCGGCCTCGGCGACGTCGGCCACCGTCACCGCGTCGTAGCCGTGGTCGGTGAACAGCCGCACCGCGTGCGCTTGGACCAGGCGCCGCGTCTCGGATCGCCGTCGTCCCCGCAGGGTTGGTTGCCGCTCACTCATGTGCTAGACACTACCATCATGTTAGTGACTAACATTTAGATGGGGTGAAGACATGGGCGATCTGACGGGCAGAACGGCTTTGGTGACGGGCGCGTCGCGCGGCATCGGGCAGACAATCGCCGCTCGGCTCGCGGCCGAAGGGGCCACGGTCATCGTGCACTTCGGCACGGATGAGAGCGGGGCGGCTGCGACGGTCGACGCGATGGAACGCGCCGGCGGGACCGCCTTCTCCGTCCGAGCCGAACTGGGCGTGGACGGCGACGCCGAGACACTTTTCGCCGGCGTGGAGGCCGGCTTGGCCGGTCGGCCGCTCGACATCCTGGTCAACAACGCGGCGGCCGCACCGGCCGGCCCGCTCGGCGTGACGACCCGGGCAGAGTTCGACCACTTGTTCGCGGTGAACGTGCGAGCGCCATACTTCATCATCGAGCGGGCGCTGCCTCTGTTGAGCGAGGGCGCCCGGATCGTCTCGGTCTCGTCGGTGGCGACCCGGATGGCCAACTCGGCCCAGACATCCTTCGCCATGACGAAGGGCGCGATCGAGACGATGACCAAAACCATCGCCGTCCAACTCGGCCCCCGAAGGATCACGGTGAACGCGGTCGCTCCTGGGGCCACCAGGACGGCGACCAACGGAGCTGTCTTCGACACGCCGGGCCTCACCGAACAGATATCCGGTATGACGGCACTCAACCGGCTGGGCGGGCCCGACGACGTAGCCGATGTGGTCGCCTTCCTCGCCTCCCACGCCGCCCGCTGGGTCACTGGTCAGATCATCGACGCGAGCGGTGGCCTGTTCCTCGGCCCACGCGCCTGACCAACGAGGGCTAAGGGGTCCTTTCACTATGAGCGTCCGATCAGGTCGCGTGATCTGGTGCCGTGCATCGCAAGGCGCCGGAGCGGCCTCGTGGCGGAGGTGCTACCAGGCGCCCCGAGCTGGAGGCCGCCGTGAGGCTCGCCGGGGAGATCCGCTCTTCCGGTGTCGCCGTCACCCTCGTCGTGCACGAACACAAGCGGCTCGGCCGCGGCATCGAACTGGCCATGCTCGCCGAGGAGCTGAAGGCCGGCGACGTCGGCCTGGAGTTCCTCACCGGGGAGCTGAAGGGCTCGCACGACCTGTCCGGCATCGTGTTCACCGTGCTCGCGGCCATGTCCGGCATGGAACGCGAGTACATCCGCGACCGCACCCTGGAAGGCCACGAGTCCGCCCGCAGGCGCGGCAAGACCATCGGCGGCGCGGGCGTGACCGACGGCGACATGCTGTCCATGGCCCTCCATCTGCGCGACCAGGAGATGAGCCTGCGCGACATCGCCAAACGGCTCGTCATCACCACGGGAGCGAAGAAGGGCCACAACCCATCGCCGGCGACGGTCCTACGGATGCTGCGCGAGCATGACGAGCAGGCCGCCACGGCAGCGGGCGCGTGATCACCCGGCTAGTTTGCGGCTGGTGTCTGAGTTAGGACTCCAGGGCCGAGGAGCTGGACGGCACCGGTGTCTCGGTGAACGTGCTGCACCCGGCGACCTACATGGACACGGCGATGGTCCGCGAGGGCGGCATCAGCCCCTGGAACACGGTGGCCGACGGCGCTCCGGGCGTCCTGGCCCTGGCCACCCGGGACCTGGGCAGCGGCGGCTACTTCGACGGGACGCGGGCGGCAGGGCGCACCCGGCGGCGTACGACGAGGACGTGCGCAAGCGTCTGTCTGCCGTCACCGACCGACTGCTGGACACCTGACCTACCGCAGCCCACGGCCCGTCTCCAGCACCGCCCTCGCCTGCGCCACCAGCCCGTCCGCTCCGCAGGACCGCGCCGACGCCAGGCCCCGGCGACCGAACGGGCAGGAACGTGCACAAGCGCCTGTCCGCCGTCACCGACCGGCCACTGGACACCTGACCTACCGCAGCCCACGGCCCGTCTCCAGCACCGCCCTCGCCTGCGCCACCAGCCCGTCCGCTCCGCAGGACCGCGCGAGCGCCAGGCCCCGGTTCAGTTCGGCGACCGAGCGGGCGAGGATGCCGTACTCGACGCGGGCCGCCGCGTGTTCGTACTGGCAGGGCGAGGCCTCCAGGTACGCGACCGCCCGCGCGGCCAGCCGGACCGCGCGCTGGCCGGTCTCCAGGGCGGCGGCGCAGCGCAGGGCCTCGCCTATGGCCGTGTCGGTGCCGAGGCGTTCGGCGTGTCGGCGGACGTCGGTGGCGAGCCGGCCGGCACGGTCCGGGTCCTCGGTGGCGAGGGCGCGGGCGAGGTCGACGGCCCAGGGGACGAGCACCGGGTTGTGGTGGCCGCGGACGGCCGCCGCCTTTTCCGCGGCCTCCAGTTCGTTGATGCCGTCCTTGGTGCGGCCGACGGCGAGCAGGAGGCGGCCGCGCACGGAGCGTGGGTCGGGCAGCACGATCGTGGAGGGGTAGGGCGGGGCGAAGCCGCACTGCTCGGCGATCGCCCAGGCCTCCTCGACGTGGCCGCGGGCGAGCAGGGTGTCGACGAGGTTGCAGGTCGCGGTCCAGTACAGGGGCAGTCCCCGGCCGACGCGTTCGGCCAGGCGCAGCGCCTCGCGCAGGGACGTCTCGGCCTCCCGGAGGCGCCCGCGGCGGCGGTGGCCGAGTCCGACGTAGGCGTGGGCCAGGGCGAGGTGGCCGCCGCTCCAGCCGGCGGACTCGTAGGCACGCAGCGCCTCGGAGTAGAGGGCGTCGGCCCGGTCGAGCCGGTCGGTGTAGGCGTACGCGTTGGTCAGCATCAGGAGCAGTTCGACGCCCCACTCGGTGTCGGTCCAGCCGAGGCCGGGTGCGAGCCGGCCGTTGACGAGGGCGCGGTCGCACAGGTCGACGACCTCCTCGGCGCTCTCGCCGTGGGTCATGGCGTCGAAGCCGCGCAGCATGAGCAGGGCGCGTTCGGAGTTGTCACGGCCGGTGCAGGTGCGGGCGAGTTCGGCGAGGCGCTCGGAGCGGCCCGGTGAGGCGGCCTCGCCCGCGTGGATGCCCTCCCACATGTACTGCACGGCCTGCAGCCGCATCCGGGCGGGTCCGGGCGCGTGCCGGGCGGCCTCCGCCTCGACGGTGAGGACGGCCTCCTCCAGCTGGTCGTTGTGCAGGAGTGCCTGGGAGAGGCGGAAGACGGCGTCGACGCGCGCGTCGCCTTCGAGGCCCGGCATGGCGAGCGCGGTCTGGAGGTGGTCGATGGTCTTCGCGGGCGCGGTGAGGAGGGTGGCGCAGCCGAGTTCGAAGAGCACGTGCGCGTGCACCTCGGGCTGCGGGGGTTCCAGCAGGGCGCGTTCCAGGCAGCGCCGGGCGGCGTCGGGGGCGCCGACGGCGAGGTGCTCGCGGGCGGCCTCACGCAGCTGCTCGACGAGTTCCTCGTCGTCGTCCGGGTGGACCTGCAGGAGGTGGCGGGCGGCGGCCGCGGCGCCGCGCCCGGAGTCGGTGACGACCTGGGCGGCGATGCCGTGCATGGCGGTGCACAGGGCGGGCGGGATGGAGTTGTAGACGGCGGTGGCGATCAGCGGGTGGACGAACTCCAGGTCGCCCTCGTCGGCCGGTCCGTTCGCCGGGTCGGGTGCGGTGAGGATGCGGGCGCTGCGCAGCAGTTCGGCGCAGCGCCCGGCGTCGTCACGGCCGAGGGTGGCGAGCTTGGCCACCAGGTCGACGGAGATACCGGTTCCGAGGATGGCGGCCGCCCAGGCGAACCGGGTGGCGTCGATGCCGAGTTCCTCGAGGCGGGCGACGAGGCCGCCGCCGCGGGCCGCGCGGTTCAGGGCCCGCAGTTCTCCGGCCGCGCTCTCGGTCGGCTCCAGTTCGCTGTCCTGGACCTTGGCGAGGAGTTCGACGGCCTCGTACGGGTTGCCCGCGGTGACGGCCCAGACCTCGCGGCAGAACGCGGCGTCGGCGTGCCCGCCCAGGGTGGCGCGGGTGAGTCCGGCGGTGGCCTGTGGGGTCAGGGCGCTCAGGGTGGTGGCGGGGAGGCCCGTGGCGGCGACCGCGTCGAGGAGCCGGGCGCTCTCGCCGGTCATCTCGCCGGGGCGGCGGGCCACCACGACCAGGACGGACAGGTCGTCCAGGCGTTCTGCGAACGCGGCGAGCCAGCACAGGGTCTCCTGGTCGGCCCAGTGGGCGTCGTCGATCAGCAGGACCAGTGGCCAGTCGCGCCGGGCCAGCCGGCGCACCGCGGCGACCAGGCCGTCGGTGACGCCCTGCGGGTCGGCCTGGCGCCCGCCGGGGTCCGTGAGGCCGAGGGCCGGGCCCGCGATGTCGTACCAGTCGCCGAGGTATTCGCGGGCCTCTTCCGGCATCAGCGACATGAGGGCGGGTTGCAGCAGTTGTCGTACGACGTTGAAGGGGACGGACCTGAGGGTTTCGCCGCCGCGCGCCGACCACACCGTGCAGCCGCGTGCTTCGGCGATACGGCGGGTCTCGGCGAGCAGGGCGGTCTTGCCGAAGCCGGCTTCGCCGCTGATCATCAGCAGGCTGCCCGAGGAGGAGCTGTCCGCGCCCAGAGCGTCGATGGCTCGTACGACGGCGGCGACTTCCTCGTCACGCTCCCACAGCGAGGCCGGGGCGGCCGCCAGGGGCCGTACCTCCGTCATCGCGCTACCTCCCCAAGTCGCCCGTACGACGTACAGACTTGAGCGTAGCCGTCCCGATGCCGGAGCGGAGGCCGGTCAGGGCACCTGTTGTCGTGACGGGTGCCGCCGGATGCGCGAGGGCGACGGGCGCCGTCCGTGACCGGCACCCGCCCAGCGCCCTGCGCGGGTCCGGTGGTCGACTTCACCGGCGAATGCACACGACTCGTCCCGCAATGGGGCGAATTCGGAGCCGGACCTTCTCATGCCTCTTTCACCGAGGCCTCATACGGTGGGGACATGACGCAGGCGACTCCCTCCGGGTGGTACCCCGACCCCGGGCAGACAAGTGACGGTCCCGCCACCGAGCGCTGGTGGGACGGCAAGGCATGGACGGACCAGACCCGGCCCGCGGGGTCGGCCGCCGCGTGGGGCCCTCCGGAGGTGGCGGGTGCCGGTCCGTTCCCGGCGCATCCGGCGTATCCCGGGCATCCGGGCTATCCGGGGTATCCCGCGCAGCCGCCCGCCCGATCGCGGCGCGGTCTGCACACGGGCATAGCCGTCGCGGCGGCCGTCGTGGTCCTGGCGTGCATAGGTGTGGGTGTGTACGCGCTCTCCGGCGACGAGGGCGGCAACGGCAACACCGCGAACTCGCAGGGGCCGGGCGGACCGGGCGGCTCGGGTGGCCAGGACGGCCCCACGGGCGGCCCCTTCGGCGGCAACGGCGGACCCGGGGGCGACGGTGGGTCCGGTGGCTCCGGGGGGTCCGGTGGCTCCGGGGGGTCCGGTGGCCAGTCGCCCTCGCCCGACCAGTCCGAGGCGCCGAGGATCGAGAGCGGTTCGGTGACCGACGCGATCGACGGGATCAGCCTGCCGATACCCAAGGACTGGTACGGCCAGCAGATGTCGGTGGGGGCGTCGGTCACGTCGAACGACTCCTACGACTGCCCCGGCGACACCTCGAAGTCCTGCACGAAGGGCGGCGCCTACTCGGCTCCCGCCCTGGCGCTCGGCACCAAGGGCACCACGGCCGAGGAGATCGCGAAGGCGGACATCGCGGCCAACGCCGAGGACTCCTACGGCGGCTCGACCTATGGCGCGATCACCTCGCACGACGTGCTGGCCTCCAAGGCGGTGACCGTGGCCGGGCAGAAGGGCTACCTGGTCCGCTGGAAGGCGGTCACCAGCAAGGGCTCCGACGGGTACGTGCAGTCGCTGGCCTTCCCCTCCCCCGCGAACTCCCAGCAGATGGTCGTCGTCCGCTTCGGCGTCGACGTGGAGGAGACGCAGGCCGTGCTCGACGAGATCACCAAGGGCATCAAGGTGTCGACGGGCGGCGGCAGCGGCCAGGACGTCTGACGTCAGACGGTCGGCGGTCGGCGGTCGGCGGTCGGCGGTCGGCGGTCGGCGGAAGAACGTGCCGGCCGGGCGGGGCTCCCCTCCGCTCAAGAGGAGTCCCGCCCGGCCGGGGGTGCGCGCCGCCCCCGTCCCCACGGTGCGGCGCGGGCAGGTCGCCGTCCCGGTCATCCCGTGGACGGCGGCCTGGGTCTCAGGTCAGGCCGAGTGCCGGGAGCACGGCGGCCTCCACGAACCGGACGAGGTAGTCCGGGTCGGCGTACTTGCCCTCCAGGACGGGCCGCGCGCGCAGGACGCCGAACATCTGGGCCGGGATGTACTCCACCGCCGGATGGCCGGCGGCGATCTCGCCGCGTTCGATGCCGCGCCGCAGGATCTCCTGCAAGGCCGCGATCTCCGGTTCCACCAGTGCCTCGCGCAGTGCCAGCGCGAGTTCCTCGTCCTGCGTGACGGCGTGGCCGAGTGCCTGGACCAGTTGGGTGTCGCTCGTCGACCAGGCGCCCGCCGCCCGTGCGGCCTGGCGCAGGTCCTCGGCGAGTGAGCCGGTGTCGATGCCCGCGAAGCGCACCCGACGGCTGCCGCGCAGGGCCGCCGCCACGAACTGGGGCTTGGTCTTCCACTGCCGGTACAGGGTGGACTTGCTGCAGCGCGTGCTGGTCGCGACGCCGTCCATGGTGACGGAGTCGTAACCGCACGCGCGGATCTGCTCGAGCACGGCGTCGAAGAACTCCCGCTCACGCTCTGGCGTGATCTTGGAGCGGCGCGAGGCGGCGACCGCTTCCGGTCCGTCTGCGGCCTGCGACGTCATCAACTCTCTCCTCGCTCGTGTCCGTGGCCGGGGGCTCACGTTCCAGTGTGTCGTACGCCTATCGATACTCGAGTGTACCGATACGGATTCGTATCGGTACACTCCAGTATCGGTACGCGACAGTATCGATGAGTTTCCGCGGCCGGACGAGTCACCAGCCCGTCCGGAACAGCACCAGCACACACGCACCACGTCAGCGAAAGGGCCGGGGGATGAATGCCCGCACCGAGCCTTCACCAGCGGCGCCGAGCGCGACAGCGCGACCGCCGCTCGTCCGTGAGCTCCTGCTCGTCGCAGGGTTCTTCCTCGTCTACAAGTTCGGCCGCCGGCTGGCGACGGGCCACACCGGCGAGGCCTTCCACAACGCGCACCGCGTGTGGGACCTGGAGCGAACCCTCCGGCTGCCGGGCGAGGACTCGGTGCAGTCCCTGCTGCTGCACGGCGACACGTTCGCGCACCTGGCGAACACCTACTACGCCACCGTCCACTTCCCGGCCACCGCCGCCTTCCTGGTCTGGCTCTACCTGCGCCGCCCCGCGCACTACGTCTGGGCCCGCCGCGTCCTGGCCGCGCTGACCGGCGCCGCGCTGGTGGTGCACCTCCTGTTCCCGCTGGCCCCGCCGCGCATGCTCGCCGCCACCGGCCTGGTGGACACCGCACGGATCTACGGACCCTCCGTGTACGGCCCGCCGCAGACCGACCACCTCTCGAACCAGTTCGCGGCGATGCCGTCGCTGCACTTCGGCTGGGCGCTGGTGCTGGCGATCGGCCTGATCGTCGCCACCCGCTCCCGGCTGCGGTGGCTGTGGCTGCTGCACCCCCTGCTGACGCTGCTGGTGATCGTCGGCACGGCCAACCACTACTGGCTGGACGCGGTCATGGCGGGGGCGCTGCTCGGCCTCGCGCTCGCGGTGATCCACCTGCCGCACCGGACGGTCACCACCGCCGGACGCGGTCAGGGCCGGCCCGTACCCGCCGAGAAGCCGTCTCTCGTGGGGGCGAACCGATGAACGCCACCGTTCTCGCCGTCGTCCTGTCCCTCTTCTCCTCGGTCGCCTACGCGGCCGCGGCCGTCGCCCAGGAGAGGCTGGCCTCCCGCAACCCGGCTTCGGGCACGCTGCGGCTGCTGCGCTCGGGTCCCTGGTGGGGGTCGGTCGTGCTCAACGCGTCGGCCGCACTGCTGCATGTGGTCGCCCTGAAGTACGGGCCGCTGACCGTGGTCCAGCCGCTCGGTGCGCTCACCCTGGTCGCGGCGGTGCCCATGGGGGCGCGGGTCGCGGGGCGGCGGGTCAGTGCCGCGGAGTGGCGGGGCACCGCGCTGACGCTGCTCGGTCTGTCCGCGATCCTGGTCACGGCGTCCGGGCCGGCGCCCGAGGACGTGCTGAGCGTCCCCGAGGCGGTGGCGGTCGCGGCGGTGACGGCCACGCTGATCGGCGCTCTGGCACGGCGGGGTGCCCGGCCGGGCCTGCGGCACGCGTCCGCGTCGGGCTTCGCCTCCGGAGTCGCCTCGGCGCTCACCCAGACCGTGACGGTGGCCGTGACGGACCGCACCCAGTCCCTGCTCAGCGTGGAGGTGGTCGGGGTGGCGCTGCTGGTCGCGGCCTTCGCGACCGGCGGACTGCTGCTGTCCCAGACCGCCTACCGGGGCGGCCTCGGCGCCCCGCTCGCCGTGGTGACGCTGGCGAACCCGGTGGCCGCCGCGGCGATCGGCCTCGCGCTGCTCGGCGAGCGGCTGCAGGGCGGCGCGGCGGGCATTCTGCTCGCGCTGACGGGGGCGGGGATCGCCGCGTGGGGCGTGGTGCTGCTCTCACGGGTGCCGCACGCCGGGGCCGCCGGGGATGCGGACGGACCCGGCGACGAGGAACACCCCGTGGCCGCGGTGCTGGCCCTGAGGCCGGAATCGGCGACGGCCGAGCCGGCGTTGACGCCCCGGCCGGCCGCACCGGCGCTGGTGCTCCGGCAGTCCGAGCCGGGACACCTCACACCCCTGTGAGCGCCGTCGCGGGCGGACTCAGCCGAGTCCGCGCGAGTCCTGCTTGAGCGCCGTGTCGACGGTCAGTGCCGTCGCCACGACCAGGCTCAGCAGCGGCTCGGGCAGCTGGTAGTGGATCTGCAGGACGTAGTTGTCCGCGGTCGTGAACATCGTCTTGGCGAGGCCTTCCCAGGTCTTGGTGATCCGGGCGACCTCCTTCTCGGTGTGGTCGACGATGGCGAAGTTCCACGCGCGCCAGTTCTCCGCCTTGATCGCGCCGACCTGTTGGCCGTTCACGTTCATCGCGAAGTTGATCTTGCCGATCATGTTCTGCTGGACGATCTCGCCCACCGGCTGACCGTCCGGACGTGCCACGAGCACCCGTGACTTGAGGAACTTCGCCGGGCGCGTCAGCAGCAGTACGGGCCGGTCGTGCGCGTCCCGGATCTCCAGCCTGTGCGTCAGGAACTGGTCGACGCTGGCGACGAGGCGCAGGGCCTTCTTCAGCGTGCTCTGCCCGACCTGGACGACCGAGCCGAGCTGGTTGCCGTTCTGGTCCATGACCTTGTACTCGTTGGTCAGCTCGATCAGCTTGGCCTTCTGGTTGACCACCAGGACCGGCTCGCTGAACAGGCTGCCGCCGCCGGGGCCGCCCGCCGCGACCCCGGCCTGCTGCTGCACCTGGTGCTGGACGCGCTGGTCCGGGCCGGCCGGCTGCGGCGGCACCTGCGGTGCGGCCTGGGCCTGCTGGTTCGTGTGGTCCGTCCACTGCGCGCCGTCCCAGTAGCGGAGCGTCTGGGCCGCTCCGTGCGGATCCGGGTACCAGCCTGCAGGTGTGTTCGATTGCGTGGTCACCGACGCACACTATCCCGAGGGTCCCCGGCCCCGACCAGCCCGGATCCGCCCTCGCCGGAAGGCTTTACCCAGTCATGACAGCCGGGTCGCTCACCCCCGGCCGCCCGTTCTCCACGTGGCCGGCGAACCTGCGCAGGAACGCCGGCTCGGCCCCGGACGTGACGGTCAGGTCGTACCAGCGCCTGCTCGCCGCGAGGTCGAAGGTGTGCTTCACGGTGGCGCCGGCGCGCACGGTGAAGGTCCTGGCCCGGTCGCCGTATCCACTGGTGACCTTCAGCCGCACGGTGCCGGAGCCCTTGTTGGCGAAGGCCAGCTCGACGTCGTCGCCGCTGTGGCGTGCGGTGACCTCGAGTCCGGCGCTGCCGTTCGGGCCCTTGAAGACGCGCAGGAACCCGTTCGGGCCGTGCACGGTCAGGTCGTACGAGCCGTTCGAGTACGCCGAGTTCCAGGTGTCGGCGATGCTCTTGCCGGCCTCGGTGGTGTACGTCCACGGACCGTCGGCGCGGTTGCCGGAGGTGACGTGGAAGGCGGCACCCGCCTTCGCCCCCGAGGCGAAGGTGAGCGTGTACGTGCCCGCCACCGCGTCCGCCGAACCGTTCACCGACGGGGCGTACTTCAGGGGGCGGGCCGGGCGCAGTCCGCGCTCCTGCACGGGCATGTCGGGGTCGGCCGGCGGCGTGGGGCGGTAGTCGGGGTGACGCTCGCGGTCCGGCGGCTCGTAGCCGTCGGTGTCCGGCAGCGCGGCCGGCCTGGCGTCCTTGCGGGAGAAGTCGAACGCGGACGTCAGGTCGCCGCAGACCGCGCGCCGCCAGGGTGAGATGTTCGGCTCGCCGACGCCGAAGCGACGCTCCATGAACCGGAGGATCGAGGTGTGGTCGAGGGTCTCGGAGCAGACGTATCCGCCCTTGCTCCACGGCGAGACGACCAGCATCGGCACGCGCGGGCCGAGGCCGTAGGGGCCGGCCGGGCGCTTGCTGTCGCCCGGGTAGAGGTCCGGGGAGACGTCGACCGTGGACCTGCCCTGCGCGGCGGACGCCGGCGGCAGCGGCGGCACCACATGGTCGAAGAAGCCGTCGTTCTCGTCGTAGGTGATGAACAGGGCCGTCTTCGCCCACACCGCCGGGTTGGAGGTGAGTGCGTCGAGAACCTGTGCGATGTACCAGGCGCCGTAGTTCGAGGGCCAGTTGGAGTGCTCGGAGAAGGCCTCGGGGGCGGCGATCCAGGAGATCTGCGGCAGTCGGCCGGCCTTGACGTCCGCCTTCAGCCGGTCGAAGTAGCCGTCGCCGTTCTTGACGTCGGTGCCGGTGCGGGCCTTGTCGTACAGCGGGTCGCCGGGCGCGGCGCCTCGGTAGCTGTTGAAGTACAGCAGCGAGTTGTCGCCGTAGTTGCCGCGGTAGGCGTCCTCGATCCAGCCCCAGCTGCCCTTCGCGTCGAGGCCGTCGCCGGTGTCCTGGTAGATCTTCCAGGAGATCCCGGCCTTCTCCAGCCGCTCCGGGTAGGTCGTCCATCCGTAGCCCAGCTCGTCGTTGCCGAGGACCGGGCCGCCGCCCCGGCCGTCGTTGCCCGTGTAGCCCGACCACATGTAGTAGCGGTTGGGGTCGGTCGAGCCGATGAACGAGCAGTGGTACGCGTCGCAGACGGTGAAGGTGTCGGCGAGGGCGTAGTGGAAGGGGATGTCCTCGCGGGTCAGGTACGCCATGGTCGTGGTGCCCTTCGCGGGCACCCACTTGTCGTACTTGCCCCCGTTGTAGGCGGCCTGCCCGTCGGGCCAGCCGTGCGGCAGGCCTTCCAGGAACTGCATGCCGAGGTCGTCGGCGTCCGGCCGGAACGGCAGCACGTCCTTGGCGCCGTCCGACTGGTGCCATATCGACCTGCCGTTGTCGAGCGTGACCGGACGCGGGTCGCCGAAGCCGCGTACGCCTCTGAGCGACCCGAAGTAGTGGTCGAAGGAACGGTTCTCCTGCATCAGGACGACGATGTGCTCGACGTCCTCGATCGTCCCCGTGCGGTGGTGGGCCGGGAGCGCGGCGGCTCGCTGGATGCTCTGGGACAGCGCGGTGAACGCCGTGGTGGCGCCGGTGAGCTGAAGGAAGCGGCGCCTGTTGACGTCGGGCATGGGTGGGGCCTCTCATCCTGAGTACGGATGGCCGGAGCGTGACGGAAGGTGCGCGAAAGGAGTGTTCCAAGAGCACCAAACGTCAGGGAAGGGTCTGGTGGCGCTGATGTGAAAGTCGTGAGTACGGGGGGTGTGCCGGGCCGGAGCGCGGGGAGGGCCGCGCTCATGACAGAGACGCACACCTCGGCGTCCACGCCGACGAAACGGCCCGCACGCCGGCTCGGCGCCGCTTCCGCGGGCAACGCCGTGGAGTGGTACGACTTGGTACGCCTACACGTTTCTGGCCACCTACATCGCCGCCCAGGTCTTCCCCAAGAGCGCTTGGTTACCTGCGACCGCCGGAGACGGCACACACGGAGCTACGGCGCTGAGGTCCACCGCTGCGCCACGGCCCGTCCCGCCCGGAGCGCGGCCACGGGGTCGGCCGCCTCGTCCAGTTCGATGAGTACGGTGCCGGCGCCGGGGGTGCGGGACATCGCGTCGGCCCAGCCCTTCCAGTCCACGATGCCCGCGCCCAGCTGGGTCATGTAGGGCTGCTGCCGGGCGAAGACCGTGTCGTCGATGGTGAGTTGCACGTCGATCGGTCCGACCGCGTCCTTCCAGTGCGCCAGGGCGATGCGCGGGGTGTGGCGGCGCGCGACGGCGACCGGGTCGCCTCCCCCGAGGGCGATGTGGCAGGAGTCGGGGCACAGCCACACGTAGCGCGGGTCGGTGAGGGCCATGAACAGGTCGATGTCCCGCTCGTACCAGAGGGTGCTGTGGGACTCCGTGTGGAAGGCGAGTTTCACGCCGTGCCGGGACACCGCCTCGCCGACCGCGTGCGCGATGCCGGCCATGCGGGTCATGTACGCGGCGTCGACGAAGAAGGGCGGCCGCATCCCGTACGTCGTCCGCATGGGCAGTCCGGCGACGAGGAGTTCCGCCCCGGCCTCGGCGAGGAAGGCCGCGCGGCGTTCGGCGTCGGCGACGATCGCGGCCAGGTTGTCGCCGTGCCGCCAGTCGGGGCAGTCGCTCCCGGCGATGAAGGCGCTCACGACGGACAGGCCCCGGTCCGCGAGCTCGCGGCGGAACGCCGGTGCGCTGCCGAAGGCCCGCAGGGCGGAGTCGATGTCGCCGGGCGCGAAGGTCAGCTCGATGCCGGTGACCTCGGCGTCGGCCAGTGCGTCCATGACGCGTTCCCAGAACCGCTGCGGGTGCCGCCGGGCCCAGTCCCGCACGGCGTCCGCGGAGGCCAGACCCCAGAAGGCCGGGTGGTGGAAGGTGATGATGTCGGTCGCGAAGCGAGGCGTCATTCGGCACCGCCACGGGCGTTGTAGACGACGATGCCGTCGGCGCTGTCGACGGCCTTTCGGTAGTCGCGGAACACGGTGAGCGCCTCGTCGCGGAGCACGTCCTTGACGACCTCGATGCCGCGGGCCTGGAACTGCTCGGCCCAGTCCGCGCCGAGCGGGCCCTCGTCGAAGGTGGTGATCTCCTCCAGTTCCGGGCCTTCGCCGGCGACCACGAGGGCGCGGACCCCTGACCACATGGTGGCGCCGTAACACTGGACGCACGGGCGCCAGTTGACGACGAGTTCGTGCGCCGGCAGGCCGTCGCCGCCGAGGTCCCAGCCGCCGGTCGCCGTCTGGGCCAGGCCGAGGGCGACGACCTCGGCGTGGGCGCTGGAGACGCCGGAGGCGAGGACGACGTTCACGCCGACCGAGACGATCCGGCCGCTGTCCCGTTCGGCGACGAGCGCCGCGAACGGGCCGCCGTCGCCCGCGCGCCAGTTGCGGTCGGCGAGGCGGTGCACGAGGCGCATGCGGTCCTCGCGGTCGGGGACGACGGCGGGCACGTCGGCCAGTTCGTCGTCGATCCAGGCCGGCAGAGCCACCTGGTACTGCCTGGCGATGTCGATCATGATCGTGCTTCCTGTCAGTGGGTGGTGAGCGCGGTGTGCCGCCGGGCTACGGCACGGGCGGCCCGGACGGCGGTCACCGCTCCGGTCAGGGTGACGTTGGCGGCCATCGCGGTGGGAATCACGCCGTTGCCGGCGAGGTACAGGTTGTCGTAACCCCACACCCTGCCGTCCGGGTCGCACACGCTGGTGCCGTCGTCGGCGGCGCCGGCCCGGACCGTGCCGGTCTGGTGCAGCGAGGAGCCCGGCGGCAACAGCGCGCTTTCGGTCGCGGGGTCGAAGGGGCCGAACTCCTCGGCCGTGCAACGGACTTCGTCCAGTGCCCGGGCGATCAGCACACGGTCCGCCTCGCAGTAGCCGAACTCGACGGTGATCCGCGGCATCCCGGCGAGGTCGGTCCGCGTCTCGGAGAACACCAGCCGGTTCTCGGGGCGCGAGGCGACGGGGGCGTACAGCGAGAGGCCCACGGAGTGAGCCAGGGGCCGGCCGTCCTCGTCCAGGTACGTGCGGTTCATGATCTGGCCGTGGAAGGGCTGCGCCGCCCCGTTCTGCGGCAGCCAGAGCGAGTCCGTGCTGAACTCGCCGGGGCGCTGCAGGGGCAGGTCGTCGAGGCCGATGCCGAACCGGTCGAGGTCGAGCAGGACCCGGGCGGTGATGAACGCGTGCTCGTTGAGGTGACGGCCGAGCGCGTGGGGCCGTATGCCCGAGGCGAACAGCAGCTGCGGGGTGCGCAGCGCGTCGGCGCACACCACCACGGTGTCCGCGAGGAGCACGGACGCGGCGCCGTCGGCGACGCGGCGCAGCCAGGCGCCGGTGACGCGGTCGTCCTCGACGAGCAGGGCCGTCGCGAGCGTGCCGGTGGCCAGGGTGAAGGCCGGGTCACCGCCGACTGCCAGCGCCGGGAAGATCGTTCCCGGTGCCGTGCGGGGCATGGGACCCGCGGTCGTCGGGGTGACGGCCATCGGCATCGGCTGTGTCCGCCGGTCCTCCGGTCCCGCGCCGTCGAAGCGTCGGCTCAGGACGTCGAGCACCGTCCGGCCGACCTCGGTCGGGCCGATCGCGGCGGGCGTGACGGCGAGGATCCGGCGCGCGGTGTCCAGGTCCGCCGCCCAGCGGGCCGGGTCGCCGAAGTCGAACACCTCGTGTCCGGCGGGCCAGGGTGTCGCGGCGGTCCAGTGGACGCCCATGCCGCCCGCGTTCCAGGCGAGCGCCGTCGCGGGCATCGCGTCGGCGTCCTCGCCGAAGGCCAGGGCGTGGACCATGCCGGGCGTCAGGCCGGTGAGGCCGGCGGGGACCTCGCGCACCACTTCGGCGCCCGTGTACATGCCCTGGACGCCGGTGGCGACCTGTTCGTTGTAGCGGGCCCACAGGAGCGGGTCGTCGAGGTCGTGCAGGTGCAGGCCGGGACTCTCGCCGATCGCGCTGCCGCCGTCCACCATGGTGATGTCCAGCGCCGGATCGGCGTCCCGCAGCTGCCGGGCGACGACGGATCCCATGAGGCCGCTGCCCACGATGAGGACGTCGGTGCGGGGGGTGTCGGTCAAGGTGAGACTCCAGGTGTCGGGCCACGGGTGCCGGAGCAGGGGGGTGGGGTGTGCGCTCACGTGCGCGGGACGAGCGGGCCGAACAGCTCGGTGTCCATGCGGTCCAGGGCCAGCTTGACGGCGCCGACGAGGGCGGCGTCGCGGCCCAGGCCGGTGGCGCGCAGCTCGATCGCCGGGGTGCGGGCGTCACGCATCGCGGCACGCACCCGGGGCAGCAGGACGTCGGCCGCGTCCTCCAGGCCGCCGCCGAGCACGATGAGCGAGGGGGCGACCGTCCACGACAGGATGGTGAGGATCGACGCGATGTTCTCCACGAACTCGTCGACCTCGGCGAGTGCGCCCGCCTCGCCCGCGCGTGCGGCGTCGAACCGGGCGAGGGCGATGTCGCGTTGGGCCGCGTCCGGTGACGTCAGCCAGGCCACCGGGTGGTGCTCGACCGAGCCGGCCGGTATGGAGCGGGCCTCGACTATCTCGCCCGCGGCGCCGTCGAGACCGCGGTGCACGGCGCCCCGGATGAGGATGCCGAGGCCGGTGCGGTTGCCGAGGATCGCCCATACGACGTTGTCGTGGTCGCCGGCCACGCCCCGCCAGCGCTCCGCGAGGGCACCGAGGTTGGTGTCGTTGTCCGCGAACCAGGGCACCGGGATGCGCCGGCCCAGTTCTTCGGGCAGGTGTACGCCTTCCCAGCGTGTGGTGTGCACCAGGCGCCGTACGACCCCGTCGTCGTCGATGGCGCCGCCGCCCGCGACCGCGCCGGCGCGCAGCCGGCCCGGCGGCCCGCCCGCGTCGTCGAGCGCCGCCCGGACCAGGGCGGCCGCGTCGTCGAGGGTGACCTGCGGGTCCTGGTAGGCGCGCAGCGGGCCGTGGGCCCGGCCGAGGATGCGGCCTCGTACGTCGGCGACAACCGCGGACGCGTCCGAGGTGGTGATGGTCACGGCCGCCAACAGGGCGTGTTCGGCGCGCAGTTCGTAGCGTCGGGCGGGGCGCCCGGCGGAGCCGCTGACCGGCACCCGGTCCAGCTCCGCCACCCGCCCGGCCTCGACCAGCGAGTCCAGGATCAGCTCGATGGTGCGGCGGGAGAGCCCGGCCCGCTCGGCGAGCGCGGTCAGCGTCGTCGGCCCGGCGGACACCGCCAGCGCACGCAGGACGACGGAGGTGTTGACGCGCCGGACGGCGCTCTGGTTCATCCCGGGCATCAGCACGCCCCCGCCGCCTCGGACACCGACGGTACGACAGGGTCGAACACGCCCGTGGAGTCGGTCACCAGGGCCGCCCCGGGCTGGCCGTACTCGCGCGCCGGATCGCCGAGCCTCCCGCTCGCCCGTGCCCAGGCGGGTTCCTGCCCGCGGATGAACGCGACCAGGTCGGCGTGCATCGAAGTGGCCAGCTCCTGCGGCGGGTTGGGGCCGAGGGCCGGGGTGACTCCCGGTGCGTCGAGGACGTCGAAGAAGTACGGGAGGTCGACGCAGTGCGCGGCGCCGCCCAGCACGGGCGAGGGCCAGGCGAAGGAGTACAGCCAGGTGCCGGCGGTGGCGTGGCGACGGGCGGCCGCGCTGCGCGGGCAGGCGGCTCGGAACAGGGTGTCGGTCAGCCGGGTGCCCGCCGTGCGGGCGGCGCCGCCCGGGTCGGTGCCGCTGTCGAACTCGTCCGCCGTCGCCCCGAGCAGCAGCGGTACCTCGTGCCCGTGCCCGGCGAGTCCGTCGGCGACCGGCACCGGGAGGAGGTCGTCGCCGACGAACGGGCCGAGGACGAGGGTGTCGTGGTCGCCCCTTTCGTCGCGCAGGTCGAGCACGGCCCGCTGGAGCTCCGCCACGGCGCGGTCGGCGAATCCGGCGCGGGTCGGCGATACTCCGAGCCTGTCCGCCAGTTCGTCGAGGAAGTCCGCTGCCGCCTCGGCTCGGAAGAAGCCGCCGGACAGGCTGACCGCGCGGTGGAAGCGGCCGCGGCCCGCGGGCGAGGAGAGCAGCGCGAGCACCGCCGCTCCCCCGGCCGACTGGCCGGCGACGGTGACCCGGTCCGGATCCCCGCCGAAGGCGGCGATGTTCTCCTGTACCCAGTCGAGGGCGAGCAGCAGGTCCCGCAGGCCCACATTGGTGGGGACGTCGTCCAGGACGGCGAACCCGTCGACGCCCAGCCGGTAGCCGACGGTGACGCAGACGACGCCGTCACGGGCGAAGGCGCGCCCGTCGTACCACGGACTGGCCGGGCTGCCGGCCAGGAACCCGCCGCCGTGGATCCACACCATGACGGGGAAGGGGCCGCGGTCGTCGTCCGGGGCCGGGGCGACGACGCCGAGGTTCAGTACGTCCTCTCCCGGCACCGACGGCTCCGGCACGGTGGTCGTGGCGAACAGCGGCACGCGCTGGGAGGTGGGGCCGTGCCGGGACGCGTCGTACGGCTCGGTGAACCGGCCGCGTCCAACGGGTGCGGCGAACCGCCGTGGTCCGGTGGGGGGTTGGGCGAAGGGGATGCCGAGGAAGCGCCGGGTCCGGCCGTCTCGCCGGCCGATGACCGTGCCCGCGGGGGCGTGTACGCGGTCCGGCTCTCCTGGCGCGTCGGGACAGTTCGTCCCGGTCACCGCGTCGAGGGGGTTCATGTCGGTCACCATGTCGAGGGGGTTCATCTCGCTCACCGCATTCCCGTTCCGGAGATGCCCTGCACGAAGTAGCGCTGCAGGAAAAGGAAGAGCAGCAGTACCGGCAGCATCACGACGATCGCACCGGCGAGCATGAGGCCGTAGTCCGTGACGTGGGCGGCGGCCTGACTGGTGGCGGCGAGGCCCACCGGCAGCGTGTAGGTGGACATGCTCTGCGCGACGATGAGCGGCCAGATGAAGTTGTTCCACGAGGTGAGGAACGACATGATCGTGATCGTCGCGACGGCGGGGCCCGCCAGCGGGAGGAAGATCCGGAAGAAGATCCGGAACTCGCCCGCACCGTCGATCCGGGCCGCCTCCAGCAGTTCGTCGGGAATGGACATCGCGTACTGCCGCACGATGAACACCGACAGGGGCATCGCCACCCCGGGCAGGGCGATACCGGTGAGGGTGTCCGCCAGGCCGAGGTCGACGGTGATCACGAACTGTGTGACGAAGACCGCGGTGAAGGGCACCATCATCGCCGCCATGACCGCGCCGAACGCGAGCCTCCTGCCCGCGAAGTCGAGTTTCGCGAGCGCGTAACCGGCGGCCGACGCCGCGACGATGTTGCCGGCCACCACGATGACCGCGACCACGACGCTGTTGACCATGAACCGGCCGAAGCCCTCGGTGGCGAACAGCCGCACGAAGTTGTCGAGGGTGACGTGGTGCGGGAGCCAGGCACCGGGATCGGAGCGGATCTCGTCGAGACTGCGCAGCGAGCCGCTGATCACCCAGACGAACGGCAGCATCGTGAGGAGCGCGCACAGCACCAGCGCGCCGTACAGCAGCGGCCGGGCGACGGACCGGGGGCGCGCGGCGGCCCGGTGGGTGGCGGTTTCGGCGTTCCGCAACGCGGCGACGGCGCTCATGTGCGGGACCTCAGCAGCCGGAACTGGACCAGACTCACCAGGGCCACCATGACGAGCGTGACGAAGGACGCGGCCGAGGACATCCCGAACTCGCCGGCCCCGAACTGGTGGTAGGTGTACAGCGCCACGGATTCGGTGGAGCCGAGCGGGCCGCCGTTGGTGAGCAGGTACGGCTCGTCGAACACCTGGAGGTAGAACACGGTCAGCAGCACCGACACCATCAGGGTGGTCGGCAGCAGCAGCGGCAGGGTGATGTGCCGCAACTGCCGCCATCGTCCTGCCCCGTCGAGGGAGGCGGCCTCGTACACGTCGTCCCCGATCGACTGCAGTCCGGCGAGGAACAGGACCATCGCGGTGCCGAAGTTGCGCCAGACGCCGAGCAGGATCACCACCGGCATGGCAAGGTCCGGGTCGTCCAGCCAGTTCGGTCCGGCGAGGCCCATGGCGCCGAGCACCTTGTTGACGGTGCCGTCGGCGTTGAAGGCGTACTGCCAGATCAGGGCGACCGCCACGACGTTGGTGACGACCGGCGCGAAGAAGAGGGTGCGGAAGGTGCCGCGCAGGCGCCGGATGCCGGAGTTCAGCGTGAGGGCCAGCCCGAAACCGATCGCCATGGTCAGGGGCACCCCGACGGCCACGAACAGGGCGGTGTTGCGGATGTCGCGCAGGAAACTCTCGTCCTGGAACAGACGGACGAAGTTGTCCAGGCCGGTGAAGTCGACCGCGAGCGGATGCCGCAGATCGGTGCCGCGCAGGTCGGTGAGGCTGAAGCCGAGCGCGGCGACGGTGGGAATTGCCGTGTAGAGCAGGAACACGAGGGCGAACGGCGTGAGGAACAGCCAGGCGACGGCCGTACGGCGGGTGCGCCGCCGGGTGTCCAGGGCAGGTGTGGTGGTCATCCGCGGCTCACTTCGCGCCCGTGCCGAGGCTCACGGCGTACGCCTGGATGTTCGCGGCGGCCTTCTCGGCGGTCGCCGTCTCCTTGGCCACGGCTTCCATCTCCTTGCCCATCCGGGTCGCGACCTGCTGCCAGGTGGTGACGCGCGGGAACGTCCGGGTGTTCTTGAGCTGTGCGAGGAAGGCGTCGAGCAGTGGCTGGTTCTTGATGGCGGGGTCGTCCCAGGCGGAGATGACCGCCGGCAGCGAGCTGTACGCCTCGTACTGCGCGACCTGGGTGCTGGGCTTCGCGATGTGCCGGACGAGCTTCCACGACGCCTCCGCGTTGCCGCTGTCCGCGAGCACGCCCCAGCTGCCTCCCGCGGAGAAGGACGCGCTGCCCGACGAACCGGCCGGCAGCGGTGCGGTGGCCACGTGGGACGCCGTCCAGCCGTCCTTCTTCGCGGCGGTGTCGAGCTGCCCGACCACCCACGGGCCGGTGATCATCGTGGCGGTCTTCCCGCTGACGAAGTACGGCTGCGCGTCGAGGAACGTGGGCGTGGCGGTGTCGGCGACGCCCGAGGTGAAGAACGACGCGTTGTACCTGAGCGCGTCGACCATCGCGGGTGTGTCGAGTGTCCATTTCCCGCCGGCGGAGAGCAGCGAGCCACCGGCCTGCCAGGCGTACATCGCGACGTCCTGGCCGTTGAAGAGATCCCAGCCGTTGTCGGCGCCGAGGCCGCGCCGGGCGCCGGCGCCCTGGAGCGCCTTGAAGAACGGCACCATCTCGTCCCACGTGGTGGGCGCCTCGACGCCCGCCTTCTCGGCCAGGTCGGAGCGGTAGACGAGGGCGTACGTGTAGGCGTACCAGGGCACCGTGTAGGCCACGTCGTCGACCACACCCGCGTCCCACAGGCTCTTGAAGAAGCCGGCCGGGTCGACGAGGCCGTCCGGAACGGCCCGCAGGATCGACGGGTCGAGGAACTGCGCCTGCGACTCGGGGAAGAACTGGGCCACGTCGGGACCCTTGCCCGCCGCGATCGCCGCCTGGAGCTTGGTGTAGTACTCGGCGTTCGGGATCAGCGTGAACGTCACGGTGACGTCGGGGTTCGCGCTCTTGAACGGCTTGATGACCTTCTCCAGCACGTCGGCGTCGCCCTGGGCGGCCCAGACGCTGATGGTGCCGGTGGCCGGGGAGTCGTCGATCGGCTTGGCGGAGGTTCTCGCGGCGGCGGTGTCGTCCTCGCGCCCGCAGCCGGTCAGGCCGAGGGTGCCGAGGACGGCCATGCCGGCGGTCAGCTTCAGGGCACCGCGTCTGGAGAGGTTGGGCACCTTGGGCTCCTGAGATTTCGGGGGGAAGTAGCTTTTTCGGTCCGACGGACCCAGGAGCGAAGCTATGAGCGATGCATTTCGGCCACATGCACGGAGCCGTCCCGAATAATTTCGGAACTTGTAGCGAATTCGGTCAGGCCCTGGGGCCTGCGCCCACCCGTGCTCGCGTCATTTCTCGGTAACGCGGCGATCGTCTGGCCGAAACTAATTTCCACATAATCACCATGTACGGAATGCCAGAAATATTGTGGCTACTTCCCCATACACCGATTCACTGGCTTGGGGTGTCAATGACTGACAGTACGCTCATAAGTCCGCACAATCCGACAGTAATCGTCGGCCCGGTCACCGCGAAGCCCTACGCGTGGCCGTACGACACATCTGTGCCTGCCGACCGTGTCGCCGTGCTCTGCATCGACTGGCAGACGGACTTCTGCGGACCCGGCGGTTACGTGGACACGATGGGATACGACATCTCGCTGACCCGGGCCGGGCTCCCTGCGACGCAGAAGCTGCTCGCGCACGCCCGCAGCACGGGCATGCTCGTGGTCCACACCCGTGAGGGGCACGCCCCCGATCTGGCAGACCTGCCGGCCAACAAGCGCTGGCGGTCCGCGCAGATCGGCGCCGAGATCGGCGCCGCCGGACCGTGCGGCCGCATTCTGGTCCGGGGGGAACCCGGCTGGGAGATCGTGCCCGAAGTGGCCCCGTTTCCCGGTGAGGTGATCGTGGACAAGCCGGGCAAGGGGGCGTTCTATGCCACCAACCTCGACCTCGTACTGCGCACCCGGGGCATCACACATCTGGTCCTCACCGGCATCACCACGGACGTGTGCGTCCACACCACCATGCGCGAGGCCAACGACCGCGGCTACGAATGTCTGATCCTCTCCGACTGCACCGGCGCGACGGACCCTTCCAACCATGAAGCCGCGCTGCACATGGTGACCATGCAGGGCGGCGTCTTCGGATGCGTCTCCACCGCCGACGACCTGATCGCCGCCACGACTGAGGCCACCTCCTGAGCTGACCCGCCGGACGGGCCCTGCACAGTTCGAACAGTCCCGCACATCCGGGCGCATGGTCCGCATCCGTCCGAGCCGACCGCGTCGACTCCCACTCCCCTCGACGAAAGCAGGAACCGCCATGGCAGTCCCAGAATCGCTCAGTGTCGAGGCCGCCCCGTACCCGTTCCCCTTCGACCCCGCCGAGACGGCACTCGTTCTCATCGACATGCAGCGGGACTTCCTCGAACCCGGCGGATTCGGCGAGAGCCTGGGCAATGACGTGGAACAACTACGCAGAACCATCGCTCCGCTGCGGGCCGTACTCGACGCCTGCCGCGCCGCGGGCATGGCGGTCATGCACACCCGCGAGGGACACCTGCCGGACCTGTCCGACTGTCCCCCCAGCAAGCTGCTGCGAGGAAACCCCAGCATGCGCATCGGCGACCCGGGCCCCAAGGGCCGGATACTGGTCCGCGGTGAGGAGGGCCACGACATCATCGAGGAGCTCTACCCGGTGGCGGGTGAGCCGGTGATCGACAAGCCGGGCAAAGGCGCCTTCTACGCCACCGGCTTCGGTGATCTGCTCACCGCCCGCGGCATCCGCCGTCTCGTGGTCACCGGCGTCACCACCGAAGTGTGTGTGCATACGACGGTCCGCGAAGCCAACGACCGTGGCTACGAGTGCCTGGTGCTGTCGGACTGCGTCGGCTCGTACTTCCCTCGATTCCAGCAGGCGGGCCTGGAGATGGTGGCCGCGCAGGGCGGCATCTTCGGCTGGACCGCGGAGTCGGCCGCGTTCCTGGCGGCACTGGCCACCGCATCGCCCGCCGGCCCCGACGCTCCGGAAGCCGTCCGCGAACCGGCGCGCCAGCCGCTCTGACAGGGCCGCGGACCAGCGCCCCGGCCACACGCGCGCCGCGCCCCCGACCGACCCGACCGCACCGCCACCTCAGCGGTGCCTCGGTCCGCCAACACCCCGTTACCCGGCGTACCCCACGCCACAACCACCGCTCCACCCGACGAAGGGTGATCCCACCATGCTGTCGCTCCGCCGCACCGCCCCCGCCGAGAAAAGACCCATGCCCCTCCCGCTGTGGGTACGGGGCGACACCAACGCGTTCTTCGGACTGGGCGTCAACGTCCTGGTCAATGTGCTCACTTTGACCGGGTTGTGCCTGGGAGTCCTCAAGATTCCCGCCGACGATGTCTTCCACACCATCCTGCCGGCGCTGGGCATCGCCCTGATCGCGGGCAACATCTACTACGCCTACCTCGGCCGCAGACTCGCGCTGCGGGAGGGGCGGCAGGACGTCACCGCGATGCCCTACGGGCCGAGCGTGCCGCACATGTTCATCGTCGTGTTCGTCATCATGCTGCCGATCTACCTCAAGACCAAGGATCCGCTGCTGGCCTGGAAGGCCGGTATCGCCTGGGCCTTCATCATCGGCGTGATCGTCATCATCGGGGCCTTCATCGGCCCGTACATACGCCGGTACGCACCCCGGGCAGCCCTGCTCGGCACTCTCGCCGGTATCTCTGTCTCCTTCATCTCCATGCGGCCCGCCGGCCAGATGTGGGACAACCTGTGGATCGCCCTGCCGGTCTTCCTGCTGCTCCTGATCGGTCTCATGACCGACCTGAAGCTGCCCGGCAACATCCCCGTCGGGCTCGCCGCCCTGCTGGTGGGCACCGCGATCGGCTGGGCCGGCGGCGCGATGGACGGCTCCGCGGTCTCGGCGGCGGCCGACGACATCACCTTCGCGCTCCCGGGTCTCCACCTCGGCACGCTGTTCTCCGGCCTCTCGGACGTCGCACCGCTGCTCGCGACCGCCATCCCCCTGGGCGTCTACAACTTCACCGAGGGCATGAGCAACGTCGAGAGCGCCGCTGCCGCCGGTGACAACTACAACCTGCGTTCGGTGCTGCTGGCCGACGGCGCGGGCGCCGTCATCGGCTCCGCGCTCGGCTCTCCCTTCCCGCCCGCCGTGTACGTCGGTCACCCCGGGTGGAAGAAGGCCGGCGGGCGCACCGGCTACTCGCTGGCCACCGGCGCGGTCATCGCCCTGATGTGCTTCCTGGGCATGTTCAGCCTGTTGGGTGCGATCCTCCCGGTCGCCGCGATCGTGCCCATCCTGCTCTACATCGGCCTGCTCATCGGCGCTCAGGCCTTCCAGCTCTCACCCAAGGCACACGCCGCGGCCGTGGTCGCCGCACTCGTGCCGAACCTGGCCTCCTGGGCCGTCGGCCAGATCGACAACGCCCTCGCGGCCGCCGGCACCAGCGCGACCAAGGTCGGGGAGGCCGGTCTGGAGTCGTCCGGTGTCGTGTACCACGGGCTGATGGTCCTCGGCCAGGGCGCGATCCTGGCCGGCCTGGTCCTGGGAGCGCTCGTCGCGTTCGTCATCGACAAACGGTTCGTCCCGGCGGCAGGGGTGGCCCTGGCCGGAGCGGCGCTCTCCTTCATCGGGCTCATCCACGCCCCGAAGATCGACTGGAACGCCAGCGGGAGCGTCAGCCTCGGTTACCTCTTCGCCGCCGTGCTGTGCGGAGCCTTCGCTCTGACCCGGCCGGCACCCCGCGAGCCGGACGCCGAGGAACTGGCACTCGAGCGGCTGCACGGCGGCGGCTCCTCCGCGGCTGCGGCGCCAGAGCCGGAGGACGGGCAGGGACCTGACCCGGTCCCGGGAAATGTGCTGGCCGGCGCCGGCGCTGCCGTCCTGCCCGCCGCCGTCCTGCCGGACGAGGCCACCGAGACCGCCGAGCCGGACAACTCGGCGGCCACCGACTGACGATGGCTCACCACAACTGACGACGACTGAAGGCGACTTCCGTGCGGCCGGGTGACCACCTGGCTGCACGGCCGCGCGAGGACGGAACGGACCCATGACGAACGGAGAGCGGATGAATGTGGACCTGCCACAGACGGTCGCCGAAGTGACGGCGGCCTTCGCCGGCTACGAGGAAGCCCTGGTCACCGACGACCACGAAAGCATCACCGGGTACTTCTGGACCTCACCCGACACGGTCCGCTTCGGTATCGCCGATCGGCAGGCCGGGATCGAGGAGATCCGTGACTGGCGACGGCAACAACCGCCGTTTCCCCCGGGCAGAAAACTCTTCGACACCAGAATCAGCACGTTCGGGACCGACTACGCGGTGGTCACCACGCTGTTCGCCTATCCCGGGGGTAACGCCGTCGGCCGCCAGACGCAGTCGTGGACGCGTTTCCCCGTAGGCTGGCGCATTGTCAGCGCCCATGTGTCGGAGGTGCCGGACGAGAACTCCCGGCCGGGCACGTGAAGGGCCTTGGCGGTCATGCCGACGAGACGGGCGCCTGACACCTCGCCGGGGACGGTGACCGGATCGCCCCAGAGAAAATGCTCCTGCGCAGGCAGTTGCTCCCTCCTCTTCCGTGGGACGGAAGAGGCATTGCCGTGCCGTGACGCTCTTCCGGATGATGTCGCCATCACCAGAGAGACGGAGCCGCTTCCATGCCTCACACCACCGCCTTCGCCAGGAACCAGTGGTACGTCGCCGCCTACAGCCACGAGGTAGGGCGCGAGGAGTTGCTCGGCCGGACGATTCTCGGTGAGCCGCTCGTCTTCTACCGCACCGAGCAGGAGGGGACGCCCGTCGCGCTGCACGACCGGTGTGTGCACCGCCGGTACCCGCTCTCCAAGAGCGGACTCGACGGCGACCGCATCGTCTGCGGCTACCACGGCTTCACGTACGACAAGACGGGCGCCTGCGTGTACGTGCCCGGTCAGAAGCGCGTCCCGCGCACCGCCCGCGTGGCCTCCTACCCGGTCGTCGAGCAGGACTCCCTGGTGTGGGTGTGGATCGGCGACCCGGCGCTCGCCGACCCGCAGACCATCCCGCGGGCCCGCCACCTCGACTCCCCCGGCTGGGTGACCGTACGCGGCATGGAACCGATCGACGCCGACTACGGCCTGCTGGTCGACAACCTCCTCGACCTGTCCCACGAGACGTATCTGCACGGCGGCTACATCGGCACCCCCGAGGTCGCCGAGACGCCGATCACCACCGAGGTCGACGAGGGCGCCGGGATCGTACGGGTGAGCCGGCACATGGACGACGCGGAGTGCCCACCGTTCTACGCCAGGTCCACCGGCATCGAGGGCCGGATCACGCGCTGGCAGGACATCGAGTACCACGCGCCCTGTCTGTACCTGCTGCACAGCCGGATCGCGCCGGTCGGTGTGGCGCCCGAGCCGGACGGCAGCGACCCGAACGGCTTCCACACCGAGATCACGTACGCCATCACGCCGTCCGCCGACGGCAAGGTGTACGACTTCTGGATGGTCTCGCGCGACTGGGCCACGCAGGACGACGAGGTCACGGAGTTCCTGCGGGGCAACAACCACACGGTCGTCATGCAGGACGTCGACGCGCTCAACCTCCTCCAGGAGACGCTCGGCAGCGAGCGCACCGGCTACCAGGAGCTGAGCATCAACATCGACACCGGCGGCCTCGCCGCCCGCCGTATCCTCGCCCGCCTGGTCGAGGAGGGCGCGAAGCCGATGGAGAAGGTCCAGTGACCAGCCCCACCGGCGAGGTCTACCGCATCGACTGGCTCCCCGGCACGGACATCCTGCACGGCACCTGTCACTGCGGCCGCGAGCACACCTCGCAGGACCCGATCGAGATGTGGGAGTGGATGCTCGCCCACCCACAAGGACACGAGCCGCGAGGAAACAGCTCATGACCCTGTACGAAGCCGAACTCGTCGTCGACGGGCTGGAGTTCGCGGCCGACGGCGTACTCGCCGTGACCCTGCGCCACCCGCTGGGAGAACCGCTGCCGGTCTGGGAGCCCGGCGCGCACATCGACGTCGTGCTCGGGCCGGACCTGGAACGCCAGTACTCGCTGTGCGGCGACCCGGCCGACCGGGACGCCTGGCGGATCGCCGTCCTGCGCGAGCCGGACGGGCGCGGCGGATCCGCCCATGTGCACGGGCAGTTGGGGCAGGGCGACAAGGTGCGGGTGCGCGGTCCGCGCAACCACTTCGCCCTGCGGCCCGCGCCCCGCTACCGCTTCGTCGCGGGCGGCATCGGCATCACGCCGATCCTGCCGATGCTGGCCGCGGCGGAGGCTGCGGGCGCCGAGTGGACGCTGCTGTACGGCGGGCGCAGCCGTGAATCCATGGCGTTCGCCGAGGAGTTGGGCCGCTACGGGGACCGCGTCACGATCGCGCCCCAGGACGAGACGGGCCTGCTGGACCTGGCCTCGGTGCTCGACGACGTCCCCGAGGGCACGCTCGTCTACTGCTGCGGTCCCGGGGCGCTTCTCGACGCGGTGGAGGCCCGGTGCCCGGCCGGGGTGCTCCATGTCGAGCGGTTCCAGCCCAAGGAGCAGGAGACCGGCGAGAACACCGAGTTCGAGGTCGAACTGGCGCAGAGCGGCCGTACGCTCACCGTCTCGAAGGACGTCTCGGTACTCGACACCGTGCGCGCCGCCGGCGTCGAGGTGCTGTTCTCCTGCACCGAGGGCACCTGCGGCACCTGCGAGACCGATGTCCTGGACGGCACGCCGGACCACCGGGACTCGGTGCTCACCGACGAGGAGCGGGAGTCCGGGGAGACCATGCTCATCTGTGTGTCCCGGTGCCGGGGGAAGCGGCTCGTCCTCGACCTGTAGACAGCCCGAGGTCGGTCTCGATCCCGGCGACCGCCGCCAGCAGGGGCGGCAGCAGGTCCCGGCGCACCGACGCGAGGGAGTTGCGGCTCACGTGCACGGGGATGTTCACCGCCGCCACCACCTCGCCGCCCCGGTCCCGCACCGGGGCGGCGATCGAGCGCAGCCCCTCCTCCAGTTCCTGGTCGACGAGGGCGTATCCCTGCCGGCGTACCCGGTCGAGCTCGGCCCGCAGCGCCCTGACCGACACGATGGTGCGGGCGGTCAGCGGACGCAGGTCGGTGCGGGCGAGCCGCGCCTGAAGCTCCTCGTCCGGCAGATGGGCGAGGATCACCCGGCCCACGGAGGTGGCGTGGGCCGGGAAGCGGGTGCCGACGGTGATGGCCGCGGTCATGATGCGGCGGGCCGGCACCCGGGCCACGTACACCACGTCGTCGCCGTCGAGCACGCACAGGGATGACGACTCCCTGGTGCGTTCGACCAGTTGCTCCAGATGCGGTTCGGCGATCTGCGGCAGGGAGAAGCTCGACAGGTAGGAGTAGCCGAGCTCCAGCACGCGCGCGGTGAGCCGGAACGTCCGGCCGTCCTGGCGGACGTAGCCGAGGTCGACGAGGGTCAGCAGCAGCCGGCGGGCGGCCGCGCGCGTCAGGTCGCAGGTACGGGCGACCTCGCTGAGCGTGCGCACCGGATGTTCGGCGTCGAAGGCGCGGATGACGGCGAGCCCGTGCTCGAAGGACCTGACGAAGTGCGCTGCGCGAACCGGTCCGGACATCGTGGGGCCTCCAGCACTGTCGGCAACGTGGTCAGCCGGCCCAATTGACCCTGAACGGTTGCGAGTTCCACCTTCCCGCTGGGCAGGCCTGCGCACTACTGTGCGGTCTGCGCACAACCTGTCGGAACACCGCTGCACCGCTGTCTGCACAGGAGGAGCCATGCGTCGCCTGTTCGCCGGTCTCACCGCCGGCACCTTCCTGCTCGCCGGGACGGCCTGCGGCTCGTCCGAGGGTGGTTCGTCGGACGCGAGCGCCTCGCCCGGCGGCACCACCACGGTCAAGGTCGGGCTCATCCCGATCGTGGATGTCGCGCCCCTCTACCTCGGCCAGAAGAAGGGCTTCTACGAAAAGCGCGGTCTGAAGCTGGAGTTGACGGCCGCTCAGGGCGGTGCGGCGATCGTGCCGGCCGTGGCGTCGGGTCAGTACCAGTTCGGGTTCTCCAACGTCACCTCGCTGATGATCGCCCAGTCCAACAGCGTCCCCGTCAAGGCCGTCGTCAACGGCATCGCCTCGACGGGCGTGCAGGGCAAGGACTTCAACGGCCTCGTGGTGAAGAAGGGCAGCGCCATCAAGTCGCCCAAGGAGCTGGAGGGCAAGAAGGTCGCCATCAACACCCTCAAGAACATCAACGAGACCGCGGTGCGCGAGTCGGTGCGCAAGGCGGGCGGCGACCCCGACAAGGTGAACTTCGTCGAATTGGCCTTCGACCAGATGCCCGCCGCCCTCGACAAGGGGCAGATCGACGCCGCGAGCGTGGTCGAGCCGGCGCTCGCCACCGTCAAGAGCCAGGGCGGGGTGGAGATCGACTCGCCGCTGATCGACGTGGCGCCGGACCTGACCGTCGCCATGTACTTCACGTCGGCGCAGTACCTCCAGAAGAACCCGGACGTGGTGAAGAATTTCCAGGAGGCCACCGCCGAGTCCCTCGCGTACGCCGACACCCACCCGGACGAGGTCCGCGAGGTCGTCACGACGTACACCAAGATCCCGGCGCCGGTGCTGGCACAGGCCACCCTGCCGAAGTGGCCGGCCGAGGCGAACCGCGCCTCCATCGAGGCACTGGCGAAGCTCGGTGAGCAGGACGGGCTCTTCAAGAAGACCCCCGACCTGGACGCGCTCCTGCCGTGAAGGGGGAGAACGCGGTCCTCGGCGCCGCCGGGCTCGCGGCCTTCCTCGCCCTCGGCGAGGCGGTGCCGCGGCTCGGCCTCGTCAAGGAGGCCTACTTCCCGCCGACCAGCCGCATCGCCGGCGCCTTCGCGGACGAACTCGCCGACAGCGCCTTCTGGTCGGCGCTCGGCGACACCCTCACCGGCTGGGCGCTGGGCCTCGCGATCGCGGCCTGCGCGGGAATCGTCGCCGGTGTGGTGATCTCCGTGGTCCCGTACCTGCGCGAGGCGACCGCCTCGACGATCGAGTTCCTGCGCCCGATCCCCTCGGTCGCGCTGATCCCCCTGGCGGTGCTGCTGTACGGCACCGAACTGCGCTCGGTGCTCCTGCTCGTCGTGTACGCCTCCTTCTGGCAGATCCTCATCCAGACCCTCTACGGCGTCCAGGACGTCGACCCGGTCGCCGAGGAGACGGCACGGTCGTACGGCCTCGGCACCTGGGCGCGGATCCGGCACGTGCTGTGGCCGACCGCGCTGCCGTACGTGATGACCGGGCTCCGGCTGGCGGCGGCCGTCGCCCTGATCCTCACCATCACCGCCGAACTCGTCATCGGAGCACCGGGGCTGGGCGCGCGGATCGCGGTCGCGCAGACCTCGCAGGCGGTGCCGGAGATGTACGCGCTGATCGTGGTCACCGGTCTGCTGGGGCTGTTCATCAACGTGGGCGCCCGGACGGTCGAGCGACGGGCCCTGGCCTGGCACCAGTCGGTGCGCGGGGAGGTGGCGGTGTGAGGAGCGTCCTGCTGCGGCTGTTCTTCGTGCTCGCCCTGCCCGCGCTGCTCGTCGCCCTCTGGTGGCTCGCGTCCGACAACAGCACGGACGTGTTCTGGCCGCCCCTGCGCACGATCATGCAGACCTTCCCGGAGGTGTGGACCGGCGATCGTTTCCGGGACGACGTCCTGCCCAGCGTGCTGCGGCTGACGGGCGGCTACGCGCTCGCGACCGTCGTGGGGGTCGCGCTCGGCACGGTCATCGGCTCCTACCGGCGCGTCCGCGCGGTGTGCGAACCGGTCCTGGAGTTCCTGCGGGCGGTGCCGCCTCCGGTCCTCGTTCCGGTCATCATGCTGTTCGCGGGCATCGACGACACGATGAAGGTCACGGTGATCGCCAGCGGCTGCGTGTGGCCGATCCTCCTCAACACCGTCGAGGGCGTCCGCGCGGTCGACCCGGTGATGGCCGAGACGGCACGCTCGTACGGCATCAAGGGACCCTCGCGCCTGACGAACCTGGTGCTGCCCTCGGCCGGCCCGCAGATCTTCGCCGGCCTGCGCCAGGCACTGTCCATCGGCATCATCCTGATGGTCATCAGCGAGATGTTCGCTGCCAGCAACGGCCTCGGATTCACCGTCGTCCAGTTCCAGCGCAGCTTCGCGATCCCCGGCATGTGGACCGGGATCCTCGTCCTCGGCCTGCTCGGCTTCCTGCTCTCCGTCGTCTTCCAGCTGGTCGAGCGGCGGGTCCTGGCCTGGTATCACGGCCTGCGCGTCTCGGCCCGGCGGTCCTCATGAGCCTCGTGAAAGGGCGGTCCATGCACTCGCTTCTCGCCGTATCCGGCCTGCAGAAGGTCTACGAGCAGTCCGGCCGCCGGGTGGAGGCGGTGCGCGACCTCACCTTCACCGTCGAAGCCGGCGAGCTCGTCTGTCTCGTCGGACCGTCGGGCTGCGGCAAGACGACGCTGCTGAAGTGCATGGGCGGACTGCTGACGCCGACGAGCGGTGAAGTCCTTCTGGAGGGACGGAAGGTCAACGGCCCGCCGCCCGGGATGGCGCTCGTCTTCCAGGAGTACGGACGCAGCCTGTTCCCCTGGATGCGGGTCGCCCAGAACGTCGAACTTCCGTTGAAACAGAAGGACTTGACCAAGGCGAGGCGGCGGGAGCTGGTCGCGGACGCGCTGGAGTCGGTCGGGCTCGCGGACGCCGCCGACGCCTACCCCTGGCAGCTGTCCGGCGGCATGCAGCAGCGGGTCGCGATCGCCCGCGCCCTGGCGTACGAACCCCGGGTACTGCTGATGGACGAGCCGTTCGCGGCGGTCGACGCGCAGACCCGCGCCGACCTGGAGGACCTTGTCCGGGGTCTGTGGCGGCAGCGCGGCATCACGATCCTGTTCGTCACCCACGACATCGACGAGGCCGTGTACCTGGGCCAGCGGGTGGTCGTCCTGTCCGCCTCCCCCACCGTGGTGCAGGAGCAGCTGAAGGTCGACCTGCCGGACGAGCGGGACCAGTTGCACACCCGGGTCGCCCCGCGATTCGCCGAGTTGCGGACCCATGTGTACGAGCAGATCCAGGCGGCGAAGCGCGGCGCGGGTGCCGCCAAGGCGGACACGGCACCACCTCACTGAACCGGCTGTGAGGGGCCAGGGCCCGGTCCTCGCAGCCGCGGCGCGTCTCCTCAGCCGCGGGCCGCCCACAGGTTGCGGACATGGCCGAGATGACGGGCCATGACGTCGCGTACCGCGTCCTCGTCACGGGCCAGCAGGGCGTCGAGGAGTTCGAGGTGCTCCTCGGCCGAGCCCAGCAGGCGGCCCTTCTCCAGCAGCGCGGTGAGGCCGTACAGGCGCGAGCGCTTGCGCAGGTCGCCGACCACCTCGACGAGGTGCGCGTTGCCCGCGAGAGCGAGCAGCCCGAGGTGGAAACGCGTATCGGCCTCGACGTAGGCGATCAGGTCACCGGCCGCGGCGGCGTGGACGATCTCCCGGGCGGCCGGGCGCAGCGCCTCCAGCAGGACGGGGTCGGCGGTGCGGGCCAGCTCCACCACGGTGGGGATCTCGATGAGCGCGCGGATGTGGGTGTACTCGTCGAGCTGTTGCTCGGAGACGGCCGTGACCCGGAAGCCCTTGTTGGGGACGGTGTCGACCAGGCCCTCCTTGGCCAGGTCCAGCATCGCCTCGCGCACCGGCGTCGCGGAGACGCCGAAACGGGCGGCGAGCGTGGGCGCCGAGTACACGTCTCCCGGGCGCAGCTCACCGGCGATCAGCGCGGCCCGCAGGGCGTCCGCGACCCGCTCGCGGTAGCTGCTCTTCTTGCCGCCCAGCACCGGCAGGGCGGGAGCGGCGGACGGGGCGCTGGTGCGCTGGGCGGCGGCCAAGGGGTGTCTCCTAGCTGTGCAATGTCACGCGATACCGGTCATTGTCGTCGACGTCCGGACCTCCAGATCTCCAGATACCAGGTCTCCAGATCCTCAAGACGTCTAGAGGACGAACCCCGCCGGGAAGGGGTCGGCCGGGTCGAGCAGGTACTGGGCGGTGCCGGTGATCCAGGCGCGGCCGGTGAAGCTGGGCAGGACGGCGGGGAGCCCGGCGACTTCCGTGGTGCCGAGGAGACGGCCCGTGAACTGTGTCCCGATGAAGGACTCGTTCACGAACTCGGTGTGCAGGGGCAGTTCGCCGCGCGCGTGCAGTTGTGCCATGCGCGCGCTGGTTCCGGTCCCGCAGGGTGAGCGGTCGAACCAGCCGGGGTGGATCGCCATCGCGTGCCGTGAGTGGCGGGCGGTCGCGCCGGGCGCGTACAGGTGGACGTGGTGGCAGCCGCGGATGGACGGATCCTCGGGGTGGACGGGCTCCGCCTCGGCATTGATCGCGTCTATGAGGGACAGGCCGGCCTTGAGGATGTCGTCCTTGCGGGCACGGTCGAAGGGCAGGTGGAACCGCTCCAGCGGCAGGATGGCGTAGAAGTTGCCGCCGTACGCCATGTCGTAGGTCACCGTGCGCCCGTCGGCGAGCGTGATCTCGCGGTCGAGCCCGACGGCGAAGGACGGGACGTTCCTGAGGGTGACGGCCGTGGCGGCGCCGTCCTCCACCGCCACCTCGGCGACGACCACGCCCGCCGGGGTGTCGAGCCGGATCGTGGTGACCGGCTCGACGACCTCGACCATCCCGGTCTCCACGAGCACCGTCGCCACGCCGATCGTGCCGTGTCCGCACATGGGCAGATAGCCCGAGACCTCGATGTAGACGACACCCCAGTCGCAGTCGGGGCGGGTGGGCGGCTGCAGGATGGCGCCGCTCATCGCCGCGTGGCCGCGCGGCTCGTTCATCAGGACCTGCCTGATGTCGTCGCGGTGCTCACGGAAGTACAGGCGCCGCTCGTTCATGGTCGCGCCGGGGATCGTGCCGATGCCACCGGTGATCACCCGGGTGGGCATGCCCTCGGTGTGCGAGTCGACGGCGTGCAGGACGAGTTTGCTGCGCATGACGCTCCTGGTGGACGTGACAAACCGATGAGGACCGTTACGCGAGTCCCGCCGCGACCGCCTTCCCGGTGGCGGCGCGGACCGCGGCCTCCTGCTCGGGCAGCAGCGGGACGCGCGGCGGGCGCACCGGGCCGCCGTGGCGGCCGACGATGTCCATGGACAGCTTGATGGCCTGTACGAACTCGACCTTGGAGTCCCAGCGCAGCAGTGGGTGCAGCTGCTCGTACAGCTTCCGGGCCGTGCCCAGGTCGCCGCCGACGGCCGCGCGGTACAGCGCGACGCTCGCGGCGGGCAGTGCGTTCGGGTAGCCGGCCACCCAGCCCTTGGCGCCGGCGACGGCGAGCTCCAGCAGGACGTCGTCGGCCCCGATCAGCAGGTCGAGTTCCGGGGCGAGTTCGGCGAGCTGGTAGGCGCGGCGCACATCGCCGGAGAACTCCTTGACGGCGTGGATGTACCCCTCGCCGTGCAGCGTGGCGAGCAGTTCGGGCACCAGGTCGACCTTGGTGTCGATGGGGTTGTTGTAGGCGACGACCGGTACGCCCGCCTCGGCGACCTCGGCGTAGTGGGCGAGGACGGAGCGCTCGTCGGCGCGGTAGGCGTTGGGCGGCAGGAGCATGACGGCGGCGCAGCCCGCGTCGCGCGCCTGCTCGGCCCAGCGGCGGGCCTCGGCGGATCCGTAGGCGGCGACGCCGGGCATCACGCGCGCGCCGCCGATGGCGGCCACGGCCGTCTCGACGACCCTGGACCGCTCCTCGGGGGTGAGGACCTGGTACTCGCCGAGGGAGCCGTTCGGTACGACGCCGTCGCAGCCGTTCTCGACCAGCCAGGCGCAGTGCTCGGCGTATCTGCCGTGGTCGACGCGGAGGTCGTCGTCCATCGGGAGGGCGGTGGCGACGAGGACGCCGCGCCAGGGGCGGGTCTCGGTGGTGGTCATCGGGGGTCCCATCTGGAATAGGATGTGACATTTTACTGAGGGGTCCGGGTCTGGAACAGCGGGCCGGGGTGGGCTCAGTCCTCCTCGGACTCTCCGGCGCGCGCCAGCACCCCGAGCGGCACCGGGCGGGCGAACGGCCCCCGGGACGGCCTGAGTTCGCACCCGGCGAGTCGCGCGACCGCGGGTCCGCACACCCGGCCCTGGCACCAGCCCATCCCGGCGCGCGTCAGCAGCTTCACGGTGCGCAGGTCGCCGGCGCCGAGTTCCGCCACGGCCTCGCGGACCGCGCCGCCGGTGACCTCCTCGCAGCGGCAGACGACGGTGTCGTCGGTGACCTGCTCGGTCCAGTGCGCGGGCGGCGCGTACACCCCGTCCAACGCGGCGGAGAAGGCCCGCAGTCGGGTGCGGGCCCGCACGGCCGCCGCCCCCTCGCGCGGGTCGGGTGCGGTGCCGTGCAGGCGGGCCGCGGCGGAGCGGCCCGCGATGTGTCCCTCGGCGAGGGACAGGGCCACGCCACCGATGCCGGTGGTCTCGCCCGCCGCCCACACGCCGGGGACGCCGGTGCGCTGTTCGTCGTCGACGTGGACGTTCAGCCCGTCCAGGCGACAGCCCAGGGTGTCGGCGAGGTCGGTGTGCGGCAGCATGCCGTGGCCGACGGCGAGGGTGTCGCAGGGGATGCGCCGCCCGGAACCGGGCCGCACACGCCCTTGCCCGTCGAGCGCTGCGACGGTCACCGCCTCCAGCCGCTCGGTGCCGTGCGCCTCGACGACGGCATGCCTCGCCAGGAGCCGCACCCGATGGCGCAGCAACCGGGTCGCGTACCGGGCGCCTTCGGCGACCTTGCCCGGCTGGGCGGCCAGTGCGCGGGCCCGCCGCAGGAACGCCTTGGGGTCGGCGGACTCGACCAGCGCGGCCACCTCCACCCCGGCCGCGGCGAGACCGGTCGCCACGGGCAGGAGCAGTGGCCCGGTCCCGGCGACGACGGCGGCAGCGCCGGACACCGCGAGGGTGCCCTTGAGCATGGCCTGGGCACCGCCCGCGGTGATGACGCCGGGGAGGGTCCAGCCGGGGAACGGGAGCACCTTCTCGTAGCCGCCGGTGGCGAGGAGAACGGCGTCGGCGCGCACCTCGACCGGTTCCTCCTGGCCGGGGCCGAACAGGGCGTGGACGGTGAAGCCGTGGTCACGTCGTTCCACCAGCCAGACGTGATGGTCGGGCAAGTGCCGTACGGCGCCGGTCTCCTCGTGGGTGCGCAAGGCGTTCCGCAGTCGCTCCCAGGTGCGCCACTGGTGGTGCAGGGCCTGCGGGCGGCGGGCGCGCAGTCCGGCGGCGGGCCTGCGGTAGAACTGCCCGCCCGCCTCCGCGGCCGAGTCGAGCAGCGTGACGCGTACCCCTTGAGCCGCCGCCGCGACGGTGGCGGCGAGACCGGCCGGCCCCGCGCCGATCACGGCAAGATGCGGCCGGTCAGTCATCGTGGCCCGTCTCCTTCTGCGTACGGATGGCGTCGCCCGGGTTCAAGGGCATCAGGCAAGCGCGCCGGTTCGGGCGGCCGTTGACCGTCACCAGGCAGTCGAAGCAGATGCCGATCCCGCAGAAGACCCCGCGCGGGCGGCCCGCGCCGCGGGTGGTGCGCCAGGAGGTGACCCCGGCCGCCCACAGCGCGGCGGCGACCGTCTGCCCGGGCAGTGCCTCGATCTCGCGGCCGTCCAGGGTGACCGTGAAGGCGGGGCCGGGGCGGGCCCCTGCCAGGTCGCGGGGAGAGGTCACGCGGCCTCCTCGGTGAAGCGGTCGGGCCGGAACGGCGTCAGGTCCACATCGGGCGTCTTCGCGGTCAGCGCCTGAGCGATCAGGTGCCCGGTGCCGGTGGCGAGGCCGATGCCCGCGCCCTCGTGGCCGCAGGCGTGGTGCAGGCCGGGGACGCGGGGGTCTGGGCCGATGGCGGGCAGGTGGTCGGGCAGGTAGGGGCGGAAGCCCAGGTAGGCGCGCAGGGCGCGGACGTCCGAGAGGAACGGGAACAGCCGGGTCGCGCCCGCCGCCAGGGCCCTTGCGACCGGCAGCGAGAACGAACAGTCGAACCCGACCCGTTCCCGGCTCGCGCCGATCAGGATCGGCCCGGCCGCCGTGCCCTCGACGACCGGCGAGGTCTGCAGGGCCGCCGAGTCGCTGGCCACGTCGGCCACGTAGTCGGCGGCGTACACCTTGTGGCGGACCATGCGCGGGAGCGGTTCGGTGACCAGGACGAAGCCGCGGCGCGGGAGGACGGGCAGGGACGTTCCCGCGAGGGCGGCCAGGTCGGAGCCCCAGGTGCCGGCCGCGTTGACGACCGCCGGGGCGTGGATGTCGCCCCGGTCGGTGCGGACTCCGCGCACGGCTCCGTCGGGGGTGCGCGGCACGCCGGTCACGGTCCGGCCGGTGAACAGGCGCGCCCCCGACGCGCGGAGCAGGTGGGCGGCGGCCAGCGCGGGCATCACCTGGCAGTCCTGGGGGTAGTGCACGGCACCCGGCAGGCCCGGGGCGAGGTGGGGTTCCAGGTCGTACAACGCGTCGCCTCCCACCGGTTCGGCGACGACTCCGGCGGCACGCTGCCCTTCGGCGAACCGCTCCAGGGCGGCGAGTCCACCGGGGGACGAGGCCACGACGACACCGCCCTTGGCCTCGTATTCGACGAGCCGTCCGAATTCCGCGGCGAGTTCGCTCCACAGGCGGCCGGACAGCAGCGCGAGATCCAGCTCCGGGCCCGGTTCCTTGTCGGAGACCAGAAGGTTGCCCTCCCCGCCGCCGGTCGTGCCGCCGGCCACCGGTCCGCGGTCGACGACGGTGACGTCGAGCCCGGCCCGGGCCGCGTACAAAGCGCAGGCGGCGCCGACCATTCCGGCTCCGACGACCACGACATCGCAGGTCAGTGGCTTGCTCACAGCAGTACTATGTCACATACCGCCGTGTCGGGGAATGCGGCCGATCCAATGCGCCAACCCGCGGAAGAGACACGGATCGACGCGAAGGACACGCGCGTTGACGAGGCACCGTCGGCGACCTGAACGCCGACGGTGCCTGTCAGACCTCGGGGACGGCCACCACGCTGAGGTGGCTCGCCGTGCGGCGCGCACGCACCGTCCGCCGTGCCGGGGACGCCGCGCGGCGGGCGGGGCGCAGGACCAGCGTCAGCCGGCTGTAGCCCATGCCCGCCAGGGTCCTCGGCGTCTCGTCGACGACCCGGCACTCGGTGGCGCCCCAGCGCGGGTCGGGGTGCTTCAGCGGGCGGACCGCGCCGTCGTGCGCGACGGCCTGCTCGCCGACCGCCCGGATCCAGTGCGGCAGGCCCTGCCGGTAGGCGGCCTCCATGATCGGGTCCTGGGCGATGTCCCGGCGGATCGACTGGAGTCCGTGGTCGTGGCCGTGGCGCTCCACGGCGGCGGCGAAGTGCGCCAGCATCGGCAGGCACCAGCGCGACTCGTGCTCGCCGAGGACCTCGCTCGCGTCCGGGTGGAAGAGGACGAATCTCAGGAAGTTGTCGTCCGGCATCGCCGTCGGATGGGGACCCACGCCGCCGAAAAGTGACGCGAAAGCGGTGTTGGCCAGGACGACGTCCCAGCGGTGGTCGACGACGACGGACGGAAAGGAGACGGCCTCGAGAAGGGTGGCGTAGTCCTGGAGATACGCCTGCGCCTCGAGACTCTCGGGGACGGGTCGCGGTACCGACCGCTGCCCACCTGCCTGATATGCCATCGGGAGGTCACCCCTCTTGCCTATGCGGCCTTCTCGCGGCGGTGCTGATCCTGCTGCCCCGACGCAAGTCGTGTCAACTATCGTGGCATTCCGCGGCTGTTGACGGCTGAAATTGGCCACAGTTGTGGCGAGACCTGGATGTGAGTTCGAACAACCGGCTACTCTCCGGGATGTTCACGGCAACCGCTTGTGAGAAGCCAGTGAGATACGTAGGAGATCTGTCGGTGTCGGAAGGCTTCGAGGGTCCGGGCGACGTGGCGTCGACTGTGCTGCCGGCCGTCGTCGTCCGCGTCACCGCGCTCGCGGACCGGCTCGGCGTGCCGCACGCGGAGGTCTTCGACACCCGCCGCCTGTCGGTCGCCTCCGGCGTGACCGAACCGGTGGTCAAGGCCCTGCTGAGCGGCCGGCCCGCGGGCGAACCCGACGTGCAGGCGCGGTTCCTGCAACGCCTGGACCTGCTGCGCCGCACCCGGCTCAAGCCGAACGGACGCAAGTACACCCAGCAGGAGATCGCCGACGGCGCCGGCATGTCCCGGCAGCAGGCCGGAGCGCTCATCAATGGCGACCGGCGCCCCACCATGGAGCACTGCGACGCGATCCAGCGCTTCTTCCGGGTGCACGCCGGCTTCCTCACCGCCGAGGACCCCGAGGCGCTGGCGGGCACGCTGCAGCGCACCGAGCAGGAACTCCTGCAGAAGCTCGCCGACCGTGAGCGGGAGGCGGCCGCGGCCGCCGTCGATCCGCTGGAGCGGCTGTTGCAGGACCACGGCGTCCGCGGGATCGCCTGGCGGGCCGCACAGCTGCCCACCGACCAGCACCGCGACAAGGTGGCGGAGTGGCTGGACATGCTCTTGGAGAGTGTCAAGCGGCCCGAGTCGTGATCCGGGGGAGAACTGTGGGCATCGGTAAGGAAATGCGCCGCCTGTGCGGCGAGCTGGTCGCGGAGCTGACCCTTCCGGCACCGGCGCGACCCGCGGACCTGTACGGCGCCCTGTGCGGCGCGATGAGCAGACGGCGCGGCCGCCCGGTCCATTTCCGTACGTCCGCCTTCCCGCCCGGCACGGCCAGCGGACTGTGGCTCGACATGGCCGACCAGGACCTCGTGGTGATCGAGGAACGCACCGCGCCCGACCACCAGTTGGTGATCCTCGGCCACGAGCTGTGGCACATGAAGGCGGGGCACTGCAGCCATCACGTCCAGGGCGCGGCGGTCGCGGCCCGTTTACTGTGCGACGACGCGGACCTGCAGGCGACGGTGCTGAAGGTGGCCGCCCGCAGCCGCTTCGACCAGGCCGACGAGAGGGAGGCCGAACGCTTCGGCCTGCTCCTCGCCAGCAAGTGCCGCACCTGGCTCGCCGGTTCGTCCCTGCGTGGCCCGGTGCAGCGCGATCATCTGGCGGGCCGCATCGAGGCGTCGCTCGGATACCTGGGCCCGCAGGGCTGACGCCGAAGGGCTGAGCACGACCGCCGTGGCGGCACCGGCGAAGAGCACCCCCGTGGGCGACCGAGGCGTCCTCACGTGGCGCTGCGTTCGCTGGCTTCGCGCAGGCCGCGTTCCACGGCCCGGCTGCGGGCGGTGTCCGGGTGGCCGGCGGTGCCGCCGCGGCCGGAGCGGAGCAGGGCGCGCCAGTGTTCGCGGCTCCAGTGGGCCGGTTCCGTGCCGGCGGTGAACTCCTCGACGAGGGCCACGAAACGGGCCGGGTCGGTGTGGAACGGGAAGTGGCCGGCCTGCTCGAAGATCTCCAGGCGGCTGCCCGGCATCGCCTCGTGCGCACCGTACGCGTGCCGTACGGGCACCACGCTGTCCCGGTCGCCCCACAGCAGCATGGTCGGCATGCCTTCGGTGAGGTAGCAGCGGTCGAGCATGGTCACGACCTGGCCGCGCCAGTCGACGACCGCGCGCAGGGTGCGGATGAAGGCGTTGCGGGAGGTCTCGTCGGGCAGCGCGTCGACGAGGGTGAGCAGTTCGGGGGCGTCCTGGCCGAGGTCGGTGTCGAGGAGCTTCATCAGCCGCACCGCGAGGCCGACCTGCAGGCGCATGCCGGGCAGGCGCAGCCCGGCGAGCATGAGGTGGGCGCCGGGCAGGGACACCATCCGCAGGACGGGGTTGACCTCGCGGCCGACGCCGCCCGCGCTGACCAGGATGAGCCGTTCGGTGCGCTCGGGGAACTGGTAGGCGAACTGCATCGCCACGCCTCCGCCCAGCGAGTGCCCGACGAGGGTCGCGGACTCGATGCCGAGGGTGGTGAGCAGGTCGCGCACCCCGTTGGCGTACGCGGCGACCGAGTAGTCCGCGCGCGGTTTGTCCGAGTCGCCGTGGCCGAGGAGGTCGGGGGCGATCACGGTGTGGGTGCGGGCGAGGTCCGGGATCAGTTCGGCCCAGGTCGCCGAGGAGTCGCCTATGCCGTGGATGAGCACCAGCGCGGGGCCCTGGCCGGCCACCCGGAAGGCACGGCGGTAGCCGTGCACGACGCGGTACTGCAACTCGAGTTCTGCGTCGCCCACCGAGCGCAGCCGTACGGTGCGCGCGGGGTGCCGTCGCGGGGCGTCGACCACGCGCTCCCCTCCCGTTCCCCGGCCGCGTCTCGGCGGCCGAAAGCCCTTCACTCGCAAGCCCTGCACCCCAGCGTAGGGGCGCATTCCCCCAGGGGATTTCGGTGAGGTTTCGCCTCCGCTAAGCGGGCGAACCGACCCGTAGCGGGGCCCGATTGTCAGTGGTGGGCGGCAAGCTGGACATGTGCCCCGTCCGGGGGCGCGACCGACAACGCCGACATGGGGAGAGCCGCGCGATGCCCACCGCTGTACTGACCGACCGTGAGCGCACCGCCGTACAGGCCTATCTGCGGCTGCTGCACACCGTGCGAGCGGCTTTCGACGTGCCGTCCGGCCCGCCGGAGGCCGCCCGGCCACCTGTCGTCGCGCCCGCCGCGCTCGCCGAGGCGGAACAGGCCCTGGCCCGGGCGGGGCTCGCGGGCAACGAGGAGGCGTTCTTCCGGCTGCTGCACTCCTGGTGTCCGCCGGAGTCGTAGCGCGGAAGGTGCCGCTCGTGCCGCATGCGGACCTCAGCCGTGCGGCACGGCGACCGCCGTCGCCACCAGCCCCCGCCGGACGGTCCAGCGGCCCTCGAAGGCCCCGAGCCGCCGGCCGCCCACCGAGGGCCCCGGTACGAGGAGTTCGGCGCGGAAGGTGCCGCTCAGCAGCTCGCCGCGGCCGGAGTCGGGGACGGGGGTGGGGGTGGGGGTGGGGACGGGGACGGGACCAACGGATGGGACGGGACCAACGGATGGGACGGGTCCGACGGGCTGGACGGAGCCGGCGGGCTGGACGGGTCCGGGCGTTCCTACGGCGAACGCGATATCGGCCTCGCTGAAGTCCAGCCACTGCCCGGTGAGGGGGAACCACGCCTTGTAGACGGACTCCTTGGCGCTGAACAGGAGCCGGTCCCAGTGGGTGCCGGGATGGTCCCGGCCGAGCCGGAGCAGCCGGTCCAGCTCCGCGGGCAGCGCCACCGCGGGCAGGACGCCGTCGGGGAGCGGCCCGTCGGGTTCGGCGTCGATGCCCAGCGAGGCCAGGTCGGTGGCGCGGACCAGTGCGGCGGCGCAGTATCCGTCGCAGTGGGTCATGCTGCCGGTGAGGCCGGCCGGCCAGCGCGGGGCGCCGCGTTCCCCGGGCAGGACGGACTGCGGCGGCACGCCGAGCTTCTCCATCGCCCGGCGGGCACAGCTGCGTACGGCGGCGAACTCGCGGCGCCGCTTGGGCACCGCCTTCACCAGGAGGGCCTCTTCCTCGGGGTACAGCCGCGCGTTCGCCGGCTCGTCGTGGCCGTACGCCTCCACGGTCACCACGGTCGCCGGCAGCAGTTCCTCGATCACCGCGCCCCGGCCTCCTCCGGCATGATCCGGCGCAGCCGCCCCGGCGCCTGTGTGCGCTTGCGCCACTCGCGGGGGTAGCCCACGGACACTTCTTCGAAGCGGACGCCGTCGTGCCAGGTGGTCCGCGGGATGTGGAGATGGCCGTAGACCATGGTCCGGACGCGGAATCGGCGATGCCAGTCGGCGGTGCGGCTGGTGCCGCACCACATGGCGAACTCGGGGTGCCACAGGACGTCCGTGGGGTGCCGGTCCAGCGGGTAGTGGTTGACGAGGACGGTGGGCAGGCCGTCGGGCAGGGCGGCGAGTCTGCGTTCGGTCTCGGCGACCCGGGCCCGGCACCAGGCCTCGCGGGACGGGTACGGGTCGGGGTGCAGCAGGTACTCGTCGTTGCACACGATGCCCGTGCCGTGGGCGTACTGAAGTCCCTGTTCCTTGGTCGCGCAGCCGGCCGGCAGGAAGGAGTAGTCGTACAGCAGGAACAGGGGGGCGACGACGACCGGGCCACCGGGGCCGTCCCAGACGGGGTAGGGATCCTCGGGTGTCGTCACGCCGAGTTCCCGGCACAGGGCGACGAGGTGCTCGTAGCGGGCGACTCCGCGCAGGGTGACGGGGTCCTTCGGATGGGTCCACAGTTCGTGGTTGCCGGGGGCCCAGAGGACCTTGCGGAAGCGGCCGGCGAGGGTTTCCAGGGCCCAGCGGATGTCGGACACGGTCTCCGAGACGTCGCCGGCCACCAGGAGCCAGTCCTCGTCCGTCCCGGGGCGCATGCGTTCGACGAGCGCGCGGTTCTCCTCGTACCCGATGTGCAGGTCGCTGATGGCCAGCAGCTGTCCGGCACTTCCGGCCGTCGACGTCACTTCCAGCCCCCTCCGAGCACCCGAGGGAACCACGAGAACACAGTCGCCCTCCCGAGGACAAGGGCGGATCGAGTGGGCCGATCTTCGGCGCACCGCAGGTGACGTGCTCCTGCTCCCTGCGCCGCACCACCGGAAGGATCATGACCGGGGAATCCGTAACACGCGCGTTGCACGCGGCACCCCTTCGAAGCCGTATGATCGCCCCAACACCACCCATGAACGTCCCCTCACACGGGGGCGGTTTGGTGTCCCTCCAACCACCCTGCCCGGGCACGGGCGTGCTCCGCCCTGCCCACAAACCGTGAAAGGCGGCCTGCATGGTCTCTCGCGTACGCGTCTGGCTCAACCGCACGTACGCGGAGAACGTCTTCTTCATGGATCAGCTGCGGCGAAATCCCAGCGACCGCGCCGTCGCGATCCATGCCACGCACGGAGACGCGGACTCCCCCGTACTGGCCGCGGCCGACACCGCCGACCTGGAGCCGGAGGGCCTGTCCCCGGCGGCGTACGTCGAGTACGCGCTCGACCAGTGCACCCGGCGCGGCATCGATGTGTTCGTGCCCCGGCTGCATCAGTCGGCGATCGTGGCCCATCGCGCCGACTTCGAGGCGGCCGGTACGGCCCTGCTCGCACCGCCGCCCGAGGCCGTGGCCGTCTTCCACGACAAGGTGATCGCCTACGAGGCCGTCCAGGCGATCGGCGCGCCGGTGCCACCGTGGTGGCGGGTCCGCAACGCGGACGAACTCGTCGCCGCCGTCGAGGAGTTGGAGGCGGACGGCCACAAGGCGTGCTTCAAGCCGGCGTCCGGCGCGGGCGGGGTCGGCTTCCGTGTGATCACGCGTACCCCCTTCTCGCTCATGCACCTCAACGGCTTCCCCAGCCCGTACATCCCGATGGACCTGGTGCTGGGCGCCCTCAAGGAGGCCGACGAGCAGGAAGAGCCGGTCGACTGGCTGGTCATGCCGAGGCTGGAGCAGCCGGAGGTGTCGGTGGACTGCCTCACCGGCCCCGACAACCGGATCCGGATGGCCGTGGGCCGTACGAAGAACGGCCGCCGCCGTGGGTTCACGCTGCACGAGCAGTGGCTGGAGCCGGCGCGCCGGATCGCGGAGGGCTTCGGGCTGCACTACCTGTCCAACATCCAGTTCCGGATGTACGGCGACACGCCCGTCCTCATGGACGTGAACACCCGTCCGGCCGGCGGGCTGCACCAGCTGTCCCTGTGCGGCGTCAACGCCCCCTGGGCCGCGGTGCAGTTGGCGCTGGGCGAGGACCCGGGCGAGATCGTTCCGCCGTTCCTGGGGCAGGACTACACGGTGGTGTCAGGCCCGCGCCAGCTGCGTCCGGTGTCCCTCCCGCAGCAGCGCGCGGAGGTCCACGACCCGCTGCCGGCGGTCCCCGCTCCGGCCCCGCAGTCGGCGGAGCCGGTCACCGCGGAGTCCGACACCACGGCTTCCGCGACGGCCTCGGCCTCCGCTTCGGCTTCGGCGATCGCACCGGCCTAGTCCTCGCCGTCGCGCGCACGGACACGGACGGGAACTGCTTGCCGGGGGTCGGGCCCATCAGGAGCGGCCCGACCCCCGGTACAGCTCCACCTCGCCGTCCAGCTCGACCGCGAGGACCGTGGCGTGCGGATCGAGGTCGGCCGCTGCGGGCGGGTCGATCCACAGCACGCCGACGGCCTCGTGCAGCCCGCCGACCACGCGGTGGGCGAGTTCGGTGCCGGTACCGAGGACGGTGACCCTGCGGACCGGCGTGACCAGGCCGCGTACTCCGATCTCGGCGCGCGGGATGTCGTACAGGGTGAGATAGAGCGTGCGGCGGTCGGCGGAGAGGGTGCTGGGTCCGTAGTGGTGCCCGGCCGGCAGCCCGCGCACCGTGCCGTACACGGCCTCGGAGTGCTTGCGGATCCACTCCCCCAGGCCTTCGAGGCGCTCGGCCTGCGGCTCGGGGATGGTGCCGTCCTCCATCGGGCCGACGTCGAGCAGGAGGTTGCCGCCCCCGCCGATGGTCTCGGTGAAGTAGCGGATCAGCTGGGTGAGCGACTTGTGGTTGTGGTCGTGGTGCTGGTAGCCCCACGAGTCGTTGATGGTCAGGCACAGCTCCCAGGGCCCGTCCGGGGGTTCGATGGGGGCGCCCTGTTCGGGGGTGGCGTAGTCGCCCTCGCTGAGCATGCGGGCGTTGAAGACGACGTCGGGCACGTACGAGCGGATGAGCGCGGCGAGCTCCTTGATGCGCCACTGCTCCTCGCTGCGGTCCCACTCGCCGTCGAACCACATCAGGTCGGGCCGGTAGCGGGAGGCCAGCTCGCGGATCTGGCCGTCCCGGTAGGCGATGAACCGCTCCCAGGCCGCCAGGTCCTCGTCCTCGGCCGAGCACTCGGAGTAGCGGTTGTCCTCCATCTCCGGCGGGCGGCCCGGCTTGCGGGTGGTGGCGTAGTCGGGGTGGCTCCAGTCCGAGTGCGAGTAGTACAGGCCCACCTTGAGGCCCTGGTCACGCAGGGCGTCGGCGTAGCCGGTGAGGTAGTCGCGGCCCAGGTTCAGATCGCCGTACGCGGTGTCCCACAGGGCGACGCCGTCGTGGTGGCGGCTGGTGAGGACGGCGTACCGGGCGCCCGCCCGGGCGAAGAGGGCGGCCCAGGCGTGCGGGTCGTAGTGGGCGCCGGTGAAGCGGTAGAGCTGGGACATGTACCGGTCGTGCGGCACGATGTCGTCGTAGAACGACCAGGACTCCTGGACGCCGTCGACGGCGTAGATCCCCCAGTGGACGAAAATCCCCAACTTGGCGTCGGTGAACCACGGCTGCATGGGCACGGCTGAACTCCTCGGCGAAAGAAGGTCACTTCGGTGAAGGGGCGGGCGCGCCGGCGCCCGCCCCTGGGGGCCGGTTGCTACCGGCCGGTGGTGCCCCGCCGCAGACGGAGCGTCAGGACCTGGAAGGGGCGCAGCGAGACCGCGACCGCGCCGTCCTCGATGTGCGCCGTCTCGTCGGGCAGGGGCCGCTCCAGCAGGTCGGTGACCTGGGCGCCGGCGAGCGGGAATCCGGTGCTCAGCACGCCCTGGGCGCGGCCGCCGCGCGACTCGTACAACCGCACGACCACATCACCGGACGCGTCGTCGGCGAGCTTGACCGCCTCGACGGTCACGCCCTCGCCGGCCACGGACACGACCGGCTCCGGCGTGCCCGCCGCGTCGGCCACGCGCAGCGGCAGGTTGAGGGCGTAGCCCTCGGCGACCGCGTCGCCGATCGTGGCGCCCGGGAGCAGGGAGTACGTGAACCTGTGGGTGCCCTGGTCGGCCTCGGGGTCCGGGATCCGCGGGGCGCGTACCAGGCTGAGGGCGACCGTGGTCGTCGTACCGCCGTCCTCGCGGACCGTGCGGGTGACGTCGTGGCCGTACGTCGAGTCGTTGAGGACCGCGACGCCGTAGCCGGGTTCGCCGATGTGCACCCAGCGGTGGCCGCAGACCTCGAAGCGGGCCGCCTCCCAGCTGGTGTTGGTGTGGGTGGGCCGCTGGACGTGGCCGAACTGGATCTCCGCGGAGGAGTGCGCCGCCCGGACGTCCACCGGGAAGCCCGCCTTGAGGATCTTCTCGGCCTCGTGCCAGTCGATCTCGGTCTCGAAGTCGATGCGGGCGCTGTCGGCGCGGACGGTGATGGTCTGGATGATCGTCGAGTCCTTGCCGAAGGACCGGGTGACGCGGATCGCGCCGAGCAGGGGGTCCTGCGAGACGACCTCGATGGAGTCGGGGGCCAGCAGGTCGTTGTAGCGGTTCTTGTAGTGCTTGTCGATGTCCCAGGCGTCCCAGTAGTTCGGGAGGTCGGTGTGCAGGCGGAGCAGGTTGCCCTTGCCGGCGAGCACTTCACGGTTCGACCGCACATCGTATACAGAAGACAGTGTGCCGTCTTCTGCGACCTGTACCCGCACGAGACCGTTGTCGAGGACCAGCCCTTCGGCCCGCACCGGCTGCGCGGGCCCGGCGTCGGCCAGGGGAGCGCTGCCGTTCGCGGGCACCTTGACGTACGCCGGTGCCCCGTCGGCCGTGTGGACGACCTCCGCGCGGTCGTACGGGCTGGTGTTGAACACGCGTGTCGCGCCACCGCCCAGCGCCGCGACCGCCTCCGCCGTCAGGGCCTCGAGCTCCTCGGCCACGCGGGCGTACTCGGCCTCCGCCTCGCGGTGCACCCACGCGATCGAGGAGCCCGGCAGGATGTCGTGGAACTGGTGCAGCAGGACCGTCTTCCACAGCCGGTCGAGCTTCTCGTACGGATACGCGTAACCCGGCGCGTGCAGCGCGGCCGTCGTGGCCCACAGCTCGGCCTCGCGCAGCTTGTGTTCGCTGCGCCGGTTGCCCTGCTTGGTGCGGGCCTGGGAGGTGTACGTGGCACGGTGGAGCTCCAGGTAGAGCTCGCCGTTCCAGACCGGGGCGTCCGGGTACTCCTCGCGGGCCTTGGCGAAGAACGCGTCGGGGTGCTCGACGACGACCTTCGGCGAGCCCTCCAGGTCGGCGAGCCTGCGGGCCCGTTCCATGATCTCGCGGGTCGGGCCGCCACCGCCGTCGCCCCAGCCGAAGGGCGCCAGCGAGCGCGTACCGCCGCCCTTCTCGCGGTAGTTGCGCACCGCGCGGTCCATCTCCTCGCCGCTGAAGCGGGCGTTGTAGGTGTCGACCGGCGGGAAGTGGGTGAAGATGCGGGTGCCGTCGATGCCCTCCCACCAGAAGGTGTGGTGGGGGAACTTGTTGGTCTGGTTCCAGGAGATCTTCTGGGTGAGGAACCACTCGTTGCCGGCGAGCTTGGCGAGCTGCGGGTAGGCGGCGGTGTAGCCGAAGGAGTCCGGCAGCCAGACGCCCTTGGTCTCGACGCCGAAGTGCTCGATGAAGAACCGCTTGCCGTGGATCAGCTGGCGGGCCATCGCCTCGCCGCCGGGCAGGTTGCCGTCGGCCTCGACCCACATGCCGCCGACCGGGGCCCACTGGCCCTTCTTCACCGAGTCCTGGATGCGGCCCCAGACCTGGGGGTAGTTGTCGCGCACCCACTCGTACTGCTGGGCCTGGGAGCAGGCGAAGATGAAGTCGTCGTACTCGTCGGCCAGGGACGTCACGTTGGAGAAGGTGCGGGACGTCTTGCGCTTGGTCTCGCGGATCGGCCACAGCCAGGCGGAGTCGATGTGGGCGTGGCCGACGCCGGAGACGGTGTGGGCGCTGGCGTGGGCGGGCCTGGCGAGGGCGGGGGCCAGGACCTCGCGGACGGCGGCGGCGCTGCCGGAGACGTCGTCCAGGTCCAGGGTGTCCATGGCCCGGTCCAGGGCGTGCATGATCTCGTGGCGGCGCGGTTCGTGCTCGCCGAGGTGGACCATGAGCTCGCTCAGCACCTGGAGGTCCAGGTCGAGGTGGAAGACCTCCTCGTCGAGGACGGCGAGGTCGGCGCGCCGGAAGGTGTACAGCGGCCTGTCGCCGGCCGTCAGGATGTCGCCCATCGGGGTCGGGGCCGAGAAGTTGTTCGCGAGGATGTCGGGGTTGGAGGCCGCCTCGACCAGGTAGTCGATCACCTCGCCGCCCGTCGCGGGGTTGGCGATCGCCACGTACTGGTTGAGCGGGTTGACGGCCTTCAGGGGCGTCCCGTCCGTGAGGTGGACCAGCGCCTCTGCCTGGTTGCCGGGCCAGTCCCCGACGAAGCCGAGGTCGATGACCGCCTCGACGCGCTTTCCGGCCCACTCGGCGGGCACCTGGCCGCGCATGCGGAACCAGGTGGTCCCCCAGGGCGGGCCCCACGGGGTGTCCATAGCGAACGGCTCGTACGGCGCGGCGGCGGCCTCCGCGAACGGTACGGGCTCCCCCGGCGCCTGCCAGGCCTCGACCTCGAAGGGGACGGTGGCCGCGTAGATCGCGGGCTTGATGCGCTGGGTGTGGACGCGCTCGACGCGCTCCTCGATCCGGCGGCGTTCGTCGTGCATGGAAGTCTCCAGGAAACCAGTATGGGGAAAGCGCTTACTTCAGGTACGCCAGGCCGGGATGGACCGAGGTGTATCCGTCCACCAGTTTGCGGGCGACGTTCACGGAGTCGACGAGCGGGTGCAGCGCGAACGCCTTCACGGCCGTCGTCCGCGAGCCGGCCTCGGCGGCGGCCAGCACCTCGCGCTCGACCGCCTTCACCGAGCAGACCAGGCCGGTGGCGTGGTCGGGCAGCGGGTCTACGGCGACCGGATGGGCGCCGTTGGCGTCCACCAGGCAGGGCACCTCGATGACGGCGTCCGCGTCGAGCACCGAGAGCGTGCCCTGGTTGCGCACGTTGAGGATCAAGGTGGTGCGCTCGTCGCGGGCGATGGCCCGCATCAGGGCGAGGGCCACCTTCTCGTAGCCGCCGGACAGGTCGTCGGCGTCGCGCTCGCCGGCGCCCGCCGTCTCCCGGTTCTCGGACATGTAGGTGGCCTCGCGCTCGGCGCGGGTGCGGTCCCAGGCGGTCAGGGCCGCCGCGTCGGGGCGCTTCATCTCCTCGTAGAAGCGGGCCTGCTGGTCGGCGAGGAAGGCGCCGCGGGTCTTCTCGGCCTGCTGGTAGGAACGGACGGCTTCCCGGTTGAAGTAGTAGTAGTGCAGGTACTCGTTGGGGATCGCACCCAGGGACCGGAGCCAGTCGACGCCGAAGAGCTTGCCCTCCTCGAAGGAGCCGAGCAGGTCGGGGTCGGCGAGCAGGCGCGGGAGTTCGTCGCGGCCGGCGACCCGCAGACCGCGGACCCAGCCGAGGTGGTTGAGACCGACGTAGTCGATCCAGGCCTCGCGGGGGTTGGCCCCGAGGACACGGGCGATACGGCGGCCGAGGCCGACCGGCGAGTCGCAGATGCCGATGACGCGGTCGCCGAGGTGGCGGGACATGGCCTCGGTGACCAGTCCTGCCGGGTTGGTGAAGTTGATGACCCAGGCGTCGGGGGCCAGACGGGCCACACGTCGCGCGATGTCGACGGCGACGGGGACCGTCCGCAGACCGTAGGCGATGCCGCCCGCGCCGACCGTCTCCTGGCCGAGGACACCCTCGTCCAGCGCCACCCGTTCGTCGTTGGCACGGCCCTCCAGGCCGCCGACCCGGATCGCGGAGAAGATGAAGTCGGCGCCGCGCAGGGCCTCGTCGAGGTCGGTCGTGGCGGTCACCCGGGGGGCGTCGGGTACGGCGGCGGCCTGTTCATCCAGCACACGGGCGACCGCATACAGTCGACTGTCGTCCAGATCGTGCAGAACGACTTCGGTGACCCGGCCCTCGGCGCGGTCCGTCAGCAGCGCCCCGTACACGAGCGGCACCCGGAATCCGCCGCCGCCCAGAATGGTCAGCTTCACGCTGCGCCCGCCTTTCCTGGTTCTCCCGCCAGGACCACGTCGACGCCGGCCTCCTCCAGGGAGGACCGGGTCGCCGCGTTCACCGGCGCGTTCGTCACCACCGCGTCCAGGTCCTCGGGACCGCAGACCTGCGCCATGCCGGTACCCGGGAACTTCGCCGAGTCGGCGAGCAGGACGACCTTGTCACTGGACTTGATCATGGCCCGTTTCACCGGGACCTCGACGACCGTCGTGTCCATCACCTGCCCGCCCGGGCGCACTCCACTGGTGCCGAGGAAGAGCCAGTCCGCGTGCAGCTGGCGCAGGTTGTCCTCGGTGAGGAACCCGACCAGGGAGCGGTACTCCCGGCGGAGCATGCCGCCGAGCAGCACCAGCTCGATGCCCTCGTCGTCGGCCAGCTCCTCGTAGACCACCAGGTTGCTGGTGATCACGGTGAGGCGGCGGCCGTGCAGCTGTCTGGCCAGACGGTAGGCGGTGGTGCCGATGTCGAGCAGCACCGACTGACCGTCGGCGACCATGGCGGCCGCATGAGCGGCTATGGCGTCCTTCTCGGCCACCCGCACCTCGGCGACCTCGGCGAAGGGCTGGTCACCCTCGTCGGCCACGGCCCCGCCGTGCACCCGCGTCAGCAGGCCGTCCTCCTCGAGTTTGACCAGGTCACGCCTGACCGTGGCGGGGCTCACGCCCAGCTGCTCGGAGAGATCGGTCACGGCCGCGGGGCCACCGGAGCGCAGGGCCCGCAGGATGAGTTGATGTCGTCGTTCTGCCAGCACGACGTGAACACTACTCGTCATCTTCAATCATTTCTATGCTCACTTCTGCTGAGGTCTTGACCAATGTCGCCGAGCGGCGCACGATTCCGGTCACCGAAATGAAGAGTTTTGACGAGGCTCCCAGACGACTCTCGGACGAGAGGATGCGCGCGTGGACGACGACCGGCCCGAGGTGCTGCTGACCGGGCTGCTCTTCTACGACCTCGTCCTCACGGGTCTGGGCAGGCCGCCGACGCCGGGCGAGGAGGTCTGGACGGCCGGCATGGGCTGCGGCCCCGGCGGCATCGCCAACCTGGCCGTCGCCGCCTCCCGCTTCGGCCTCAGAACCTCCCTGGCCACGGTCTTCGGAGACGACTTCTACGGTGCCTACTGCCAGGAGATCCTCGCCGGTCAGGAAGGCGTCGACCTCTCCCTCTCGCGTGTCGCGGACGGCTGGCACACCCCCGTCACCGTCGCGCTCGCCCACGGACACGACCGTGCCCTGGTCACCCACGGCCAGGAACCGCCGTACACGCAGGACGCGCTGATGGGCGACCCGCCCGAGGCCCTCACGGCCCTCGTGCACCTGGAGGCCGAACCGCGCGCCTGGCTCGCCAAGGCCGCCGCGAACGGCACCCACATCTACGCCGACGTCGGCTGGGACCCCACCCAGCAGTGGTCCACCGACCTCCTCGACCAGCTCTCCCTGTGCCACGCCTTCCTCCCCAACGAGGCCGAGGCGATGGCCTACACCCGTACCGACAGTGCGGTCGCCGCCCTCGGCACGCTCTCCGAGCTGGTGCCGGTCGCCGTGGTCACGCGGGGCGGCGACGGCGCCGTCGCCGTCGACCAGACCACCGGCGAGTACGTGGACGTCCCCGCCCTGGACATCGACGTCCTGGACGCGACGGGCGCCGGGGACGTCTTCGGCGCGAGTTTCGTCGCGGCCTCGCTCGGCGGCTGGCCGCTGGAGGAACGGCTGCGGTTCGCCGTACTGGCGGCGGGTCTGTCCGTCCGGCATCACGGTGGCGCGCTGGCGGCCCCCGGCTGGTACGGCGTCGACCGCTGGTGGCGCTCGCTGACCGACCCCGCGCTGAAGCGGGCGTACGGCTTCCTGGCGGAGCGGCTGCCGGACGATGCCGGTCCTCCCGTCCGGTACGCGCCCGTCACGCCGCCCGTACGGCATCGGTGACCCCCACTCTCACGAAGCCCCCGACATCCCCCCTCGTATGCGAAGTTGCGAACAGATCCGAAAGGCGGTGGGAGCTGTGCGGCTCTCACGAAGAGGCCTGCTGCGCGCGGGCCTGGCCGGCACGGCGGCCACGGCGCTGGGCGGCCTGGCGTCCGGCTGTGCCGTTCCGACCGGCTCGACCGGCCGGAACATGGTCCTGTGGTACTGGGACGGCGGCCTGGGCGACACCGTCGTCGCCAAGGCCAGGGCCCGTTACGACAGCGCGGTCGACCTCCGGGCCATCAAGATCGGCGGCTACTACCGGTCCAAGCTGATCACCACGATGGCCGGACGTGCCCACGTCCCCGACATCGCCGGCCTCAAGGGCGAGGACATGGCGTCCTACCTGCCCAACGCGGACCAGTTCGTGGACCTGCGGACCCTTGGCGCGGACAAGTACAAGAACCGGTACCTGTCCTGGAAGTGGGACCAGGGAATCGCCGACGACGGCTCGATGGTGGGTTTCCCCATCGACTGCGGTCCGGTCGCGCACTTCTACCAGTACGAGGTCTTCCGCGAGGCGGGACTGCCGTACGAGCCCGACGACGTGTCCCGGGAGCTGAACACCTGGGAGAAGTTCTTCGCCGCGGGCGAGCAGCTCAAGAAGCGCGTCCCGGGATCCTCCCTGCTCACCGACGTCAGCAGCGTCTTCGAGAACGTGGTGCAGCAGGGCAGCAGGCGATACGTCGACAAGGACCGCAACTTCATCGGCGACCAGGAGCACGTGCGGGCGGCCTGGGCGCTGGCCGTGGAGGCCAAGCGGCGCCGGATCGTCTCCAACCTGGTCACCGGCACCCCGGACCAGATCTCGGCGGTGGACTCCGGCAAACTGCCCAGCCAGCTCGGCGCCTCCTGGGCGACCTACGACATCAAGAACGGCAACCCGAAGACCAAGGGCAAGTGGCGGATCGCCGACATGCCGGTGCGGCCCTCCAACAACGGCGGTTCCTTCCTGTCGGTCACCAAGGCGTGCCGGGACCCGGAGCAGGCCTTCGAGATCATCGCGTGGATGCTCGACGCGGCCAACCAGGCCTCGGGTTACGTCGACGCGGGTCTCTTCCCCTCCACCCCGGCCTCGTACGGCCTGAGGCAACTGCGCGAACCCGACCCGTTCTTCGGCGGCCAGGTGACGACGGACGTCTTCGGGCCCGCCGCGCAGAAGATCGTGGTCGCCTACAACAGCCCCTTCGACGTGGCGCTCGGGCAGCCCATCAAGGACGAGATCAAGAACGTCGGCGTCCTCGGCAAGGACCCGGAGAAGGCCTGGAGTGACGCCATGAGCAAGTGCCGGCGGATCGCGAAGCACCTGGGGGTGAGCTACTGATGGCCACCGTCCCCGCCCTGGAGAAGCCCCGCGTGGTCCTGGCGGAATCGCCCGCCGTGCGGCCGAAGAACGGGTGGCGCAAGTACTGGCACCTGTATGCCGCGATCTCCCCGTTCTATCTGCTGTTCCTCGCCTTCGGTCTGATCCCCGTCGGCTTCTCGCTCTACCTCTCCTTCCACCGCTGGGACGGCCTCGGCTCGATGGAGTGGGCGGGCCTGTCGCAGTACCGGTACCTGGTGAGCGACAGCGACTTCTGGAGCTCGATCGGCAACACGATCATCATCTGGGCGCTGGCCACCTTCCCCATGATCTTCCTGGCGATGGTCACGGCCGTGATGCTCAACGCGGCGGTCCGCTTCAAGAACGTCTACCGGTTCGCCTACTTCCTGCCGAACGTCACCTCGGTGGTGGCGATCGCGATCGTCTTCGGCTCGGTGTTCTCCACCAACTTCGGCCTGGTCAACGCTCTGCTGCAGGCGGTGGGTCTTGACCAGGTGGCCTGGCTGAACACGCCGTGGGGCATCAAGGTCGCCATCGCGACGCTGATGACCTGGCAGTGGGTCGGCTACAACGCGATCATCTTCCTCGCGGGTCTGCAGACCATCCCGGGCGAGCTGTACGAGGCGGCGCGCATGGACGGCGCCGGTCCCCTGCAGACGTTCTTCCGGATCACGCTGCCCCTGCTGCGGCCGACCCTCCTGTTCGTGCTCGTGGTCTCCACGGTCACCGGCCTGCAGAGCTTCACCGAGGCCCAGGTCCTGCTGCAGAACACCTCGAACGACTCGACGTTCTCCGGCGGTCCGGACCACGCGGGCCGGACGATGGTCCTCTACTTCTTCCAGCAGACCTTCGACAACAACGACTTCGGCTACGGCGCCGCCGTGGCGTGGGGCATCTTCCTCGTCGTCGTCATCTTCTCGATCATCAACTGGCGGCTGGTGCAGCGCCGGGACGAAGACTAGGGAGGCCCGAACACCATGGCATCCATCCAAGGCACCAGGCGCCCCAAGGGCATACAGGGTGTCCGGCGCCGGGGCATCGCACTGCACGCGGTCCTCGTCATCGGGCTGCTGCTGTCGGCCTTCCCGTTCTACTGGGCCATCATCATGTCGACGCACACGTCGACCGAGATCTTCTCCTACCCGCCGAAGCTGCTGCCCGGCTCGCACTTCCTTGAGAACGTGCGCAGTCTCTTCGACAACATCGACTTCTTCGGCTCGATGTTCAACTCGCTGCTGGTGGCCTGTTCGGTGACCTTCCTGGTCCTGTTCTTCGACTCGCTGGCCGCGTTCGTCTTCGCCAAGTTCGAGTTCCCGGGCCGCAGGCTGCTGTTCGTCGTGCTGATGGCGATCTTCATGGTGCCGACGCAGATGGCGATCATCCCGCAGTTCGTGATCATGGCGAACATCGGCTGGATCGGCTCGATGACCGCGCTGATCGTGCCGGCCGCGGCCAACGCGTTCGGCATCTTCTGGATGCGCCAGTACATGCAGAGCGCGATCCACGACGAACTGCTGGACGCCTCGAAGATCGACGGGGCGAACTTCCTGCGCCAGTACTGGCACGTCGCGCTCCCGGTCGTCCGCCCGGGCCTCGCCTTCCTCGGCATCTTCACCTTCATGGCCCAGTGGAACGACTACGCCTGGCCCCTGATCGCCCTCACCAACCCGGACAACGTCACCCTCCAGGTCGCGCTGTCCCAGCTCAACGGCGTCCACGGCACCACCGACTACGGCATGGTGATGACCGGGGCGCTGCTCGCCCTGGTCCCGCTGCTGATCGTCTTCGCGATCGGCGCCAAGCAGATCATCGGCGACCTCGGCAAGGGAGCCATCCGCTGATGGACCCCTTGCTGGCACTCCGCCCCTGGGAGACACCCGAGGTGACCTCCTGGCGGCGACTGCCGATGAACGCCACGGACCGTCGCACCGGGGCGCTGAGGCTGGACGGCGACTGGCGCTTCCAGCTGCTGCCCGCGCCGGACGCGCCGCTCACCGACGCGTGGTCGTCGGCATACGTTCCGGGTGTCTGGACCATGCAGGACACCGACGACCTTCCGCAGTACACGAACGTCCGTATGCCGTATGCGGAATTCCCGCCACTGTCGCCCGCCGACAATCCGACGGGCGTGTACGAGCGCACGGTGGACGTGCCCGCCGAGTGGGCGGGGCGGCGGATCGTGCTCCAGGTCGGGGCCGCCGAGAGCGTGCTCCTCGTGCACGTGGACGGGCGGCCGGCCGGCATCTCCAAGGACTCCCACCTGGCCGCCGAGTTCGACCTGACGGGGATGGTGCGCGCCGGCGAGCGGGCCGTCGTACGGCTGACGGTGGTGAAGTGGTCGGACGCCTCGCACATCGAGGACCAGGACCAGTGGTGGCACGGGGGCGTCACCCGGTCGGTGCTGCTGTACGCGACGGATCCGCTGCACCTCGCCGACGTGAGCGTGCGGGCGGGACGGTACGGCGACCTGCGGGTCGACTGCCGGGTGCGGGACGCGGGCGGTGCGCTGCCCGAGGGGTGGTACGTCAGCGGGGAGCTGGACGGTCACCTGCTCACGCAGGACGGCGAGTTCGACCGCGCCAACACCGACGACGACCGCGTCTCCGACTTCCTCGGCGAGGCCCGGCTGCGGACCACCGTCGCCGACGTGCGCACCTGGAACGCCGAGACGCCCGAACTGTACGACCTGACGGTGCGGCTGCACCGCGCCGACGGCACGGTCGCCGACGCCTCGCACCACCGTGTCGGCTTCCGGGACGTCGAGATCGTCGGGCGGGACCTGCTGGTCAACGGCGAGCGGGTGTTCGTCCGGGGCGTCAACCGGCACGACTTCCATCCGCTGACCGGGCGGACGGTGTCGTACGAGGACATGCGCGCCGACCTGGTCGTGCTGAAGCGTTTCGGCTTCAACGCGATCCGCACCTCCCACTACCCGGGCGACCCGGCGCTGTACGACCTCGCCGACGAACTGGGCTTCTACGTCGTCGACGAGGCGGACATCGAGTCCCACGACCACGCCCACGAGATCGCCGACGACCCGCGCTATCTGAACGCCTTCGTGGACCGGGTCTCCCGGATGGTGCTGCGGGACAAGAACCACGCCTCGGTCATCATCTGGTCGCTGGGCAACGAGTCGGACTACGGCGCGAACCACGACGCGGCGGCGGGCTGGGTGCGCCGGCACGACCCGACGCGGCCGATCCAGTACGAGGGCGCCGCCAAGCTCGGCTGGGCCGACCCGGAGGTCGCCTCCGACATCGCCTGCCCGATGTACGCCCCGCTGGAGGACTGCGTGGCGCACGCGCTGTCCGGTGAGCAGACCAAGCCGCTGATCCAGTGCGAGTACTCCCACGCGATGGGCAACAGCAACGGCACGCTCGCGGACCACTGGGCGGCCATCGAGTCCACCCCGGGTCTTCAGGGCGGCTTCATCTGGGAGTTCTGGGACCACGGCATCCTGCAACGTGTGAACGACGGAAGACCGGTCGGGCGAGGGGGCGCCGGACTCTATGACAACGGTGTCACCGCGCCCGGCCACCGCTGGGCGTACGGCGGCGACTTCGGGGAGCGGATCCACGACGGCGCCTTCATCGCGGACGGGGTCGTGTTCCCGGACCGCACGCCCAAACCCGTGATGTACGAGCACCGGGAGATCGCGGCGCCGGTGCGGCTGGAGTGCTTCCGGCACGAGGGCGTCGTCATCGGCAACCACCAGCACTTCCGCGGCCTGGACTGGCTGGCCGCCCGGTGGGAGCTGGCCCTGGCCGACGGCGGCACGCTGACCGCACCGGCCGAGCTGCCCGAACTGCGCCCGGGTGAGACGGCGGCGGTGCCGCTGCCGTTCGAGCTCCCGCGGGGCGGCGGCGAGGCGTGGCTGACGCTGCGGGTGACGACCGCGGCCGACGAACCGTGGGCGCCGCGCGGCACGGTGGTGTGCCTGCCGCAGGTACGGCTGCGCGCCGCTGAGCCGATGCGGTCCGCCCCCGTGGCGCAGAACCGTTCCGTCGAGGTCGACGGGGAAGGGCTGCTGGTCCATCCCCTGCTCACTTCCGCACCCGTCCTCTCGCTGTGGCGGGCGCCCACCGACAACGACGAGCTGGGCGGCACGGCCCTGCGCTGGCGGACCTGGGGGCTGGACACGCTCGTGCGCAAGGTCGCCGACGTCCGCCGGGCGGCGGGGCGGGTCACCGTGCACGCCGAGTACGCGACGGAGGCGGGTGTCGTCCGTCATGTGCAGGTGCTCACGCCGGTCGAGGGCGGCGTCCACGTCGAGGAGCGGGCCGAACTCCCGGACGCGCTCGCCGATGTGGCGCGGGTGGGGTCCGTGTTCGAGACGGTGGCGGGCCTCGATCTGATGGAGTGGTACGGGCAGGGCCCCTGGGAGTCGTATCCGGACCGCGGCTTCGGCGCGCCCGTCGGCCATCACTCCGTAGCGGTGGACGAGCTGTTCACCCCCTATCTGCGTCCGCAGGAGAGCGGCGGGCGGCACGGCGTACGGCGGTTCACCCTGTCGGCGCCGGACGCCACGGGTCTCACGGTCGCGCTGGACGAGCCACGGCAGGTGTCCGTGACCCGTTACCGCGCCGAGGACCTGACCGCCGTGACCCACCACGACCGGCTCGTCCCACGGGCGGGGTGCGTGGTCCATGTCGACGCGGCCCACCGCGGCCTGGGCACCGCCTCGTGCGGGCCCGACACCTCACCGTCGTACCTCGTCGCACCGGGCATCCACCACTGGAGCTGGACCCTGCGCGCCCTCTGACTCCCCCCACGCCTTCTCTGTCACCTTTTACGCAGTGTTACGGAGCACACGTGTGCGTTTCGCATGAGCACGACCAGGGCGAGGCCGCGCAGGCCGGTGCCGGAAGACGCGGTTTCCTGCGGGCGACGGCGCTCCTGGGCGCCGCCGCGACCGCCGGCCTCGCGCTGCCGGCCGCCGCCGAGGCGGCCCCGGCATCCGCCGCCTGGCGGCCCGACCCCGACAGCAGCCGCTTCACGCTCGCCGTCATGCCCGACACGCAGTACCTCTTCGACGGGCCGAGCATCGACAAGGCGCCGATCGAGGCGTCCCTGCGCTACCTCCTGGAGCACGGCAGGGAGGAGAACATCGTCTTCCTGTCCCACCTCGGCGACCTCACGGAGAACGGCGCCCAGGCCGAAGTCACCGCGATCAGCGAGGCGTTCAGGCTCCTGGACCGGCGCGGTGTCGGCTACAGCGTCCTGGCCGGCAACCACGACGTGAGGTCGTCGACCGACGACCAGCGGGGCCCGACGCCGTACCTGGACGCCTTCGGTCCTGAGCGGTTCGAGGGAAAGCCGACCTTCGGTGGGGCTTCTCCGGACGGCTACAACACCTTCCACCTCTTCGAGGCGGCCGGCCGGGAGTGGATGGTGCTCGCACTGGACTGGCGGCTGTCCGCGAAGGGGTACGCGTGGGCCAAGGACGTCCTGGCCAAGCACCCGAGGACACCGGTCGTCCTCACGACGCACGAGCTGGTCGTCGAGGACGACTCCCTCTCAGCGTACGGACAGCAGCTGTGGGACCAGCTGATCGAGAACCACGACCAGATCTTCCTCACTCTCAACGGGCACTACTGGCCGGCCGGCCGGGCGACGCGCAAGAACGCGGCCGGCAACGACGTCCACCTGCACCTGACGAACTATCAGAACCGCTACTTCGGCGGCGCGGCGATGATCCGCCTCTACCACTTCGACCTGGACCGGAACGTCATCGACGTGGAGACGGTCTCCCCGTGGATCCTGGGCCGGGCCGCGAAGGGGCTCAACGAGCTGGAGCGGCAGGAGATCCAACTCAGCGGCGACGCCGACCGGTTCTCCGTCGACATCGACTTCGCGGACCGCTTCTCCGGCTTCGCCCCGCTGCCCGTGCGCCCGGCCCGCCCCGCCTCGAGGATGCTGGTCCCCGGCACGGTCGCGTACTGGCGCTTCGAGTCACCCGTGTCCGGCACGGTCCGTGACCTGTCCGGACGCGGCAACGACCTCACCCCGGTGTCGGTGGGCGGCGGCTCGCTGGGCTGGTCGGCGGACCACCACCCCGACCAGCCCGGACACGGCAGCCTGGAGTTCCCGGGCTACAAGTCCCCGCTGAAGGGCGCCTACCTGCGCACGGTCGACAAAGCTCCCCTCAACTCGGCGACGTTCAAGGCCGGTTACACCATCGAGGCCTTCTACCGCCTCCCGGCCGACTGGGACCCCTCCCACAACGCCTGGGCCGGACTCGTCAGCCGCACCGGCACCGGCGGCGCCGCCGGCAAGACCGAGGACGACCCGGACGAGCCGCTGGCCACGCTCTCCCTGTCCGACGGGCCCGGCCCGCAGTGGGCGGTCCGCCCCCTCAATCAACAGGGCATCGCCACGAACTGGGGCGACGAGACGGCCCGGGAGGTGTGGTGGCACGTCGCCGTCGTCAACGACGGCTCCCACACCACGATGTACGTCCAGGGCTGCCCCGTCGCCCGCAACCCGCACGCCCCCGCCGTCGGACTCACCTCCGTCGGCCTGCCGTGGCTGCTGGGCGGCTACGAGTACGGCGGCACCATCGACCAGATCCTGTACGGCCGGCTCGGCGACGTCCGGATCGTCGAACGGGCGCTGCCCGTCACGTCGTTCATGAACCACTGACCTCTTTGGAAGGATGACGATGCACGAGCAGCGACTGCCCGGCTGGGCCGACCCGTCCGTCTCCCCCGCCGACCTCGACGCCCAGGGCGTCTCCCGACGCGGACTCCTGCGCCGCGCGGGCCTGTTCGGCGCCGCCTTCGCCCTCGGGCCGGCGACGACCCCCGCGCTCGCCGCGGACCAGCAGGGCTTCGGCGGCGACGACCCCCGCCTCGCCTACCTGGTAGGCGACCACCATGTGCACTCCGTCTACAGCCACGACGCCAAGTACACCTTCTCCCAGCAGGCGCGGGCCGCCGCCGAGTACGGCCTCGACTGGATGGTGTTCAACGAGCACTCCAACTTCGGGCACGCCTACTACGGCGCCGAGATGGAGCACAAGGAGATCCTCAAGGCCCGGGCCGAGAACCCTCGCCAGCTGATCTTCCAGGGTCTGGAGTGGTACATCCCGGCCGCAGAGCACTGCACGGTGTTCGCCGCGCCCGGCCCGCACGAGGTCGACCTGCTGACACGGTTCGAGCTCGCCTTCGACGGCAAGCTGCTCAACTACACCGAGGGCTCCGCCACCGCGACCGACACCGCACGCAACGAGGCCCACGCCGTCAAGGCCATCCAGTGGCTCGCCGAACAGCGCCGCACCGGCTACGTCGACGACGTCCTCGTCCTCGCCAACCACCCGCTGCGCCTCGGCATCGACTCCCCGCACGAGATGCGCAACTGGCGCGACGCCGCCCCCGAGATCATGATCGGCATGGAGGGCGCGCCCGGCGCCCAGGGTGCGGCGCTGCCGGGCTGGCGCGGCGCCACCTCGATCCGCGGAGAGTACGAGAACAAGCCGTCGGCGCAGTCCTGGGCGGGGTACCCGGCGGACGCCTTCCTGACGTACGGCGGTTTCGACTGGGCCACCGCGACGGTCGGCGGGCTGTGGGACGCGATGCTCGCCGAGGGCAAACTGTTCTCGATCACCACCAACTCCGACAACCACCGGACCGTCTTCGACACCTGGAAGAACGGCGACTGGCCCGCCGGGCAGAACTTCGACAACACCGGCAGGCTGCCCGACCCGGTCGACACCGACGCCCCGCAGCCCGGCAGCGACTTCTGGCCCGGCCAGTTCAGCCGCACCCACGTCGGCGTCACCCGCTACGGCTACCGCGCGGTCATGGCGGGCCTGCGCGCGGGCCGCGTCTGGCTGGACCACGGACATCTGCTCGACGGCCTCGACGCACGGCTGAAGCGGGACCGCGACCACGGCCGGGGTGTCACCCTGGGCGGCCGGCTGCGGGTCCGCAAGGGCGAGAAGCTGACGCTGAACATCACCGTCACCACCACCTCGCGCCCCAACACCCAGGGAATCCTGCCGGAGTTGGCCCATGTGGACGTGATCCGGGGCGCGGTGCGCGGCCCGGTGGCCGACCGGGACACTTGGCGGGCACCGGACACCAAGGTCGTGCAGACGAAGGACGTGTCCGGCCGCACCGGGACCTACACCCTGCGCATCCCGGTCACCGCCGGGGACGAGTCCTTCTACCTCCGTCTCCGCGGCAGCGACGGCAACCGCATCGGCGCCGGCTACCTGGGCGCCTCCGTCGACCCGCACGGCCCGATTCCCCACGTGCCCGGAGACGGTGACCCGTGGGCCGATACGTGGTTCTATTCCAACCCCATCTTCGTCGACGTGACAGGAGCCTGTTGACTTCTTCCCCCGCCTAAAGACGGGGGATTCCAGCGGTCGCCCGCCGGGTTTCCTGCTTCACGGACGACTGCCCCGTCCGGGAAGACTCCCGTTGAGGTCTTACACCGTCTCCACAGGCAGACGCCGCCAGCCCGGCGGCCAGGATGTTGCGTGCCGCGTTCACG
>NZ_JBVIPA010000012.1:0-231880 GCF_055578365.1 Streptomyces sp. NPDC033131
GCCAGCACAACCCGCGCACGCAGGGCCAGGGCCTGGGCCGATGTCGCCCGACGCGTCCACCGTTCCAACACTGCCCGCTCATCCGCGGACAGCAGCAACGGCTCCAGCTTCGGGCCCCGACGAGGAACTGACGCACCAGCAGCAGAAGTCACACCACAACTAACGATCAACTACTGGCGCAGGACACTAGAGCAACGTCCTCAGCTTCTCCGCCAGCAGGTCCCACCGCCACCTCTCCTCGACCCACGCCCGCCCCCGCTCCCCCATCCGGCGGCGCAGCTCGGCGTCCTGGAGGAGGACGAGGATCCGCTCGGCGGCCTCCTCGGTGGAGCCGCCGCGCACGACCCAGCCGGTCTCGCCGTCGAGGACGGCGTCCGGGGCGCCGCCGGAGTCACCGGCGACGACGGGCAGCCCGGTCGCGGAGGCCTCCAGGTAGACGATCCCGAGCCCCTCGACGTCGAGTCCGCCCCGCCGGGTCCGGCACGGCATCGCGAACACGTCACCGGCGCCGTAGTGCGCGGGCAGCTCGGCCCAGGGCACCGCGCCGGTGAAGCGGACCGAGCCGGCGACCCGGGTCTCCCGCGCGAGCCTGCGCAGCTCCTTCTCGTAGGGCCCGCCGCCCACGATCAGCAGCACGGCGTCCGGCTCGGCGGCCAGGATCCGGGGCATGGCGAGGATCAGCGTGTCCTGCCCCTTGCGCGGCACGAGCCGCGAGACGCACACGATCACCGGCCGCTCGGTCAGCCCGAGCCGGGCCCGGACCTCGGCACCGCCCGAGGCGGGGTGGAAGGTCTTCTCGTCGACCCCGGGCGGCAGCTGCACCATCCGCTCGGCCGCGGCCGGCGTCAGCGCGGCGGCGATCCGCGAGCGCGTGTACTCGCCGAGGTAGGTGATGGTGTCCGTGGACTCCCCGATCCGGCGCAGGAGCTGCCGCGCGGCGGGCAGCTGGGCCCACCCGGCCTCGTGCCCGTGGGTCGTGGCCACCAGCCGCTCGGCGCCCGCCTTCCGCAGCGCCGGCGCCATCAGCCCGAGCGGCGCCGCCGCCCCGAACCACACCGAGGTACACCCGTGCTCGCGCAGCAGACCGACGGCCCGCCGGGTCGCCGCGGGCGTCGGCAGCAGCATCGTCGTGGAGTCCCGTACGACGGTGAAGGGCTGCTCGGCGTCGAAGGCGGCACTCGCCTCGGCGCCCTCCCTGCCGCGCTTCCAGGTGGAGGCGTGGACGACGAGCCGCTCGGGGTCGAGCCGGAGGGCCATGTTGTGCAGGAACGCCTGGATGCCGCCCGGCCGCGGCGGGAAGTCGTTCGTGACGATCAGGGTCTTGTGCATCGCCGCAGACCCTACCGAACCGGCTGCTCACAGCCGTCCGCGGCCACCTTGTGGCACGCTCACAGGAGGGGACGACATCATGTTCCCCTCACGGCGGGAAATCGAACGAGCAGGGGATCACGTGGAGACGACGGGCACAAGGCGGTCTCTGCCGTGGCTGCTGGCGACCTGGGGTCTGACCAGGCTGTTGCTGCTGCTCTTCGTCTTCAAGGTGTACGTCTTCCCGGGCCCGGACGTCACCAGTGACGTCTCCGTCATCTACCAGGGCTGGTTCGAGGTGCTGCGCACCGGAACGTTTCCGCTGGACGACGTCACGTGGCAGTACCCGCCCGCCGCGGCCCTCGCGATCCTCTCCCCCGGCCTGCTCCCCTTCCTCGACTACGCGTCCGCCTTCTTCGTCCTCGCCTTCCTCGCCGACCTGGTCGCCCTGTCACTGCTGCTGTACGCGGGCGTGCGTCCGGGCAGGTGGCTGCGTGGTGCCTGGGTGTGGGTGATCGGCGTACCGCTGCTCGGCCCCACCGTCTACGCCCGCTACGACGTGATGGTCACCGCGGTCGCGGTCGCCGCCCTGCTCGCGGGCGCCCGGCACCCCCGGCTGATGGGCGCCCTCGCGGGCTTCGCGGCGATGTTGAAGGTGTGGCCTGCGCTGCTGCTCCTGGGCGTCCGGGGGCGCAGCGCCTGGACGTCGGCGGTGGCGGCCGTCGCCCTGCTCGCCGCGCTGTTCGCCGTCACAATGCCCGGCGCCTTCGCCTTCCTGACCTTCCAGCGCGACCGGGGCACCGAGGTCGAGTCCCTGGGCGCCCTGGTCTTCCACGTGGCCCGGCACTACGGCTGGGACGGCCAGGTGCTGCTCAACTACGGCTCGGTCGAGTTCCTCGGCCCGTGGGTGAACGTGGTGAGCACGGCCGCGCTGGCCCTGACCGGCATGACCTTCGGCTGGCTGCTGCTGTGGCGGCTGGTGGCGACCCGGTTCGAGGCGCACACGGCGGCCGACGCGGCGTTCGTGGGGGTGCTGATGTTCACCGTGACCAGCCGGGTCATCAGCCCGCAGTACATGGTGTGGCTGGTCGGCGTCGCGGCCGTCTGCCTGTGCTTCCGCGCCGGCCGGATGGGCGTGCCGGCGAGCCTGGTGCTGGTGGCGTGCTTCATGACGGTCCTGGAGTTCCCGTTCCGCTTCGCGGACGTGGTCACGAGCACCCCGCTCGGTATCACCCTGCTGGTCGTCCGCAACGGCCTGCTGGTGCTCGCCGCCGTCATCGCCGCCCGCCGGCTGTGGCGCTCGACGGTGCCGAAGCCCGTCCCGGCCGAGGCCCTCGACGATCACACCGCCCGTCCCAAGGAGACGTCCGCCTCCTCGTGACCCCGGCCCCTCAGCGACAGCACCGCTGCGCCGCCCTCAGCGGCCCTGTCCGCCCGGTCGGCGACGGCGCCCTCCACCCGGCGATCACCCGCCTGGTCACGGTGAGCACACTCGACCGACACCAAGCCGGGCATCAGCGCGGCCCCCCGCCGGATGCCGTCCCCGGCCGGCACCGGACGCGACGATCTGCTGGAGCGGCCGCGGCACCCCACGCAGGGGCGGCACCCCGGGCAGGCGGAGATCACGGCCCAGGTGCGCTTCCACACGCTCCTGGCGTTCCCACGGCACCTGCCCGACCGGCGGAGCAGGCCGCGGCGCTGCGTCGCCGTCCGGAGCTCCCGGAGACGCCCGCGAGCTGCCTGGCTCAAGGAGCCTCGCACAGCTCGATCAGCCCAGCTGATCCCGCAGATACTGCCGCCACTGCCCGGTGAACTCCCCCGGTGTCGTGTCGAGGACTTCCTTCATCGCGTCCTCGACCGCCCCCGCCCGCTTCTCGTGCCCGCCCACGGCCTTGTAGAACTCCTTCAGCCGCGCCTCGCCCCAGCGCTCGGCGATCATCCGGCAGGCCATCCAGCCGCCCTCGTAGGCCCGTGCGAGCCCGGCCGCGTCGCCGCTGAAGCCGAAGTCCCGGTCGGTCGGCAGCGCGGCCGGCGGCCTGCCCTCGGTCACGGCGTCCCACAGCTCGGGCGCGGCCTGGACCGGCGTCCGCCCGCTGCCGCGGTAACCGACCCAGTCGGCGTACCCCTCGGACAGCCACAGGGGCGTCGCGGGAGTGGTGTCGGAGCGGGTGGCGACATGGGTCGTCTCGTGGGTGAGCACGACCTGCTTGCCGACGACGCCTAGGACGCCGTACGCGTCGGGGTTGACGATGATCCGGTCCGCGGGCGCCTGCGCCGGAGCGCCCGTCTCGCCGGTGGTGACCGCCGCGATCCCGCGGTAGGAGGAGGCGGGTGAGCCCAGCAGCCCCGCCATGCCCTGAAGCGACTTCGGCACGAGCACGACGACCTGCCGGGACCAGCCGGTGCCCCACGCGTCCGACACGGCCGGCACCGCGCGGTCCGCCAGGTCGGCGTAGGAGTGCAGTTGCTCGCCGGACTGCCCGACCCCGAGGACCAGGCTGTGCTCACCCCGTACGGCCAGGACCTCGCCCTGGTCCCACAGTTGCTGGGCGGACTTCTTCGCGGGCTGCTCGGCGTCCACGTACCACTGTCCGCCCGCGTCCAGGCTCAGGGTGAGGGTGCGGCCGACGGTGACGGGGGCCCGGTCGTAGCCCTGGACGCGGTACCGCAGCTCGGCGTCCGCGGTGGCGGAACCGCCCCTGCGGTGCACGGCGGTGACGCGGTAGGACCAGTCGGCGAGCGGCACCGCGGTGAGGTTCGTGAACCAGCTCTGCGCGCCCGTCCGCACGAACGCCGCCCGGTCGCGGTCCAGAACCGCCCTCGCCCGCCGGTCCAGGACCCGCTGCACGTCGGCCTGCGCACGATCGGTGGCGGGTTTCCCCCCGCAGCCCACGAGGCCGACGAGCAACAACAGACACAGCGTGACGACTCCGCGTCCCGACGCCCGCCCTCGACCAGCCACGTTCCCGATCGTACGGTGACCCGCGGGCCCTTGGTCAGACCCTGGTGACGGTCGCACCCGGGATCATGCCCACCGGGTCGTAGCGCACGGGCGCCCCGGGATAAGGCGCGTGGATCACCTGGCCGTTGCCCATGTACATCGCCACATGGCTGGCGTCCGACCGGTAGGTGACCAGGTCGCCGGGCTGGGCCTGGGAGAGCGGGACCTGACGGCCCGCGTAGCGCTGGCCCTGCGAGGTGCGCGGCAGGGAGACACCGGCCTGCGCGTACGACCACTGCATCAGGCCCGAACAGTCGAAGCCCGAGGGGCCGTTGGCGCCCCACACGTACGGCTTGCCGAGCGCGGAGCGGGCGGCGTCGATCGCGGCGGCCGCACGGGCGGACGGCGGGACGACACCGCCGAGGTCGGGCATGTCGGAGCGGGAGGAGCGGGAGGACCGGTCGTAGGCGTCGCGCTCGCCGGACGGCAGGGCGTTGACGAGAGCGCGCGCCTTCGCGAGCTTCTTCTCGATGGTCCGCTTGTGGGAGGCGACGGCCTTGCGGCTCTGCTCCAGTTCGCCGAGCTTGCTCGCCGCCTCGGAGCGGTCCTGGGTGAGCACGCGCATGGCCTCCTGGAGGTTCTTGAGCTCGCCCGCATGGTGCGTGGTGATCCGGTCGAGGGCGGAGGCCTTGTCGAGGTAGTCGTCCGGGTCGTCGGAGAACAGCAGCGCGAGGGAGGGGTCGAGGCCGCCGGAGCGGTACTGGGCGCCGGCGAGTGAACCCAGCGCCTCCCGCATGCGGTTGATGCGCTCCTGCTGCCGGGCGATGCCGTCCTGTGCGGTGCCGACCTCCTCACGGAGGTCGTCGGCGCGCTCGTCGGCCTTGTTGTAGGCCTCGGTCGCCTGCTCCGCCTCCTCGTAGAGGCGGTCCACCTCCGCACGGGTGTCGTCGTGCGGCGCGGCGACGGCCGACGTGGCCGGCAGGACGCCGATGGCCGCGGCGACGGCTGACATGACACAGAGCGCTGCACTGGCGCCCCGGTCGAACCCGGACGGTGCATGGCGGCGATGGGACCCCACGGGAAGCCGCACTCCTTCCGCTGGCGGACAGGGAAACGCGGCAGACAGTAGCCCCGGGCAGGGGGTCCCACCAACGACCTTCGTGGGCACACAAAGTGACGCCCCGCCCAAGACGCAGGTCATGGGCGGGGCGCGAGGTCAGTTCATGTTGCCGTGATTCGCCCGAACGGGCGGTGCGGTGTCCCGATCTTGGTGGTGGCCGGATCCGTCCCGAAGACGATCAGATCCGTCTGCCGGTCCTCAGATCCGGACGCCGAACTGGAACGGCATGTTGTTGATCGACTCGTAGCGGACGACCGTGCCGGTGCGCGGGGCGTGCAGCACCTGGCCGTTGCCCGCGTAGAGACCGACGTGGTGGAGGTCGCCGTAGAAGATGACGAGGTCGCCGACCTTGAGCTGGCTCTGCGAGAAGATGCGCGTACCGGCGCTGGCCTGGGCCTGCGAGGTGCGCGGGATGCCGACGCCGGCCTGGGCGTAGGCCCAGGAGGTCAGGCCCGAGCAGTCGTAGGAGGCGGTGCCGGTGGCGCCGTAGACGTACGGCTTGCCGATCTGGGTCTGGGCGGCCTGGAAGGCGGCCATCGCCCGGCCGGAGCCGGCGGGGGCGTCACCGAGGTCCACGCGCTCGCCGGCGTCGCGGCTGGCGCGGGCGTCCTCGGCGGCGAGGGCGGCCTTCTCGGCGGCCGTCAGCGTGTTGAGGAGCTTCTGCGCCGAGGCGAGCTTGCTCTGGACTTCCTTCTTCTTCTTGCCCAGTTCGGTGCGGGTGCTCGCGAGGTCCTGGAGCTTCTCGGAGGCCTCGGAGCGGTCCTGGGCGAGCTCGCGCTGCTTCTCCTGGATCTTCTTCAGCGCCTCGACCTGCTGACCGCTCAGCTGGTCCATGGTCGACGCCTTGTCCAGGTAGTCGTCCGGGTCCGAGGAGAGGAACAGCTGGACCGAGGAGTCGATCGAGCCCGTGCGGTACTGGGCTGCGGCCGCCAGGCCTATGGAGTCGCGCAGCCCGTTGAGCTCTTCCTGGCCGCGGGCGACGTTGTCCTGGATCGTGGAGATCTCCTTCTGGAGCTTCTCCTGCTTCTCCGTGGCCCCGTTGAGCTTCTCGGTGGCCTGCTCGGCCTCTTCGTAGAGCTTGTCGACCTTGGCCTTGACCTCGTCCTTGCTGGGCTTCTCGCTCGGCGCGGCATTCGCGGCCTGCGAGCTCAGGGCGACGGCAGCGGCGGCTGCGGTGGTCAGCACGGTCACGCGTGCACGGCTCGGCTGCTTGGGTCGACGGTGGGACGCCACGGAGGTGAACTCCTTCTTTTGAGTGATCACCCGCTCGGAGGTTCGAGGCCAGACCCTAGTGACCTTCTTGTGATCAGTTCAAATCCTCACGAGGAAAATCTCGTCTCACCCTGCATTCTTTACACTCTACTCACATGCAGTGATGTCTGCTCGACGCTACGTCGCGTGACAGTTCCGTCAATTCGGGCATAGGGCCCGGAGGTTGACCTTCAGGACAATCGCTTGAGAAGCATCGCGGAAGCGATCGGGCGCGCCCCCGCCCGGGCCACCCCGTCGGCGACCTCGCGGTCGGTCGAGGCGACGATGAGCGGACGGCCCGGCGGCTCGGCGCGCACCAGCTGGCGGATCAACTCGTCGGCGGTGACGCCCGCCTTGGAGAAGAGCACCCGGACCCCGCGCGGCGGCGCCAGCAGCACCGGCGCGGCCAGTTCGGCCCCGTCGAAGACACACGTCACCTCCGCGCCGGTCTGCGCGGCGAGCTGCGAGAGCTGGCCGAGGAGCCTCAACCGCTGCTTCTCCAGGGGCATTTGGGGATAGCCGGTCTTGGTGACGTTGTAGCCGTCGACCACCAGATGGGCCTGCGGCAGAGCGAGGAGCTGGTCGAGGATCGCGGGGTCGTTCTCGGACAACGCCCGCGCCGCGATGTCCTTGGGAGTCATACGTCCCGGTTCGACCGCGTCCACGGTCTCGGCCGGCCGCACGGAGACCGGCGGCAAGGCGAGTTCCCGGCGCAGTCCCTGGGTCGCGTCGAGCAGGGTGTCGAGCAGCAGCCGTACCCGCATGTCCTCGACACTGCGGCCCTCGCGGGCCGCCTTGCGGGTGGCCTCCAGGGCCGCCTCCGCCTCGCCGAGCCGTGCCTTGAGCCGCCGGGACTCGCTCTCGGCGGCGGACAGCTGGGCGTGCCCCTCCGTGCGTACGGTCTCCATCTCGGCGTTCAATTTGCGCAGGGCCGCCTCGCCGCGCTTGACGTCGCTGAGGGCGGCGCGCAACTTGCGGTGCAGAGAATCCGCTTCCTTCTTGGCCGAGTCCAGCTCGGTGCGCAGCCGCTCGGTCTCGGTGCGGGTGTGCTCACGGGCCCGGTCGAGCTCCTCGCGCAGCCGCTCCAGTTCGGCCCGGCTCTCCTCGTCGGCGCGCTCGGCATCGGCCCGCTGGGCCTCCTCGCCGGCCGCGGTCACGAGCTTCACCCAGTCGGTGGGCCGCAGTACGTAGGCCGCGGCCGCCACGTCGAGCGGGTCCGCGGCCGGGGGCGGCGAGCCGGAGTCGAGGGCGCCGGAGAGCTCCGGCTGCGCCTCTCTGAACTTCTCCCCGATGCGCTGCCGGAACAGTGGATCGGTCTCCAGGGCGGCCGCCATGGCGTTGCCGGCGAACTTGGCCCGCCTGTTGGGCGCGAACCGGGCGTACTGTCGTAGCTGAGCGGGCAGTTCACCGACGGTCAGCCCGCCGAACCCGTCCGAGACGATCTGTACGACCCTGCGGCGCACGCCGTCGGGCAGCGGACGGTCGAGCACCTCAGCGGCGCCGTCGCCCGGCCCCCCGCCTGCGGTCTCCACCATCCTCACCCCATCGCCTGTGCGGGGCCCGCTCCCTCAGGAGCCGGCGCCCGGCCTGTCCACGAGTTCCACCTGATCCACGGCGTTGCACCAGCGGCAGCGCACCGACTCGATGGTCTCACTGACCACGTCGCGCTCCTCGACCTTCGGCTCACCGGCCAGGTCGAGGTGGACGTACTCGACCACCTTCGACGAGCGGGTCACGTCGAAGCGGGTGAGGTTGCCGCAGAGGGTGCAGCGCCACCGCGTCGAGGCAGTCGGCAGGGGAACCGTCATCGTGGCTGTTCGCCTTCCTTCTTGTTCCTTCTAGTGTCCGTGACGCGCCGGGCACCCCGGTGCGTGTGGCTCGTTACCCTACGGCCTGGCGGGTACTCACCGCTCCGCCGTCCACGGCGGCGAGGCGGTCTGTGTCGTTCGGTCCCCTTACGTCATGCTCTGTGTCCATGATCAGCAACAGGAGCGGGACGGTCGGCAGAGCGGTCGGGGCGGTCCGGTGGCCGTCGGCACCGGTGACGTACGGGCTGATCGCCGGGTGCGGTCTTCTCTTCCTGGTCGGCCCGGCATCGGGGTTCAATCCGACGTACGGCTCGGGCGACGCGCTGCTCGCCGCGCAGCGCACCTACTTCCACCGCTGGGGTGTCATCCCCGCCGAACTGTTCGAGGGGTCGGGGCGGGCCGCGCTCACCCCCGCGACCGCCCTCTTCGTGCACGGCAGCTGGGTCCACCTGCTGGGCAACATGCTCTTCCTCTACGTCTTCGGCGTGCTGACCGAGGAACGGATGGGCCGCGTCCAGTTCACCCTCTTCTACCTGGGCTGCGGCTACCTGGCCCTGCTGGGCTACGCGGCCGCGAACGCGGACTCCGAGCAGTCCCTGGTCGGTGCGTCCGGGGCGATCTCGGCGGTCCTCGGCGCGTTCCTGTACCTGTTCCCCCGAGCCCGCGTCACCAGTCTCCTGCCGTTCCTCTTCTTCCTCCCCCTGCGCTTCCCCGCCTGGGTCGTCCTCCCCTTCTGGGCGGCCCTCCAGTGGCTGGCCGCGGGCCGGGCCGGCCAGGGCCCCGGTGTGGCCTACCTGGCCCATCTGGTGGGCTTCGGCCTGGGCCTCGCCTTCGCGTGGGTGCGCTTCGGGCGTGGGACTAGAGTGAAGCCCGCCCCAGCTCCGGCCCCCGAGGGAGAGAACCAGCCGTGATCACCGCGATCGTCCTGATCAAGACCAGCGTGGACCGGATCCCCGAGATCGCCGAGTCGATCGCGGCGCTGGAGAACGTCAGCGAGGTCTTCTCCGTGACCGGGACGTACGACCTGATCGCCATGGTCCGAGTGAAGCGGCACGAGGACCTGGCGGAGGTCATCCCCGGCCGGATCAGCAAGATCCCCGGCGTGGAGGGAACGGACACCCACGTGGCGTTCCGGACGTACTCCCAGCACGACCTGGAGGCGGCGTTCGCGATCGGCCTGGACAGCTAGGGCTTCTTGAGCGCGAGGACGGTGATTCCGTCGGCGGTCGCGGCGTAGACGCGTCCGTCGCGGACGACCGGGCTCTGGGTGCCGACGGACGCTCCCCCCTCCACCCGCTTCCGCCAGGTCCGCCTGCCCTGGCGGTCGAAGCCGTAGAGCGTCGCGCCCTGGCGCGCGTAGAGCGTGTCCCCCGCGACGGCCGGATCGCTGTACTGGATCCCCTCGTCGGTGAACCGGAAGGTCCACGCCCGGGACCCGTCGGCCGGGTTCAGCGCGACGAGTTCGTAGTCGGTCGCGGTGACGCCGAGACCGCCGAAGGCGACACAGCTGAGGTAGCGGCTGCCGTACAGCATCTCGTCGGCCTTGTGCCACAAGGTCTTTCCGGACCTGCTGACACCGTGCAGCGACTGCTCACCTCCCGACCCGACCAGCAGCGTGTCTCCGACCAGCGTGGGTCGCCCGGTGTCCGCTCCCACCCTCGTCGCCCACAGCCGCTTCCCGGTCTTCGCGTCCAGGGCCTGCATCTCGTCCCCGAAGGTGCCGACGTACACCACTGAGTCCGCCACCATGGGTTCGCCGGTGGGCGCCGCCCCTGTCGGTGTGCTCCAGCGCACGCTGCCGTCGGGCGCGTACGCCCGCACCCCGCCCTCGTCCGACGAAGAGGCGTAGGAAACCAGAACCAGTCCGCCCGCGGCCACCGGGACCTGGCCGTTCGAGGCGACCGGCCGGGTCCAGCGCACGGTGCCGTCCCGGCCGAGCGCGCACAGCTTGGACGCGCCCTCCTGCCCGTCGAAGAGCAGGCAGTACACGCCGTGGGCAGTGGCCAGCGGGGACATGACCTCGCCGCCCAGTGCGGTGTGCCAGACACTCAGGCCGTTCAGGTCCACCGCGTGCAGGGAGCCGTCCGAGCCGCCGACGTACACCCGCCTGCCGTCGGGCGACAGCGAGGCACAGGGCCCGTGTCTTCCGCCCAGTCCCGCGACCTTGTACTGCCAGCCCACGAGAGGCGTTCCCGTCGCGGAGGATCCGCCCGCGGCCCCTTGCCTGCCGTCCGACGAGTCCCGCAGCAGCAGCCATCCGCCGAGGCCCCCGGCCGCCACCACCCCCGCGCCACCGGTCAGCGCCCCCAGCAGCCGTCGCCGCGAGGGCGGCCGCGGCGGTGCCTTGGCGACCGCCGGTAAGTCCCTGACCGTCACGGGCGCCACGTACTCGACCCGGCTCTCCCGCTCCCCCGACCCGTGCTCCGGGATCCAGCGCTCACCGCCCCCGACGGACTCGGCCCCTGCGGGGGCACCGGCCGCGTACCACCCCGGCCGCAGGCCCTCGCGCAGCGAACGCGCGGTGTGCCCGGTCGCCGCGACCACGTCCGCGGGCGTCGGCCGGGCGCCCGGATCGTCCCGCAGACACGCCTCCACCAGCGGCAGATGGTCCTTCGGTACGGCCGACAGGTCGACGTCCCCGGTCAGGATCCGCAGCAGGACGACCGAATCCTGCCCCTCGCCGAACGGCTCCTCACCGCCGGACGCGTAGGCGAGCACCGCGCCCAGCGAGAACACGTCACTGGCCGGCCCCACCTGGGCACCGTTGCGGATCTGCTCGGGCGAGACGTAGCCGACCGAACCGACGACCACCCCGGTCCGGGTCAGCGCCGTCCCTTCCAGGGCCCGGACGATCCCGAAGTCGATCACCCGGGGACCGTCCTGAGCCAGCAGGATGTTGGACGGCTTGAGGTCCCGGTGCACCAGCGCCTTGGCGTGGATCGCGGCGAGCGCCTCGGCGAGCGCGGCCGCCAGCAGCCGTACCGCGTCGCCCGTCAGGGGGCCGCCGTCGAGCACCGCGTCCCGCAGGTTCGGCCCGTCGACGAACTCGGTGGCCATCCACGGCCGTGGGGCCTCGGTGTCCGCGTCCACGACCCGCGCGGTGTACGTCCCCGCCCCGCCGACGGTCTGCGCGGCCCGCACCTCGTGCCGGAACCGTGCCCGGAAGGTGCGGTCCTCCGCCTGCTCGGCCCGCACCACCTTCACGGCCAGCCGCGGCCCGCGCCGCGCCTCGGCGAGATACACCTCGCCCATGCCGCCGGACCCGAGCCTGCCCAGAACCTCGTAGGGGCCGATGACCCGAGGATCCGTCTCGCGCAGCTCCTGCACCCCGTGCTCCCCCTACGTCGTACGGCTGCCGAGAGGGAGCGTATACGTGCTGCCGGACGTCAGTCCCTCAGACCGCCGGGACGCAGCGCCCGTCCTCGGTGCGGTAGTTCCACTTCGCGCCGTCCCGGACGAGTTCCTTCACCGCGTTCACGAACCGCTCCACGTGCTCGTCGGGGGTGCCCGCGCCGAAGCTCACCCGGATGGCGTTGAGGGACTTCTCGCCGGGCGCGGCCTCGGGGGCGCCGCACTCGCCCTGCGTCTGCGGGTCGCTGCCGAGCAGGGTGCGGACCAGCGGGTGGGCGCAGAACAGGCCGTCGCGGACGCCGATGCCGTACTCGGCGGAGAGCGCGGCGGCGAAGTGGGAGCTGTTCCAGCCCTCGACGACGAAGGAGATCACGCCGACCCGCGGGGCGTCGTCGCCGAACAGGGAGAGGACCCTGACCTCGGGCACCTCGGCGAGGCCCGCGCGGACCGTGCCGATCAGGTACTGCTCGCGGGCGACCAGCGTGTCGAAGCCGGCCTCCGTGAGGGCCTTGCAGGCGGAGGCCACGGAGTAGGCGCCGATGACGTTCGGGGAACCGGCCTCGTGCCGGGCGGCGCTCTCGTGCCACTCCACGTCCACTCCCCCGTCCCTGCGACGCGTGACCTTGCGGCTGGCGCCGCCGCCCGCGAGGTACGGCTCCGCCGCGCGCAGCCAGTCGGCCCGGCCGGCCAGCACGCCGGTGCCGAAGGGCGCGTACAGCTTGTGCCCGGAGAAGGCGACCCAGTCGACGTCGAGGTCCCGCAGCGACACCGGGTGGTGCGGGGCCAACTGGGCGGCGTCCAGGACGATCCGGGCACCGTGCGCGTGCGCGGCGGCGGCCAGCTCCCGTACCGGCCACAGCTCGCCGGTGACGTTGGAGGCGCCGGTCACGCAGACCAGCGCCGGGCCCGGGTCACGGTCGGCGAGGGCGCGCTCCAGGGTCGCCACCGCCTGAAGCGGGGTGCGCGGGGCGTCGAGGTAGCTGACGCGGGCGTTCTGCCAGGGCAGCAGCGAGGCGTGGTGCTCGGTCTCGAAGACGAAGACCTGGCAGTCGGCCGGGAGCGCGGCGGCCAGGAGGTTCAGGGAGTCTGTGGTGGACCGGGTGAAGACCACCTGGTCCTCGGCCCGGCAGTCGAGGAACTCGGCGACCGTCTCGCGGGCGCTCTCGAAGAGGTCGGTGGACAGCTGGGAGAGGTAGCCGGCGCCGCGGTGGACGCTGCCGTAGTAGGGCGCGTACGCCGCCACGTCGTCCCAGACCCGCTGCAGGGCCGGCGCGCTGGCCGCGTAGTCGAGCGCGGCGTAGGTGACCTCGCCGCCGGTGACGAGCGGGACGGTGACGTCCCGGCCGAGAACGGGCAGCGGGGCGCAGACGGACCGGGCGGCGGCAGCGGTGGGGACAGACATGGCGAACTCCCGTGAGAGGCAGGCGACATCACCACGCGAGCGGACGGTGCTCGAGCGCGGGTGAAGGGAAAAGGGGGGATGCGGAGGTGGGGCTCTGCGGCCCTATCGCATTCGCTTGCTCACGGAAAGCTCCCTCGACGACCAGGACCCCTGGTACTGCGCTCGTTGCAGAGCGACGAGGGGTCCGCGCTTGCCGCAGGCCTTGCTGCCTACGACCTGGTCTTCACCCGGGGCACCCCGCCACGGACGGAGGGTTGCCGGACAGTCGGCCGGGGCCTCATGACTGTCACTCATGACCTGGTTCAGAAACGTACGCGAAGCGATCGTGGTCCCGCAACCCGAGTCCGGATCGCGGGACATCACCACATCATCGCCCCAGGGGCGCTACGCGTTGCTGGCCGCCACCCAGCGCTCCAGCGTCCGCTTGGCCGCGCCGGAGTCGATCGCCGCCGCCGCCTTGTCCATCCCGGCGCGCAGCTGCACGGCCAGCGGCGCTCCGGTGGGCTCCAGGGCCACCAGCGCCGCGGCCGAGTTCAGGAGCACGGCGTCCCGCACCGGGCCCGCCTCGCCGTCCAGCAGCCGTCGTGCGACCTCCGCGTTGTACGAGGAGTCCGCGCCGCGCAGCGCCTCCACCGGCACCAGTTCGAGGCCGACGTCCCGCGGGTCGAAGGCCTCCTCGGTGACCTTGCCGTCAGCGACGATCCACACCCGGGAGGTGGCCGTGGTCGTCAGCTCGTCGAGGCCGTCGTCACCGCGGAACACCAGCGCGGAGGAGCCGCGCTCGGCCAGTACGCCGGCGATGAGCCCCGCCATCCGGGTGTCGAAGCAGCCGATCGCCGAGGCGGTGACCTTGGCGGGGTTGGTCAGCGGACCGAGCAGGTTGAACGAGGTCGGGATGCCCAGGTCCCGCCGGACCGCGCCGACGAACCGCATCGAGGGGTGGAACTTGGCCGCGAAGCAGAAGGTGATCCCGGCCTCCTCCACCACGCGCGCCACGCCCTCGGGCGACAGGTCCAGGTTGATGCCGAGCTTCTCCAGCACGTCGGACGAGCCGCTCGCCGAGGACGACGCCCGGTTGCCGTGCTTGACGACCTTCGCCCCGGTGCCCGCGATCACGATGGCGGACATCGTCGAGATGTTGACCGTCTTGGCCCGGTCTCCGCCGGTACCGACGATGTCGACGGCCGGACCCGGGATGTGCAGCGGCTGCGCGTGCGAGTACATCGCCTCGACGAGGCCGTTGATCTCCTCGACCGTCTCGCCCTTGGCCCGCAGCGCCACCATGAAGCCCGCGATCTGCGCGTCCGTGGCCTCGCCGCTCATGAAGCGGTCCATCGCCCACGCCGTGTCCGTGGCGCTCAGGTCCTGCCCGCCGAGCAGTGCGCCCAGTACCTCGGGCCAGGAACGGTCCGCCGCGGTGTCGCCTCCAGCGGGGGTCACAGCGCTCATAAGCCGCTCCTGGATCAGTCCCGCACGGCGGGACGCGAGTCTCGAGGTGTCCCACCCTATCCAGCCGAGGGGCACGGCAAAGGGCCCCGTCCGGTCTGCGGACGGGGCCCTTCCCGCGCGTGGCGAGCGCAGCGATCAGTGGTGGCCGTGGCCGCTCGTGATCTCCTTGTACTCCTCGACGGTCGGCTTGGGGATCTGGGCCTCTTCGCCGTAGTACGCCTCGCTGAGCTTGGCGCGCAGCCTCTCGGAGCCCTTCACCTTGCGCTCGACGCCGTTCTCGTCGACCGTCGGGCCGATCTGCGCCGGCACGTACTGCTCGTGCGCCGTGAGCGTGTGCAGCTGCTCCTGGCTGAGCGGCTCGTGCACCTCGATGAACTCACCGTGCGGCAGGCGCTTGATGATGCCCGACTCGCGGCCGTGCAGCACCTTGTCCTTGTCGCGGCGCTGGAGGCCGAGGCAGATCCGCTTGGTGACGACGAACGCGATGACCGGCGCGACGAAGAACGCGATGCGGACGAACCAGGTGATCGCGTTGATCGACAGGTGGAAGTGGGTGGCGAACAGGTCGTTTCCACCACCGATCAGCAGCACCATGTACCAGGTGATCCACGCGACGCCGAAGGCCGTGCGCGTCGGCACGTTGCGCGGGCGGTCCAGGATGTGGTGCTCGCGCTTGTCGCCGGTGACCCAGGACTCGATGAACGGGTAGACCGCGATCGCGACCAGGACCAGCGGGAAGATCATCAGCGGGATGAACACGCCCAGGACGAGCGTGTGGCCCCAGAAGTTGATCTCCCAGCCCGGCATGACACGGATCAGGCCCTCGGAGAAGCCCATGTACCAGTCGGGCTGGGCGCCGGTGGACACCTGGTCCGGGCGGTAGGGGCCCATGGTCCAGATCGGGTTGATCGAGGCGATCGCCGAGATGGCCGCGATGACACCGAAGACCAGGAAGAAGAAGCCTCCGGCCTTGGCCATGTAGACCGGGAGCAGCGGCATGCCGACGACGTTCTTGTTCGTCTTGCCGGGGCCCGCGAACTGCGTGTGCTTGTGGTAGAAGACCAGGATCAGGTGGGCGACGACCAGGCCGAGCATGATGCCCGGCAGCAGCAGCACGTGGACCGAGTAGAAGCGGGCCACGAAGTCGCCGCCCGGGAACTCCCCGCCGAAGAGGAAGAACGACAGGTACGTGCCGACGATCGGCACGGACAGGACCGCGCCCTCCATGAAGCGGACACCGGTGCCGGAGAGCAGGTCGTCCGGGAGCGAGTAGCCGGTGAACCCGGTGAACATGCCCAGGACGAACAGCAGGAAGCCGAACAGCCAGTTGACCTCACGCGGCTTGCGGAACGCACCCGTGAAGAACACGCGCATCATGTGCACGAACATGCCGGCGAGGAAGATCAGCGCCGCCCAGTGGTGGATCTGCCGGATCAGCAGGCCACCGCGCACCTCGAAGGAGATGTGCATGGTCGAGTTGAACGCCTCGGACATCAGCTGGCCCTGCAGCGGGACGTAGCTGCCGTGGTACTCCACCTCGTTCATCGACGGGTGGAAGAACAGCGTCAGGTACACACCCGTGAGGATGATGATGATGAAGCTGTAGAGGCAGATCTCACCCAGCATGAACGACCAGTGGTCGGGGAAGATCTTGCGCATGTTGGCCTTGGCCAGGGAGTAGATCCCCAGGCGGCCGTCGGCCCAGTCGGCTACCCGCTCGCCGGCGGGTGCCTTCTCGCGCGAGCGCGAGTCCTTGGTGGTGGTCTCAGTGCTCATCCGCGCTCCCAGAAAGCAGGACCGACGGGCTCATCGAAGTCGCCGAGCGCCTCGAGGTAGCCCTCGTCGTTCACGCCGATCCGCAACTGCGGCAGGGCGTGACCGGCGGGGCCGAAGATCACCCGGGCACCGTCGGAGAGGTCGAAGGTGGACTGGTGGCAGGGGCACAGCACGTGGTGCGTCTGCTGCTCGTACAGGGAGATCGGGCAACCGACGTGGGTGCAGATCTTCGAGTACGCCACGATGCCCTCGTGCGACCACTCGAGCTCGCGCTTGTCCTTGATGTTGTCCGGCTGGATCCGGACGATCATCAGGGCGGCCTTGGCGATCTCGGTCTGGAACTCGTGGTCGTGCTCCTCCAGGCCCTCGGGCTTGGCGAACGTCAGCGAACCCACCGCGACGTCCGAGGGACGCAGCGGCTCGTTGGTGTTCATGTTGACGAGCAGCTTGCCCTTGGACCACAGGGTGTGGCGCAGCTTGGTGCCGGGCAGCGGACCGAGGTCGCGCAGCAGCATCACGCCGGAGAGCGGGAACAGGGCCAGCGCGCCGAACATCGTGTTGCGGATCAGCTTGCGACGGCCGAGCGCGGACTCCTTGGCGCCCTGCTTGAAGTCGGCCATGACCTTGGCCTTGACTTCGGGCGCCGCCTCGATCGGGTGGCGCTCGTCGGCGATCTCCTCGTCGGACATCAGCGTGCGGGCCCAGTGGACCGCGCCCGCGCCGATCAGGAAGAGCGCCGCGCCCAGGGTCAGGCCCAGCGCGAAGTTCAGCGCGTTGATGTGCCCGATCGTGAAGACGTAGATCGTCTTGTCGTGCGGGATCGTCACGTACGAGACGATGAAGCCGACGGTGGCCAGCATCGACAGCACGAACATCATGGCGACCGTGCGCTCGGACCGCTTGGCGGCCCGTTCGTCGATGTCCTGGATGCGGTGCTCGTGGGGCGGCAGTCCGGGGTCGGCGAACGGGTTCTTCTCGTCCGCGACGCCTACCGCGCCGTGCGCGTGGTCCTGCTCAGCGGGCAGGTTCTCTTCGGGAATGTCTTGGCTACTCATGACTTCTTGGCCTTTGCGGTCCGAGCGGCGACCCAGACGGCGACCGCGATCAGCCCGCCGAGTCCGAAGATCCAGGCGAACAGGCCCTCGCTGACGGGACCGAGTCCGCCCAGCTCAAGGCCGCCGGGGCTCTCGGTGTCGTCACCGTTGACCGCGTCGAGGTACGCGATGATGTCCTTCTTGTTCTGCTCCGACAGCGTGGTGTCGGGGAAGGAGGGCATGTTCTGCGGGCCGGTCTGCATGGCCTCGTAGATGTGCTTCGGGGAGACGCCCTCGAGGTCGGGTGCGAACTTGCCGTGCGTCAGCGCGCCGCCCTTGCCGGTGAAGTTGTGGCACTGCGCGCAGTTGGTGCGGAACAGTTCGCCGCCCTTGGCGATGTCGGCGCCCTCGGGGTTGACCTGCGCCTCGGTCGGGACGTTCGGACCGGCACCCAGCGAGGAGATGAACGCCGCGAGCTGGTCGATCTCGGCCTGCGAGTAGATGTTCCTCTTCTTCGGGACCTGCGCGCCCGGCTGCTGGGCCGGCATACGGCCGGTGCCGACCTGGAAGTCGACGGCCGCGGCGCCCACGCCCACGAGGCTCGGACCGTCAGTGGTGCCCTGACCACCGGTGCCGTGGCAGCTGGCGCAGCCGACGGCGTAGAGCTTCTTGCCCTCGTCGATGGCCAGGGACTGGGCGGTTGTGTCTGCCTTCGCCTCGCTCGTGGGTGCGAGCAGGACGTACAGCCCCCCGGTGCATGCCAGCGCGAGGAGTAGGACGACGACCGCCGCCAACGGATGGCGTCGTCGTGCGGAGAGCTTTTTCACGGATTACTCCGGTGTCAGGATCTTCTGCGTCGATGCTTCTGGAATGTGCGGGAGCGGGCCCGACTACTTGATCATGTAGATCGTGGCGAAGAGGCCGATCCAGACGACATCGACGAAGTGCCAGTAGTAGGACACGACAATGGCCGCGGTCGCCTGCTCGTGCGTGAACCTCTTCGCCGCGTAGGTGCGGCCGAGGACGAACAGGAAGGCGATGAGGCCGCCCGTCACGTGCATGCCGTGGAAGCCGGTGGTCAGGTAGAACACCGAGCCGTACGGGTCCGAGGAGAGCGAGAGCCCGTCCTTCTTGACCAGCTCGGTGTACTCGTACACCTGACCGCCGATGAAGATCGCACCCATGATGAAGGTGACGATGAACCACATCCGGAGCTTCTTCACATCACCGCGCTCGGCAGCGAACACGCCGAGCTGACAGGTGAGGGAGGAGAGCACCAGGATCGTGGTGTTGGTCGCAGAGAACGGGAAGTTCAGACTGTGCGCCATCTCCTTCCAGTGATCAGGACCCGTCACCGATCGCAGGGTGAAGTACATCGCGAAGAGGGCCGCGAAGAACATCAGCTCGGAACTCAGCCAGATGATGGTTCCGACGCTGGTGAGGTTCGGCCGGTTGACCGACGGGTGCGCGTGCCCGGTTTCTACTGTCGTTGCTGTCGCCACGACCGACATTATGTCGGTCGCTTATCCCGCCCTCACTCCCGGGGGTGCCGTTCGGAGTGTTCGTAGCGCGTGGACTGCCCGTATGGCCCAGGGGAGCGGTGTCCCCACAGGTGTTGACGAGGGTGTCAAAGGAGTAGCATCCGCCGCATCGGTCCTGTCCGTACGACGCTGACGTCCCGGAGGAAGCATGCAGCCGACTGCCACGGTGCTGGTCTACAGCGACGACTCCAACACCCGCGAGCAGGTGCGGTTGGCCACCGGGCGCAGGCCCGCTCCCGATGTCCCGGTGGTGGAGTTCATCGAGTGCGCGACCCCGGCTGCCGTGATCAAGGAACTGGACAGGGGCGGCATCGACGTCTGCGTCCTGGACGGTGAGGCCGCGCCCATGGGTGGCATGGGTCTGTGCCGTCAGATCAAGGACGAGATCTTCAACTGCCCGCCGGTGCTGCTGCTGATCGGCCGGCCGCAGGACGCGTGGCTCGCCACGTGGAGCCGTGCGGAGGCGGCTGTGACGCTGCCGGTGGACCCGGTGGAGTTCGCGGCGGCGCTTGCCTCGCTGTTGCGGCGGCAGAGCGCCCTGAGCGCCTGACAGGGCTTCTCTCAGACCGACTGGGGACGCAGTCGCGCCCGCTCCTCCGCAAGGGGGGCGTTCGGCGTGCCCGCGGCGAGGGCGCTGCCCATGCGCCACTTGTCCCAGCCGAGGTTCCAGTCGCCGAAGCCGTTGCCGAAGCTCTCCATCGTGTGACCTTGTGAGTTGACGACCTCGACGACGTCGCCCTCGCGGACCGTCTTGAAGAACCAGGCCGCGTTGTCGGTGCTCATGCCGGTGCAGCCGTGGCTGACGTTGGCAGAGCCCTGGGAGCCGACGGACCAGGGGGCGGCGTGCACGTACTCGCCGCTCCAGGTGACGCGGGTCGCGTAGTAGACCGGGAGGTCGTACGACTCCGCGGAGCCCTCGGCGATGCCGATGCTGGTGCCGCGCATGCGTACGAAGTACTCCTTGCCCAGGACGACCTTGACCCCGTTGCGGGTCTCGAAGCCGGGCTTGCCGGTGGTGACCGGGATCTGCTTGATGACCTCGCCGTTCTTGTGCACCGCCATCGAGTGCGAGGAGGCGTCGGTCACCGCGATGACGCGGTCGCCCGTGCTGATCTTCAGCGGCTTGACCTTGCCGCCCCACAGCCGGTCGCCGATCTTGATGCCGTCCAGGTTGCTGCGGACCTGGATGGTGGCGTGGGAGGGCCAGTACTCCCTGGGGCGGTAGTGGAGCTCCTTGTCGTCCACCCAGTGCCAGGCCCCGGACGCGGCGGGCATCGAGTCGACCCGGAGGGCGCTCTCGATGACCGCCCGCTGGGCCTTGTCCTTGACGGGCATGCTCAGCTCGGCGGTGATGGGCTGGCCGACGCCGTACGTGCCCGCCTTGGGCCCGAAGGTCACCTTCAGGCGCTTCTTGCCGTGGGGCTTGCCGGTGTCGAAGCTGAGGACGCGGCGGCCGGGCGCCCCGTCCTCGTCCTCGGTGCTCACCCGGACCGTGTAGTGGGCGTTGGCGGCCAGCGGGGTGGTGCTGTGCCAGCGTCCGCCGTCGGCGGAGAGTTCACCGGCCAGGTACCGCCCCGCCGCGTCTATGGCCGTGACGTCGGTGATACGGCCGTCGTCGTCCTCGGCGGTGACTTCCAGGGGTTTGTCGGGGTCGACCTTCTTGCCGTTGCCGGTGAGGCCCTTGAAGGAGATCAGGTCCGCCGCGTCGTACGGCGTGGCGGACAACGGGTTGTCGTCGCTGCCGCAGGCGGTGACGCCCGCGCCGAGGGCGATCACCAGCAGCGTGCAGCCGACGACGGTACGGGTGCGGGGTACGTGGCTCATGACTTCACGCTAGGGAGATCCGTCAAGGGCGGCGCGCCGGGTGACTCGTACGAGTGACACGCATTGCGGCAAAAGCAGGAGCCCGGACGCTCCTGACGGAGTGTCCGGGCTCCTGGGAGCTCAGCTCGTGCTACTGAGTGCGGTTCTCACCACGGTAGTACTCGAAGACCCAGCCCCACAGACCGATCATGATCAGCGGCGCCGAGAAGTACATCAGCCACCAGCCGATCGCGACCGACAGGAACGCGAGGGCGCCGCCGATCGCGAGGGAGAGCGGCTGCCAGCTGTGCGGGCTGAAGAACCCGACCTCGCCGGCGTCGTCCGCGACGTCCGCTTCCTTGTTGTCCTGCGCGCCCGCGTCGACCCGCCGGGCCGTGAAGCCCAGGTAGAAGCCGATCATGATGGACAGACCGAAGGCCAGGAAGAGGGCCGTGGTGCCGGCCGGCTCCTTCGACCACACGCCATAGACGATCGCCATGGCGAGGATGAAGACGCTCAGCCAGATGAACATCCTGCCCTGGATCTTCACTTGCCGGCCTCCTTGCCGCCGTTGCCGGCCAGAGCCTTGTCACCGTGAGGCGCGTTCTCGAGCTGGTCGAGAGCGGCGACCTCGGGGTGGTGCAGGTCGAACGCCGGGGATTCGCTGCGGATCCGCGGCAGGGTGAGGAAGTTGTGCCGCGGGGGCGGGCACGAGGTCGCCCACTCCAGCGAGCGGCCGTAGCCCCACGGGTCGTCGACGCCGACCGGCTTGCCGTACTTGGCCGTCTTCCACACGTTGTAGAGGAACGGCAGGATCGACAGGCCGAGCAGGAAGGAGCTGATCGTCGAGATCGTGTTCAGGGCGGTGAAGCCGTCGGCCGCGAGGTAGTCCGCGTAACGACGAGGCATGCCCTCGGCACCCAGCCAGTGCTGGACCAGGAAGGTTCCGTGGAAGCCGATGAACAGCGTCCAGAACGTGATCTTGCCGAGGCGCTCGTCGAGCATCTTGCCGGTGAACTTCGGCCACCAGAAGTGGAAGCCGGAGAACATCGCGAAGACGACGGTGCCGAAGACGACGTAGTGGAAGTGCGCCACCACGAAGTACGAGTCGGAGACGTGGAAGTCCATCGGCGGCGAGGCCAGGATGACACCGGTCAGACCACCGAAGGTGAAGGTGATCAGGAAGCCGGTCGCCCACAGCATCGGGGTCTCGAAACTCAGGGACCCCTTCCACATCGTTCCGATCCAGTTGAAGAACTTCACACCCGTGGGCACGGCGATGAGGAACGTCATGAAGGAGAAGAACGGCAGCAGCACACCGCCGGTGACGTACATGTGGTGCGCCCACACCGTCACGGACAGGCCCGCGATGGAGATGGTCGCCGCGATCAGGCCCATGTAGCCGAACATCGGCTTGCGGGAGAACACCGGGATCACTTCGGAGATGATCCCGAAGAACGGCAAGGCGATGATGTACACCTCTGGATGGCCGAAGAACCAGAAGAGGTGTTGCCACAGCAACGCGCCGCCGTTGGCCGGATCGAAGATGTGTGCGCCGAACTTCCGATCCGCCTCCAGCGCGAACAGCGCGGCCGCGAGGACGGGGAAGGCGAGCAGGACCAGGACGGCGGTCAGCAGCACGTTCCAGGTGAAGATCGGCATGCGGAACATCGTCATGCCGGGGGCGCGCATGCAGATGATGGTCGTGATGAAGTTGACCGCGCCGAGGATGGTGCCGAAGCCGGAGAAGGCCAGACCCATGATCCACATGTCGGCGCCGATGCCCGGGGAGCGGATCGCGTCGGACAGCGGGGTGTAGGCGAACCAGCCGAAGTCGGCCGCGCCCTGCGGGGTGAGGAAGCCGCCGACCGCGATCGTCGAGCCGAACAGGTACAGCCAGTAGGCGAACATGTTCAGCCGCGGGAACGCCACGTCGGGCGCGCCGATCTGCAGCGGCATGATCCAGTTCGTGAAACCGGCGAACAGTGGCGTCGCGAACATCAGCAGCATGATCGTGCCGTGCATCGTGAACGCCTGGTTGAACTGCTCGTTCGACATGATCTGCAGGCCCGGACGGGCCAGCTCGGCGCGCATGAACAGCGCCATCACGCCGCCGATCATGAAGAACGCGAACGACGTGACCAGGTACAGCGTGCCGATCGTCTTGTGGTCAGTGGTGGTGAGCCACTTGATGACGACTTCGCCACGGCGCTGGCGCCGGACCGGCAGCTCGTCCTCGTAGTGAGAGCCTGCTGCCGCGGCACCCTGAGGTTCGTTGAGGATGCTCACAGGTTGTTCGTCTCCCGGTTCTTCTCGTGGCTCGTCTGAGCGATGCCGGCGGGAATGTAACCGGTCTGCCCCTTCTTGGCGAGGTCCTTGAGGTGCTGCTCGTAGCGCTCGGGGGAGACGACCTTCACGTTGAACAGCATCCGGGAGTGGTCGACGCCGCACAGCTCGGCGCACTTGCCCAGGAAGGTGCCCTCCTTGTTGGGGGTCACCTCGAAGGCGTTGGTGTGGCCCGGGATGACGTCCTGCTTCATGAGGAACGGCACCACCCAGAAGGAGTGGATGACATCACGCGAGGTGAGGACGAAGCGGACCGTCTTGCCCTTGGGGAGCCAGAGGGTCGGGCCGGGGTTGCCGGTCTGCGGGTTCCGCGTCTTGGGCGTGCCGACGTCGTAGACACCGCCGGCGTCGGCCGGGAAGTCCTCCTTGAACCGGTCCGGAATCGCGTCCAGGTTCTTGTCGGTCTTCGCGTCACCCGTGGAACCTTCGACGGGCACGACGTAGTTGAAGCCCCAGCTCCACTGGAAGCCGACGACGTTGATCGTGACGTCGGGCTGCTTCTTGAGGCTGAGGAGCTTCGACTCGTCGCGGGCCGTGAAGTAGAAGAGGACCGAGACGATGATGAGCGGGACCACCGTGTACAGCGCCTCGATGGGCATGTTGTACCGGGTCTGCGGAGGGACCTCGACCTTGGTGCGGGTGCGCCGGTGGAAGAACGCACTCCAGAGGATCAGGCCCCACACCAGCACGCCGACGGCGAGCGCGGCAGCCCAGGAGCCCTGCCACAGGGAGAGGATCCGCGGAGCCTCTTCCGTGGTGGGGGTGGGCATACCAAGGCGTGGGAAGTCCTTGTATGTGCAACCGGTCGCGGTCGCCAGGACCAGGCCGGCGGTCATTGCCTGCAGCAGCTTCCGCCGCATCGGGCGCCGCGGCGAGCGGTCGGAGCCGTTGGGACTCACGTAGCGCCTTCCCGAGAGTCTCGCCCGCGCGGTTGAGCTGCGGCCTTCTCGCTGGTCGGTCGCCGCCCTGCGTCGGGCAGGGGTTTGGATGTTTATGCGGACCAAACCCTAGCCGACGCCCTCCGGGGGGTCGCGGGGAGGGGGGCATACGCGCCGCGGGTCACCCCGAAGGGGTGGGAGGGGGCGCCTGATAGCTCGGGAATGCCGGATGTTGTGCGGGTGCAGGTGCGTTGGGGTTGATCGCGCAGTTCCCCGCGCCCCTCCGGGGCGCTTCCCTCGCCGGACGTCTTAGCGTTGCCGTGTGGCCTACTTCGATGCTGCTTCGTCAGCTCCTTTGCATCCCGTCGCCCGTCAGGCGCTGCAGGCGTCCCTCGACGAGGGGTGGGCGGATCCCGCGCGCCTGTACCGGGAGGGGCGGCGGGCCCGGATGCTGCTGGACGCGGCGCGGGAGGCGACGGCCGAGGCCGTGGGGTGCCGGCCGGACGAGCTGGTGTTCACCTCCTCCGGCACGCGCGCGGTGCATTCCGGGGTCGCCGGGACGCTGGCGGGGCGCCGTCGCGTGGGACGCCACCTGATCGTGTCGGCGGTCGAACACTCTTCGATACTGCATTCGGCGGGGGTGTTCGAGGCGGACGGCGGATCGGTGACCGAGGTACCGGTGCTGCGGTCGGGGGTGGTGACCGTGGAGTCGTACGAGAAGGCTCTGCGTCCCGACACCGCGCTGGCGTGTCTGCAATCGGCCAACCACGAGGTGGGGACCGGGCAGCCGGTGGCGGAGGTCGCCGAGGTGTGCCGGGCGGCCGGGGTGCCGTTGCTGGTGGACGCGGCGCAGTCGCTCGGGTGGGGGCGGGTCGAGGGTGGCTGGTCGCTGCTGACGGCGAGCGCACACAAGTGGGGCGGGCCTTCGGGGGTCGGCGTGCTCGTGGTGCGCAAGGGCGTGCGGTATGCCCCTCAAGGGCCCGTGGACGAGCGGGAGTCGGGGCGGGCGGCCGGGTTCGAGAACATTCCGGCGATCGTGGCGGCTGCGGCCTCACTGCGGGCGGTGCGGGCCGAGGCGGCGCAGGAGGCTCTGCGGCTGCGGGAGCTGACGGAGCGGATCCGGGCACGGGTGCCGCGACTGGTGCCGGACGTGGAGGTGGTCGGCGATCCGGAGCGGCGGCTGCCCGGTGTCGTCACCTTCTCCTGTCTCTATGTCGACGGGGAGACCCTGCTGCACGAGCTGGATCGTGCCGGTTTCTCCGTCTCGTCCGGATCCTCCTGCACGAGCAGCACGCTGACACCCAGCCATGTGCTGAGGGCGATGGGGGTGCTGAGTGAGGGAAACGTGCGGATCTCGCTGCCGCCCGGGACGCCGGAGGAGGATGTCGAGCGGTTCCTCGACGTGCTGCCGGGAGCGGTGGCGGCGGTACGGGAGAAGCTGGGAGCGCCGGTCGCCGAGGCGGTCGTGCGGGACGACGTCCTGGTCGTCGACTCCCTGGGCAAGCGCTGCCCGATTCCGGTCATCGAGCTGGCGAAGGTCATCGGCGAGGTGCCGGTGGGCGGCGTCGTCCGGGTGCTCTCTGACGACGAGGCCGCACGGCTGGACATTCCGGCGTGGTGCGAGATGCGGGGCCAGGAGTACGTCGGTGAGGAGCCGGCGGACCGGGGTTCGGCCTACGTGGTCCGCCGGCTCTCCTGACTCAGCCCAGGTGCGCCTGGACCTCGGCGGCGGCCTCATGGCCGTACGCCTTGGTGAAGCGGTCCATGAAGTGGGCGCGGCGCAGCTGGTACTCCTGGGTGCCGACCGTCTCGATGACGAGCGTGGCGAGCATGCAGCCGACCTGGGCGGCGCGCTCCAGGGACACCCCCCAGGCGAGGCCGGAGAGGAAGCCGGCGCGGAAGGCGTCGCCCACGCCGGTGGGGTCGGCCTTGCGGTCCTCCTCCGGGCAGCCGACGACGATCGGCTTCTCGCCGACGCGCTCGATGCGGACGCCCTGCGCGCCGAGCGTGGTGACGCGGTGGCCGACCTTCGACAGGATCTCCTCGTCGGTCCAGCCCGTCTTGGACTCGATGAGGCCCTTCTCGTACTCGTTCGAGAAGAGGTACGTCGCTCCGTCCAGCAGTATCCGGATCTCGTCGCCCCCCATGCGGGCGATCTGCTGGGAGAAGTCGGCGGCGAAGGGGATGGACCGGGAGCGGCACTCCTCGGTGTGGCGGAGCATCGCCTCCGGGTCGTCGGCGCCGATCAGCACCAGGTCGAGGCCGTCGACCCGGTCGGCGACCGTCTTGAGCTCGATCTGGCGGGCCTCGCTCATGGCGCCGGTGTAGAAGGAGCCGATCTGGTTGTGGTCGGCGTCCGTGGTGCACACGAAGCGGGCGGTGTGCAGCGTCTCGGAGATGCGCACCGAGGCGGTGTCGACGCCGTGCCGGTCCAGCCAGGCGCGGTACTCGTCGAAGTCGAAGCCCGCGGCTCCGACCAGGATCGGCTTGGTGCCCAGCTGGCCCATGCCGAAGGCGATGTTGGCGCCGACGCCGCCCCGGCGGACGTCGAGGTTGTCGACCAGGAAGGAGAGCGAGACCGTGTGCAGTTGGTCCGCGACGAACTGGTCGGCGAAGCGGCCGGGGAAGGTCATGAGGTGGTCGGTGGCGATGGAGCCGGTGACTGCGATGCGCACGGCGTTGACTCTCCTGTGGGGAGACAGATTGACGGTTCACGCTATCTGGTCGGCGCGGGGCTCTGCGAGGCGCGCGGAGACGCTGGAGACGCTGGAGCGGCCAAAACTACCCGATAGTAGATCTTTCTTCGCGGTGTCGGCCGTGCCTACGGTGCCGCTATGACGAACATCGAGCTCCATGCTCCCGCCGCGGCCGACCTGGACGGCGACCTGGCGTCGCTGCGCGGGGACTGCGCGCGGATGGCTCCCCACTGGGCGGTTCCCGACCGGATCACCGCCCGCCCCGTCTCCCCGTCACTCATCCACGGCGTGACCGTGCCCCCGGCGTCGGCGCGGCTGCTGGACGCGATGTCGGAGTACGGCGACTGAGGCAGCGCCTTTCAGGGAACCGCGCGCTCCCCCGCTGCGTCCCATCGGCGTCCCCCGTACAGGGGATGCGGGATACGACCCGTGAGCCGACCACTTTGACAGGGTCGGGTCAGGGTCATGGGACGGAAGCACAGCCGAAGGAGCGATGCGGTGAACAGCGAGCGACCCGACAACGACGACGTCGGCCCGGAGGACGGCGCCGAGAAGGCCGGTACGCCGCGGGACGCCGATGACACCACCGGGCCCGCTGCGGCGGAGGGTGCCTCCGGGCGGAGCGAGGCCCCGGAGGCCGGTGCCGGGGAGCCGGCCGCGGAGCCGGCGGATGGTGCCGAAACCGTTGAGCCGGCCGCGGAGGAGACCCAGGCCCCGCAGGCCGGCTCGGAGCGCGAGAAGGCCCCCGAGGCCCCCTCGGAGCAGGCGGAAGCTCAGGAGGCCCCGGAGGCCCCGGAAGCCCCGGAAGCCGATGAGCGTGCCTCGGAGCAGGAGGCCTCGGCGGGTGCCTCCGAGACCGACGCGGCCGCCGCCCCCGGCCCGGACACGTCCCCCTCTCCCGACACCGACGTGTCCCCCGCTGCGGGTGCCGAGGCGTCCGCGAGTGAGGTCCCCGCCGGTGGCGGCCGGCCCCGCCGCCGCCCCGCACTGGTCGCCGCCTCCGTCGCCGCCGCCGTACTGCTGGTCGGGGGTGGTGGGGCGTACCTCGCCACCTCCGCCTCCGGGGGTTCCGAGGACCGTACGGCGTCCGGGGCCGGCGGCGACGGTACTCCCCCGCCGCTCGCCCTCGACGGCTACTCCGAGGGCGGCGGTCCGAACGGCATCGCGCCCGGTGAGCCCAACCCGTACGGCGTCACCTATCGCGCCGACGGCACGCTTCCCGAGGGTCCCGGCACCGCGCCCGTGTACCGGTCGGGCGGCACCGTCACCGCGGAGCAGGTGGCCGCGCTGGCGAAGGCGCTGGGCGTCGAGGGGAAGCCGGCGCTCCAGGGGCAGGCCTGGCGGGTCGGGGCGAAGGACGGTTCGGGGCCGAGTCTGCAGGTGAACAGGCAGGCGCCGGGCAGCTGGACGTTCCACCGGTACGTGCCCGGCACTGATGCCTGCCAGAGCGAGACCGTGTGTGCGAGCGACCCGGTCGCCCCGTCCGTCGACCCGGTGAGCGAGGCGGCCGCGAAGAAGGCGGCCGCGCCGGTCCTGAAGGCGGTGGGTCAGGACGACGCGAAGCTGGACGCAAGCCTGGTCGCGGGCGCCCAGCGGGTCGTGAACGCCGATCCCGAGGTCGGCGGGATGCCCACCCACGGCTGGACGACCGGCGTCACCGTCGGCGCACAGGGCGAAGTGGTGGGCGCCAACGGACAGATGAAGGCGCCGGTGAAGGGGGACACGTACCCCGTGCTGAGCGCGGAGAAGACGCTGGGCCTGCTGAACGCGGCGCCGGGGACCGGTCACCGCATGGGCATCGGCGGCTGCGCGAGCCCCGAACCGCTGAAGGACCGGCTGGAGGCTCCGTGCGGGGAGTCCACCGAGGTACCGAAGGCGGGGAAGAAGGAGACGATCACGGTCGAGAAGGCCGTGTTCGGGCTGGCGCCGCATCTGGTGGAGGGACGGCAGACGCTGGTGCCGTCCTGGCTGTTCGAGGTGCGGGCGGCGGGCGCGCGGGACGCGTACACGGTGACGCATCCGGCGGTCGACCCGGCGTACCTGACCTCGGCCGCTCCCCCCGCGCGGCCGAGCGCGCCCTCAGCGCCGCCGAGCGCGCCGGACGACGAGCCGACCGCCGCGCCGGCCACGAAGGACGTCCAGGTGGAGGGCTACACGGCCGAGGGGACGGAGCTGACCGTGAGCTTCACGGGCGGGGTGTGCGCCGACTACAAGGCGACGGCGATCGAGGGCACGGACGAGGTGACGGTCACGGTGACCGAGACGCCCTGGCCGGACAAGATCTGCATCATGATCGCCAAGGTGTACCACCAGACCGTGCCACTGGACGAGCCGCTCGGCGACCGCAAGGTCGTGGGCGCGGACGGCAAGGAGGTCCCCCTGGAGAAGGCGGGGGCACGGCTCCCGGAGACGTCCGGGGCGCGGTAGGACGGCCTCGGACATGCGCGAAGGCGGCGGCCCTGTCGTAGGGGGCCGCCGCCTTCTCGTCGCTCGGTATTCCGGCGTGGGGCTTAGCTGAAGGAGTCGCCGCAGGCGCAGGAGCCCGTCGCGTTCGGGTTGTCGATCGTGAAGCCCTGCTTCTCGATGGTGTCGACGAAGTCGATGGACGCGCCGCCCAGGTACGGGGCGCTCATGCGGTCGGTGACGACCTTGACACCGTCGAAGTCCTTGACCACGTCGCCGTCGAGGGAACGCTCGTCGAAGAAGAGCTGGTAGCGCAGGCCGGAGCAGCCGCCGGGCTGAACGGCGACGCGCAGGGCCAGGTCCTCACGGCCTTCCTGGTCGAGCAGGGCCTTGACCTTCGCCGCGGCGGCGTCGGACAGGATGATGCCGTCGGTGACGGTGCTGGTCTCGTCCGATACGGACATCTACATCTCTCCCGGGTTGTACGGAGACTGCTTGCCGACGGTTGCAACCGACGGGGCCGCGGATTCATTCCGGGCCGAGGGCGTGTCTTGTCTCTTCCCTCTTCATGCTCGCACACCCGCGCTGAAGCGAACAGCGGCCGCCGGGCCGCCTGCGGGATTCATGTCACATCGACGCTATGACCATCGTCAAAGTGACGTGAAGCGGGTTATGATAGATAACGTCAGTTCGACGAAAAGTAGAAAGGGTGCGTGTCGTGACCACCGCCCAGACCACGGAGCTCGACGTACAGCCGACTCCGCTCGCCCTGTTGCTGCTCGGCCGTGAGGCCGACCCGAAGAGCGAGCGGGGCGTCGAGTGTCCCGGCGACCTGCCTTCGCCCTCCGACCCCGACCTGGTCGAGCGCGCCCGCGCGGCCAAGGAGAAGCTCGGCGACAAGGTGTTCGTCCTCGGCCACCACTACCAGCGCGACGAGGTCATCCAGTTCGCCGACGTCACGGGTGACTCCTTCAAGCTGGCCCGGGACGCGGCCGCACGCCCGGAGGCCGAGTACATCGTGTTCTGCGGTGTGCACTTCATGGCGGAGTCGGCCGACATCCTGACGTCCGACGACCAGAAGGTGGTCCTGCCCGACCTCGCCGCCGGCTGCTCGATGGCCGACATGGCGACGGCCGAGCAGGTCGCGGAGTGCTGGGACGTGCTGACCGAGGCCGGCATAGCCGAGCAGGTCGTGCCCGTCTCGTACATGAACTCCTCCGCGGACATCAAGGCGTTCACCGGCAAGCACGGCGGCACGATCTGCACCTCGTCCAACGCCAAGAAGGCCCTGGAGTGGGCCTTCGAGCAGGGCGACAAGGTCCTCTTCCTGCCCGACCAGCACCTCGGCCGCAACACCGCCGTGCGGGACATGGGCATGACGCTGGAGGACTGCGTCCTCTACAACCCGCACAAGCCGAACGGCGGCCTGACCGCCGAGCAGCTGCGCGACGCGAAGATGATCCTGTGGCGGGGCCACTGCTCGGTGCACGGCCGCTTCAGCCTGGATTCGGTGCGCGATGTGCGCGAGCGTATCCCCGGCGTCAACGTCCTCGTCCACCCCGAGTGCAAGAACGAGGTCGTGGCGGCGGCGGACTACGTCGGCTCGACCGAGTACATCATCAAGGCGCTGGAGGCCGCCCCGGCCGGTTCCAAGTGGGCCATCGGGACCGAGCTGAACCTCGTACGGCGCCTGGCGAACCGTTTCGCTCCCGAGGGCAAGGAGATCGTCTTCCTCGACAAGACGGTCTGCTTCTGCTCGACGATGAACCGCATCGACCTCCCCCACCTGGTGTGGACCCTGGAGTCCCTCGCCGAGGGCAACCTGGTCAACCGCATCGAGGTCGACAAGGAGACCGAGGCGTTCGCGAAGCTGGCGCTGGAGCGGATGCTGGCGCTGCCGTAGCCCTGCTCCCGGCCCCGTTCACTCCGCGGCGGGTTTCCGCTCGGGGTGGGCGGGGTCGAGGCTGAAGACGGTGCCGTCGGGGGTGGCGACGACCAGGGCCCCTTCGTACAGACGCACCTTGACCGTCCAGCCGGAGTCGAACCGTTCGGCCCGCGGCAGGGTCTCCCACAACACCGTGCCCTTCCGCGCGTCGAGCGCCCCCACCCGGCCGCTGGAACTGCCCAGGTACAGGGTGCGGGTCCGCGGGTCGTACGTGGCCGGGCCCGGTTGTTCCAGGCTGGTCGCGGTCTGCCACAGCGGTTTGCCCGTGCGGGCCGACACGGCGGTCACCTGTCCGGTGGAGGTGGCGAACCAGAGAGTGCCGCCCGCCAGCGTCACTTCCCCCGCGTACTGTTCGGCCAGCTTCGTGGTGCTGCCCGCGCCGGTGTCCGGGTCCACCAGCCGGATCCGGGCGTACGGGGCGTCCTCGCCGATCTGCATGTTTCCCTCCTCGTCCCGGGGCGACTCCAGGAAGAGCAGCCGGCCGTCGAAGACCCCGAGGAGAGCGGCGTCGCTCGTTCCCTTCAGCCGGCGGGCCGAACCGTCTGCCCGGTCCAGTTCCGTGACCACCAGGTCCTGCGTTTCCATCGAGTCGAGGACGCACTGCAGGTACAGACGCTCCTCGGCCTGCGTGAAGCCGCAGATGTGCTCGGCGGGCAGGGGTGCCGTCCAGCGCTCGGCACCGGTGCGCGGCGAGCGGGCGGTCAGCGAGCGGCCGTCGGCGTCCGGTGTCAGGACGAGGTCGCCGGAGGCGATCACATCGACCCAGTCGTCGTTCACCGTGCGGTGCCACAGCCGGTCACCGGTCTCGACGTCGAGGGCGAGGACACTGGTCGTGTCCTCGTCGGCTTCGTCCGGTTGGAAGAGCTGCTGGACCAGCACCGCGTCGTCCCGGACGCCGAGAAGCGTGAAGGTGTACGTCCCTTCGACGCCGCCGGACGGCGCCGCGGCGGCCCGCCAGACGGTCTCGCCGGTCAGCCCGTCCAGGCGTACGGGAAGGATGCCGTCACCGGTGCAGTAGGCGGCGCCCTCGTACATCTGGCAGTCCGGCCCGCCCCGCATCCCGCCGCCGCCCGCCTCCGGCGCCTTCTTCACACCGCGTGCGGCGGTCTTGTAGACCGTCGTCTCCCACGGCTTCCAGCCGCTGGGCAGTGCCGTCCACCGCGACGTCGCGGACGGCGTCGGGGTCGCGCCGTCGCCGCTGTCCGCCCAGCCCGGGTCGAGCAGCAGGTAGGCCGTGAGCCCGAGGACGACGGCGCCGACCGTGCCGGTCGCTGCCAGTAGCGGGCCGAGACGGCGGTTTCGGCGGCCGGGGCGGGTGGTTGCGGCCGGGTCGGCGAGGGTCCCGGGGCGGGTGTCCGGCGTGGCCGGCAGCTCCCCCAGGCGCAGCGACACGGTGGCCAGGTCGCCCGCGCCGGGCTCGGGCAGGGCGGTGGCGAACTCCCGGGCCAGCTCGTCGAGTCCGGGCCGGTCCGCGGCCTCCTTGGCCAGGCAGCGCTCCAGGATCCCGCGCAGCGGCCGGCCGACCCCGTCCAGCACCGGGTCGTCGTGGACCACCCGGTAGGCCGTCAGATAGGGGCTGTCGGCGTCGAAGGGGCCCCGCCCGGTCGTCGCGTAGACCAGGAGCGCCCCGAGGGAGAAGACGTCGGAGGCCGGGCCGACCGTGCGGGCGTCGGTGAGCTGCTCCGGCGACATGAACGGCGGGGTGCCGATCATCTGGCCGGTCTCTGTCAGTGTGTTGTGGTTCTCCACCGCGCGGGAGATGCCGAAGTCGATGACGCGAGGGCCGTCCTCGGCCATCAGCACGTTCGCCGGCTTCAGGTCCCGGTGCACCACGCCGGCCCGGTGGATGTCCCGCAGGGCCTCCACCAACCCCAGCGCCAGCCGCCGCAGTTCGCCGCCTCGGAGCGCGCCCCCGTCGCGGATCCGCTGGGCGAGCGAGCGCCCGGGCACGTACTGGGTCGCCATCCAGGGCCGGGCCGCCTCCGGGTCGGCGTCCACGACCGGTGCGGTGAAGACGCCGCTCACCTTGCGGACGGCCTCGATCTCCTGCCGGAACCGGGTGCGGAAGACGGCGTCCTCGGCGTACTGGGCGTGCACCACCTTGACGGCGACCTCGCGGCCCGACCGCGATCTGCCCCGGTAGACGGCCCCCATGCCGCCGGCGCCGAGGCGGTCGACCAGTTTGTACCCGCCGATCGACTTCGGGTCGTCCCTGTGCAGTGGCACCGTCCGGATTCCCTTCCCCCGTAAAGCTGTTCGGGGCACAGGATACGTACCGGGACACGGCGGAGGCCGGGCGGCGAACCGTGGGGTTCGCCGCCCGGCCTCCCGGGAAGGTCACACGGACGCGTGCTCCGGCTCGTCCGAGGACGCCTGCCGGGACGGCGGCCCGGCCTTCTTCGCCCGCTTCGCCTCACGCTTGTCCGCCCGGCGCTCCTTGCGGAGTTCCAGCATCGCGTACAGCGTGGGAACGAGCAGCAGGGTCAGCGCGGTCGACGTGATGAGGCCGCCGATCACCACGACCGCGAGCGGCTGGGCGATGAACCCGCCCTCGCCGGTGACGCCCAGGGCCATGGGGAGCAACGCGAAGATCGTCGCCAGGGCCGTCATCAGGATCGGGCGCAGACGGTGGCGGCCGCCCTCGACGACCGCCTCGACGACGCCGTAACCCTGCTTCCTGTACTGGTTGATGAGGTCGATCAGGACGATCGCGTTCGTCACGACGATGCCGATGAGCATCAGCATGCCGATCATCGCGGGGACGCCCATCGGGGTGTCCGTGATGACCAGCAGGCCGATGGCGCCGGTCGCGGCGAACGGGACGGAGACGAGCAGGATCAGCGGCTGGGCCAGCGAGCGGAAGGTCGCGACCAGCAGCATGAACACGATCGCGATCGCCGCGAGCATCGCCAGGCCCAGGTTCTTGAACGCGTCGTCCTGGTCCTGGGAGACCCCGCCGATCTCGGCCGTGGCACCCGTCGGCAGCTTCAGGGCGTCGAGCTTCGACGTCAGGTCGGCGCTGACCGCGCCCGTGTTCTCGCCGGTCGGCTTCGCGGTGATGGTGGCGGCGCGCTGACCGTCGATACGGGTCATGGACACGGGGCCGTCGACCAGTCGCACGGTGGCGATGTCGCCGAGCTTCACCGGGCCGAGCCGAAGGGCCTTGAGCTCCGCCAGCGTCTCGGCCGGCTTCGCCGACTTGATGACGACGTCCCGCTCGGTGTCGTCCAGGATCGCCTTGGCCGCGGTGGTGCCGCGGACGGCCTGGGCGACGGCCGCGCCCAGTGTCTGGTCGTTGAAGCCGGCCGCCGCGGCCTCGGAGGTGGCCTTGACCGAGATGCGCGGCACGCTCTGCGACAGGTCGCTGGTGACGTCCGTGACGTCGTCCAGGCCGGCGACGGCCTTGCGGACCTCCTCCGCGGCCTCGCGCAGCACGTCCGCGTCGGCGGACTTCACGACCACGCTGAGGTCCTGGCTGCCGAAGCCGTCACCGGCGGCGACGGTCGTGGTGCCGATGCCGGACAGCCGGTGCAGGCCGTCCTCGATGCTGTCCTGGACGTCCTCGTGCGACGCCGAGTCCTCCAGCATCACCTGGTAGGACGCCTGGTTGGAGTCCGTACCGCCGCCGAAGGCCGCCAGGAAGCCGGACGAGCCGATGGTGACCTGGTAGTCCTTGACGCCCTCGGTGTCGGCCAGCAGCCTCTCGACCTTCTTCGCCTGTACGTCGGTCGCCGCCAGGCTGGTGCCCGGCTTGAGCTCCTGCTTGACGGTGAGGACCTCCTGCTCGCCCTGGTCGAAGAAGTTCGTCTTCAGGAGCGGGGCCATGCCGAACGTGCCGACGAGGATCACCGCCGCGAGCGCCACGCTCGTCAGACGGCGGCGGGTCGCGAACCGCAGGACGGGGACGTAGAGGCGCTGGAGCCTGCTCTTCGCCTCCTTCTCCTCGGCCTTGCGGCGGGCTTCCTCGGCGTCCGAGGGGGTGCCCTTCGGGGCGCGCAGGAACCAGTACGACAGGACGGGTACGACCGTCAGCGACACCAGCAGCGAGGCCAGCAGGGCGGCCGTCACGGTCAGGCTGAAGGAGCCGAACAGCTCGCCGACCATGCCGCCGACCAGGCCGATCGGCAGGAACACGGCCACCGTGGTGAGCGTCGAGGAGGTGACCGCGCCGGACACCTCGCGGACCGCCTTGAGGATGGCGTCCTGGCGCTCCTCGCCGTAGCCGAGGTGCCGCTTGATGTTCTCCAGGACCACGATCGAGTCGTCGACGACCCGGCCGATGGCGATGGTCAGCGCGCCGAGCGTGAGCATGTTCAGGGACAGGTCGCGCGTCCACAGCACGATCAGCGCGAGGACGACGGAGAGCGGGATGCTGACCGCCGTGACCAGCGTCGAGCGGATCGACGCGAGGAAGACCAGGATGACGAGGACCGCGAAGAGCAGGCCGAGGGCGCCCTCGGTGGTCAGGCCCTCGATGGCCTTGGAGACCGCGGGTCCCTGGTCGCTGACGACGGTGACGGACGTGCCCGCGCCGAGGTCCTTGCGCATGTCGGACAGCTTGTCCTCGACCGCGTCGGAGATGGCGACCGCGCTGCCGTCGTGGTCCATGGTGACCGAGACGGCGAGGCTCGGCCTGCCGTCGGTGCGGGTGATGGAGTCGGCCGTGGCCTGCTGCTCCTCGACGGCCGCCACGTCGGCGAGGCGTACCGGCTTCTTCGCCGACGTCCCCTCACCGGCGACCATCAGGTCCTGGATCTGCTGCAGCGAGGTGTAGCCGCCGCCGACCTGGACGGTGCGGTTGCTGCCGTCCTCGTCGAAGGAACCGGCCGGGACGGTCGCGCCGCCCGCCTGGAGCGCCTGGGCGAGGGCCTGCGTGGTCAGGCCCGCCTCGGCGAGCTTGGCGTCGTCGGGGGTGACGGTGACCTGGAGGTCCCGTACGCCGTCGACGGTGACCTGGCCGACACCGTCGATGCCCTTGAGGTCCGGTACGACGGTCCGGTCGAGCCGGTCGGCCAGGGCCTGCTGGTCCTGGTCGGAGGTGACGGCGAGGACGACGGTCGGGATGTCGTCCGTCGAGCCGGCCACGACCTGCGGGTCCACGTCGTCCGGGAGCTGGACGCGGGCCCGGTTGACGGCCTGCTGGACGTCGGCGACGAGCTGCGCGGTGTCGTTGCCGTAGTCGAAGGACGCCATGATCACGGCGTTGCCCTCGCTCGCCGTGGAGGTGACGCCGCTGATGGCGTCCACGGCCTCCAGGTTGTCCTCGATGGGCTCGACGACCTGCTTCTCGACGACGTCGGGAGAGGCGCCCTGGTAGGGCGCGATCACCGACACGACCGGCAGTTCGATGGTGGGCAGGAGTTGCTGCTTCAGCTGCGGGATCGCGATCGCGCCGAACGCGAGCGCGATGAGGGACATCAGGCCTATCAGGGCCCGTTGCGCGAGGCTGAATCTCGACAGCCAGGACATGGGTCAGGGATCTCTCTTCTGTGAGCGGCCAGAAGTTCATGAACGGCCGCACAGATGAGCGCCCGCCCCTACACCCTGAGCCATGCGAGGCGGGTGATCCGTAGCCCCAAGGTCCATTTCCTTATGCGGTTCCTACTCCGACCGCAGTACGGAGGGCTGCGGTCACTCCACCCTTGGACGTACCAGTCCCGACTCGTACGCGATCACCACGAGCTGTGCCCGGTCCCGGGCGCCCAGCTTGGCCATGGCCCGGTTGACGTGCGTCTTCACCGTGAGCGGACTGACCTCCAGCCGCCCGGCGATCTCGTCGTTGGAGTGGCCGCCCGCGACCTGGACCAGGACCTCGCGCTCCCGCACGGTCAGCGCGGCGAGGCGCTGCGCGCGGGCGGGGTCGCGCTCGTCGTCCCCCGCGTCGCCCTGCGCGAGGAACCGGGCGATGAGGCCCTTCGTCGCGGCCGGGGACAGCAGCGCCTCGCCGCCGGCCGCGACCCGGATCGCGCTGAGCAGTTCCTCCGGCTCGGAGCCCTTGCCGAGAAACCCGGACGCGCCCGCCCGCAGCGACTGCACGACGTAGTCGTCGACCTCGAACGTCGTCAGGATGACCACCCGGACGTGGGTGAGCGAGGGGTCGGCGCTGATCAGGCGGGTGGCCGCCAGGCCGTCGGTGCCCGGCATCCGGATGTCCATGAGGACGACGTCGGCCTGCTCCTCCTTGGTCAGCCGCACCGCCTCCGCACCGTCGGACGCCTCGCCCACGACCTCCATGTCGGGCTCGGAGTCGACGAGCACGCGGAAGGCGCTGCGCAGCAGTGCCTGGTCGTCGGCGAGCAGGACACGGATGGTCATACGGATTCCCCCGGCTTTCCGGTGACTGCTGTGCGGGTCTTGATCGGCAGGATCGCATGGACGCGGAAACCGCCTCCGTAGCGGGGACCGGTGGTGAGGGTGCCGCGCAGGGCGGTGACGCGCTCCCGCATGCCGAGCAGGCCGTGGCCGCCGCCGGTCTCGGGGTCCGGTTCCTCGCCGGCGCCGTTGTCGAGGACGGTGATCTCGACGTTCGGTCCGACGCGTACGACGCTGACCTCGGCCTTGACCTCGGCTCCGGCGTGTTTCTGCACGTTGGTGAGGGCTTCCTGGATGACGCGGTAGGCGGCCAGGTCGACGGCGGCGGGCAGGGTGGTGCCCTGGTCCGCGCGGGCCACCTCGACGTGCAGTCCCGCGCTGCGGAAGGTGCCGACGAGTTCGTCGAGCCGGGCCAGGCCGGGGGCGGGTTCGGTCGGGGCCTCGGGGTCGCCGGACTGCCGCAGCAGCCCGACGGTGGCCCGCAGTTCGTTCAGCGCCGAGCGGCTTGCCTCCCGTACGTGGCCCAGGGCCTCCTTGGCCTGGTCGGGCCGCTTGTCCATGACATGGGCGGCGACGCCGGCCTGGACGTTGACCAGGGCGATGTGGTGGGCGACGACGTCGTGCAGGTCGCGGGCGATGCGCAGGCGCTCTTCGGCGACCCGGCGGCGGGCCTCCTCCTCGCGGGTGCGCTCGGCCCGCTCGGCACGCTCCCTGATGGCGTGGATGAAGGCGCGGCGGCTGCGGACGGCGTCGCCCGCGGTGGCGCCGATGCCGGTCCAGGCGAAGATCGCGAGGTTCTCCTGGGCGTACCACGGCAGGGGGCCGGCGAGCATGGAGGCGCCGGTGAGGACGGTCATGGTGAGCAGGCCGACCCGCCAGGTGGTGGGGCGGTCGGTGGAGGCGGCGACGGTGTAGAGGGCGATGACAGCGGACATGGCGACGGGGGCGCGGGGGTCGCTGGCGACGGCCGCGACGAGGGAGACGGTGCCGGTGAGGGCGAGGACTGTCAGGGGGGCGCGGCGGCGGAACACCAGTGCGGCGGCGCCGAGGGCGATGAGGACCAGGCCGAGGGGGTCGGGCGTACGGAAGCCCCAGCTGACGTCGCGCTCACCGTGCGGGTCCACGAACGAGCCGGCCACCATGCACGCGAGTACGCCGGCCGCCAGGGCCGCGTCCAGCGCCAGGGGGTGCGCTCTGAGGTGACGCCGGGCCCGCTCGATGGTGCTCACGTCAGCCCACGGTACGGGGGGCCCGCGGGCGGCGGAACAGGGGCCACCTGTACGTTCCCCGTCACCTCACCCCGGGATCAGACCGTCGTCGCGCAGCATCTTCCGTACCTCCTCCAGCGTCGCGTCCGGCGACGGGAGGATGAGTTCGGACGGTTCCAGGGAGTCGTCGGGCAGGGGCTCGCCCAGTTCGCGGACCTTGGACAGCAGGGCTTGCAGGGTGCGGCGGAAGCCGGACCCGTCGCCGTTCTCCATTTCGGTCAGGAGCTCGTCGTCCAGCCTGTTCAGCTCGGTGAGGTGGCCGTCGGCCAGCCTCACCTGCCCCTCTCCCATGATCCGTACGATCACGTCGCCCTCCTAGGCGTGGGCCCCGGCCGGCTCTACTGCTTGTCGAAGCGCGGGGTGTCCTGCGGCTGCTGCTGCGACTGCTGCTGGCTCGTGCCACCTTCGAGGGCCTGCTGGGACGAGGTACCGCCGGCCAGCTCCGCCTTCATGCGCTGCAGCTCCAGCTCTACATCCGTACCACCGGAGAGCCGGTCCAGCTCGGCCTGGATGTCGTCCTTGTGCATGCCGGACTGGTCGTCGAGCGCGCCGGAGGCGAGCAGTTCGTCGATGGCTCCGGCCCGCGCCTGGAGCTGGGCCGTCTTGTCCTCGGCACGCTGTATCGCCAGGCCGACGTCGCCCATCTCCTCGGAGATGCCGGAGAACGCCTCGCCGATGCGGGTCTGCGCCTGCGCCGCGGTGTACGTGGCCTTGATCGTCTCCTTCTTGGTGCGGAAGGCGTCGACCTTGGCCTGGAGCCGCTGGGCCGCCAGGGTGAGCTTCTCCTCCTCGCCCTGGAGCGTGGAGTGCTGGGTCTCCAGATCCGTCACCTGCTGCTGGAGGGCGGCGCGACGGGACAGCGCCTCGCGGGCGAGGTCCTCACGGCCCAGCGCGAGCGCCTTGCGGCCCTGGTCCTCCAGCTTGGAGGACTGTGACTGCAGCTGGTTCAGCTGGAGTTCGAGGCGCTTGCGCGAGGTCGCCACGTCGGCGACACCGCGGCGCACCTTCTGCAGCAGCTCCAGCTGCTTCTGGTACGAGTAATCGAGGGTTTCGCGCGGGTCCTCGGCCCTGTCCAGGGCCTTGTTCGCCTTCGCGCGGAAGATCATCCCCATACGCTTCATGACACCGCTCATGGGCTTCGCGCGCCCCCTTCTGACGACTTCCAGCTCCAGCTCTGCGACAGAACCCACAGTACGGGCCCTGCATCCATTACCGCACTGTTCGGGGACTGATGCGCTCATCCCCAAGGACGACTGACCAAGGCGCTGCTCCGGCGTAAGGAGTAGGTGACCTTCAGGGTGAGCAGAGGTTCACCCGGTGTCCGCGTCCCCTTCTGTCCCCTTAGAGACGACCGGTGTTGCCGGATCGTTCCCCACCGGACTGGGGTCCATGCCCCCGCACCCCGTACCCTTGGGTTTTGTGTTCCGTAGCCGCGCCAAGGATGAGAAGGCACCGGCCGCCGACAAGGCGCCGCTGACCGACTCCAAGCAGACCCGTGACCCGCAGGCCAAGAAGGGTCGCCCCACTCCCAAGCGGAGTGAGGCCCAGACCCAGCGCCGCAGCGTGGCCACCACGCCGACGTCGCGCAAGGAGGCCTCCAAGCGTCAGCGCGACGAGCGACGTGCGCAGATGGAGAAGCAGCGCCAGGCGCTCGCCGGCGGTGACGAGCGGTACCTCCCCGCGCGTGACAAGGGCCCGGTGCGCAAGTTCGCGCGCGACTTCATCGACTCGCGGTTCAACATCGCCGAGTTCTTCCTGCCGATGGCCGTGGTCATCCTCGTGCTGAGCATGGTGCGGGTGGGCGCGCTGCAGAGCATCGCGCTGCTGCTGTGGCTGGTCGTGATCGTCCTGATCGTGCTCGACTCGGTCCTCAGCGGCGTCCGCCTGAAGAAGCGGCTGGCCGAGCGCTTCCCGGACGCCAACAAGCGCGGCGCCGTCGCCTACGCGCTGATGCGCTCCCTCCAGATGCGCCGGCTCCGGCTGCCGAAGCCGCAGGTCAAGCGCGGAGAGCGGCCCTGAGCACTACGCCGTTCACCGGGGGCGCGGGAGCTTGGCTGGACAAGCTGGGCGGACTGCGGGACGTCGTACGACAGGAGCTGGTGGCCCGGCAGCTCGACGAGCAGATAGTCGGGCGGTTCCCGGTGGGGCAGCGCCTGCGGGTGCTCGACGTGGGAATGGGCCAGGGCACGCAGGCACTGCGGCTGGCCCGGGCCGGGCATCAGGTCACCGGCGTCGAGCAGGACAGCACCATGATCTCCGCCGCCCGGGAGGCGCTGGCCGCCGAGCCGGAGGGGATCCGGGAGCGGGTGCGGCTCGTCCAGAGCGACGGCCGGGACACCGGGGTGCACTTCCTGCCGGGCAGCTTCGACGTCGTGCTGTGTCACGGCGTGCTGATGTACGTCGAGGAGCCGGATCCGCTGCTGGCGGGGCTGGCCCGGATGCTCGCCCAGGGCGGGCTGCTGTCGCTGCTCGTGCGGAACGCGGACGCGCTGGCCATGCGGCCGGGGCTGGCGGGCGACTGGGCGGGGGCGCTGGCCGCCTTCGACACCACCGCGTACACGAACCGTCTCGGCCTCGCCGTACGCGCCGACCGCCTGGCGACCCTGACCGCGACCCTCGCGGGCATCGGGGCACCCCTGCACGCCTGGTACGGCGTCCGGGTCTTCACCGACACCGCGGCGGACGGGGCGGAGATGCCGGGCGACGTCGAGACGCTGCTGACGGTCGAGGAGCGGGCCGGGCGTACGGACCCGTACCGGGGTGTCGCGGCGCTGCTGCACCTGTGCGGGGTACGGGGCTGACCCACACGTCGGACGGATGACGAGAAGGGGCGGCCGGGATCCGGCCGCCCCTTCCGGCTACGCCTCCTGGGCGTGCAGGCTCATCGGACCGTAGATCTTCGTACCGTCCTCGAACAGGTGCACCTGGTCCGCGCCGCCTTCGAGGAGTTCCTTCCAGAACTCCCCGATCCAGGACTCGGCGTCCCCCTGCGTGGTGAACTCCTCCGGCACCACCGCGGGCTGTACCTCGCTGCCGTCGGACTTCTCGAACCGCCACGTCCATGCCGCCATGTACGCCTCCCTGATGTGAGCACATTGCACAGCGGGAACCGGATCTTGGTCCGGCTCCTGCCCGCAGCCTATTCGCTCCGCTGGGTGAGCTGTCGTCGGAGTGCGGGTCGTGGTCGCAGCGCGGGTACTTTGTGGCCGGTCGCGCAATGCCCCGCGCCCCTGAGGGACGTCCCGGTCGCGCAGGTCCAGCGGTGACCGGCGAGAATCGGGCTGTGGACGTTACTCTGCTCGGCACCGGCGGCCCCGCGGGGCTCCCTCGCCCCGACTGTCCCTGTGCCGCCTGCGCGACCGCGCTCGGCGCGGCTGCCCGGGCGGCGACCTCGCTGCTCGTGGACGGGACGCTGCTGCTCGACCTGACCCCGGGGGCGGCGTTCGCGGCGGCGCGGGCGGGGCATTCGCTGGGCGGCGTACGGCAGGTGCTGCTGTCGCATCCGCACGAGGGGCCGGCGGTCGAGGTGCCGGCCGGGCTGCCGCAACCCGCACGAGTGCCGGACGGACGGGAGTTGACCCTGCTGACGGGGCATCGGGTGCGGGCGGTGGCGATGGACGCGCCCGGGACCGGATACGCCGTGACCGGCCCTGACGGGCAGCGGCTGCTGTATCTGCCGCCCGCAGGTGCGCCGGCCGGGCTGGAGCACGGGTCCGCCGAGGCGTACGACATGGTGCTCGCCGACGTCGTGGGGCGGCCGGACGCGCTCGCCAGGCTGCGGGCCGTGGGGGCGCTCGGACCGACGACGGACGTCGTCGCCGTCCATCTCGACCACGACGTGCCGCCGGGGCCCGAGCTGGTGCGGCGGCTCGGCGCGGCCGGGGCGCGGGCGGTGCCGGACGGGACCACGCTGGCGGTCGGCGTCTACGAGGACGTACCGGATGTGCCGCGGCGGACGCTGGTGCTGGGCGGTGCGCGGTCCGGGAAGTCGGTGGAGGCCGAACGGCGCCTGGAGGCCTTTCCGGATGTGCTGTACGTCGCGACCGGCGGGACCCGGAACGGGGACGGCGAGTGGGCCGCGCGGGTCACCACGCACCGGGAGCGGCGGCCTGTCTCGTGGCGTACGGCCGAGACGTGCGACCTGGTGCCCCTGCTGAAGGACGACGGGCCGCCGCTGCTCATCGACTGTCTGTCCCTGTGGCTGACGGACGCCATGGACGCCGTCGGGGCGTGGGACGACGCGGAGTGGGCCGACGGCGGGGAGCGAGCGCTGCGGGCGCGCGTGGTGGAGGTGACGGAGGCGGTGCGGACCACGCGCCGGACCGTCGTCGCCGTGTCGAACGAGGTCGGCTCGGGCATCGTCCCGGCCACCGCCTCCGGACGGCGCTACCGGGACGAGCTCGGACGCCTCAACGCGGCGTTCGCGGCCGAGTGCGAACAGGTTCTGCTGGTGGTGGCGGGACAGGCGCTGGTACTACGGGGCTGAGCTCGTTCTTGCGGGCGATCACGCGGTAGGTGTTCGAAAAGCGGGTGCGGCTGAGGAGCGGGGCCAGGGCGTGGTCCGTCGCCCTGGCCGCGGCCAGCAGGGACGTGGTCACCCACGGGGGCAGGGACCTGGGCAGGGCCTGGGACAGCGCGGACGACAGGTCGTGGGGGACGTGCGCCGCGCGGCGGTCCGCCGTGACGATCGTGCAGCCCTGGGCCTCCAGTTGTGCGCAGAGGTCGTCCAGGGCCGTCGGGGGAGGGGCCCCCGGCCGGGGATGGGCGTGCCACCGCCTGCCCAGAAGTCTCGCGAACGCGCAGTGCGGGTCGGGCAGTTCGAGGAGCAGGTGACCGCCGGGGCGGAGCACGGCCAGGGCGGCGCGGAGTTCCGCGCGCGGGTCGGGGGTGTGCGGCAGGTGGTGGAGCAGGCTGACCACGTCGTAGCGGGCGCGGAGACGGGCGGTGATCCGAGGGTCCGTCAACTGGCCCAGGTGGGCCTCCTCGACGCGTTCCGCCCGGCGGGCCCACTCGACTCGGGGCGTGGCGTCCAGACCGTCGAAGGACGTGTAGGGAAAGACCTTCCTGGCCGTCTCGGGGAAGAGTGCCTCGCCCGTGCCCACGTCCAGCCAGCTCTCCGGTTCGGGGAACCGCAGCATGGCCCGGGCGGTGGAACGAAGGCGCCGTACGGAGGGCGCGGGGGATGCTGACACGGCGGCTCCCGGTGACGTACGACATTTCTCTGCAAAACGGAACGTATGGGATGCCGATCTTGAGTGCAACGACGTCGCGTGGTCGTCGTGGCGATGTGGCGCCGCCGTGTTCGATCAGGGCCGGTACTGTTCGGCGAATGAGCTCGCTTAATCTCGACGACTTCACCGATCTGATCGAGCGCCCCGACGGCGGGGTGCGCCGCGACGCCGAGGCGCGCCGGGAGCGTCAGATCGTGCCGCCCGGAGCGCTGGGACGGCTGGACGAACTGGGTGAGTGGCTGGCCGCGGCACAGTCGGCCGTGCCGGTGCGGCCGATCGAACGGCCGCGGGTCGTTCTGTTCGCCGGTGACCACGGCATCGCGGAACTGGGCGTCTCGGGGCGGCCCGCGGGCAGTGCGGCCGACTTGGTGCGCGAGGTCGTGGAGGGCGGCCGGCCCGCGTCCGTGCTCGCCCGGCGGCTCGGCGTGCCGGTGCGGGTGGTCGACATGGCGCTGGACTGCGATCCGCAGACGCTGCCCGCGGATGTGACAGGACACCGGGTGCGGCGCGGCAGCGGGCGGATCGACATCGAGGACGCGCTGACGCTGGAGGAGGCGGAGGCAGCCTTCCGGGCCGGGGTCGCCGTCGCCGACGAGGAGGCCGACTCCGGTACGGATCTGGTCGTGCTCGGCGATGTGAGCGTGGGCGGGACCACGGCGGCGGGTGCGCTGATCGCCGCGCTGTGCGGTACCGACGCGTCCGTCGTGACCGGTCGGGGCGGGCAGGCGATCGACGACCTCGCGTGGATGCGCAAGTGCGCGGCGATCCGGGACGCGCTCAGGCGGGCCCGGCCGGTGCTCGGGGACCAGTTGATGCTGCTGGCGACGGTGGGCGGGGCCGACCTCGCCGCGCTCACCGGCTTCCTGTTGCAGAGCGCGGTGCGGAAGATGCCGGTGATTCTGGACGGGGTCGTGGTGGCCGCCTGCGCCCTGGTGGGGCAGCGGATCGCGTTCCGGGCACCGGACTGGTGGCTCGCCGGACAGAACAGCGGGGAGCCGGGACAGGCGAAGGCACTGGACCGGATGGCGCTGGAGCCGCTGCTCGACCATGGAATGACGGTCGGGGAAGGGGCGGGGGCGCTGCTGGCACTGCCGCTGGTGCAGGCCGCGGCGGCGCTGGCCGCCGAGCTGCCCGAGAAGCCGGTGGTTTCCGAGGAGCTGCCGGCTTCCGAGGACTTGCTGGTTTCCGAGGACTTGCTGGCTTCCGAGAAGCCGGCGGGTTCCGAGGACCTGCTGGCTTCCGAGAAGCCGGCGGGTTCCGAGGACCTGCTGGCTTCCGAGAAGCCGGCGGGTTCCGAGGACTTGCTGGCTTCCGAGGACCCGCTCGTTTCCGAGAAGCCGGCGGGTTCCGAGAAGCCGGCGGGTTCCGAGGGGCCCGAGAAGGAGTAGGCGTCGGGGGCGGTCGGCGGGCCGCCGGTCTGCCAGGTGCGGCCGTCGCATTCGTGACCGTCCTGGTGTGGGATTCCCGGGACAGGACCTGCGACGGCGCAAGCGGGCCATTCGTGGTCGTCGTCGACCTGCTGCGCCGGGCGCACGAGACCGGGATCACTCAGGTCTCTCTCAACTTCGCCCTGTCCCGGTCGGTCTTCGGATGTGATGCACGGGGATGAGGACCGCCCGATGCACACGCTCGCCCGCCGGGCCCGCGCCGAAGGGGGCCGCTGTACGTCTCCGTGCGCGAGCCGCTGCTCCGGCGCGGGTGGCGGGCGGTTCCCATGACGCTCGGGGCGGTCTGCCTGACGGCGGCCCTGCACTTCGTGCACCACCAGTCGTGGGGCCGGCCGTTCGTGCAGGACGTCGGTGGCGTGCGCGCCCAGGACCCGCTCCGGTCGGCCCTGCTGCGCACTCCCCTGTCCCGTTCGTGCCGGCCCTGGATCTGCCCGTCTGGGGTGCCCTGGTGCAGATCCTGCTGGTGTTCGGGATCGCCGAGATCTGCCTGGGCCGGTGGCGGACGCTGGCCCTCGCCTACACCGCCACACCCGCCGGCACGCTGTACGCGCGCGTGGGCGTCCGGCTGGGCCCCGACAGCCCGCTGTTGCCTGCCCGGCTCGGACGCGCACGTCGTGGACACCGGGCCGTCGGCGGCCGTGGTGGGCCTCGCCGTGTTCGTCGGATGGCGCTACGGCGCGTACGTCACCGCGGGCGCGGCGATCGCGGCGGTGCTGGTGCTGTGCTGGGTGTCGGCGCTGCGTCACCGGCGTTCGAGGGCGCGGGCCGGTTCCGGGTCGGGCTTGCCGCCGATCAGGTCCTGAATCCTGCGCCGGGGGCCCGCCCAGCGGCGGTCGTGGTGGTAGGCGCGCAGGCTGGACCGGGCGCGGGCACGCGGGCGCCGGCGATAGAAGCGCTTGGCCCAGGGGGAGCCGGGGCGGGCCAGCCGGATGGTGCCGACGAGGGCGATGAGGGGGACGATCACGCCGAAGATGGCGGTGCGGGCCTTGCCCTTGGCCAGGGCGAGGAGGGAGAAGAGGAAGTTCACGGTCACGCTCACGATGACGGAGCCGCGGCTCTGGAGTTCGTCCTGATCGAGGTCGTTGACCCCGAAGGGCACGAACCCGCACAGGACCAGGCCGACCAGGGCCGCCGTGAGCACCACGACCTCGACGCTCTTGCGTCCCGCCTCGGTCCAGTAGACGTCGTCGAGGTGCAGGATCAGCGCGAACTCGTCCAGGACCAGGCCCGCACCGATGCCGAAGACGACCGCGAACGCGGCCGCGCCGAAGCCGTGCCGGGTGCTGGCGACCGCGCCGAAGCCGCCGAGGACGGTGAGGACGACGCCGGGGACCACGTGGTGGACGTGCACTCCCCCGGCACTGACGTTGCCGAAGGGCCCCTTGCCGGCCCGGATCATGCGGGTGACGACGCGGGTGATCAGGAACGTCAGCACGAACGCGGTGAGGGCGCAGAGCAGCGGCAGCTTGCCCGGTTCGATGATGTTCCGCTCGAGCCAATGTCCCATATGCGCACTTTATCCACTGGTGCCCCGGGTGCTCTCGCGACCGCCGGGTAACCTGCGCCGGTGTCCATGACCCCCTCGCCCCCCTCCTGGCCGGACGGCCTCCGCTTCGCCTTCGGCACCCTCACCGCGCTCCCGGTCAAGGTGACCCGCTGGGACCGGGAGGCCGCCCGCGGCGGCATGCTGTGCGCCCCCGCGGCCGGGCTGGCGGTCGGCGTCTGTGCGGCCGCGCTCGGCTTGTGCCTGCTGGTCCTGGGCGCGAGTCCGCTGCTCGCCGCCGTCGCCTCCGCCGCCGTACCCGCCGCGCTCACCCGCGGACTCCACCTGGACGGACTCGCGGACACCGCGGACGGGCTGGGCAGCGGCAAGCCCGCCGAGGACGCGCTGCGGATCATGAAGCAGTCGGACATCGGCCCCTTCGGCGTCATCACCCTCGTCTTCGTCCTGTTCGCCCAGGTGGCCGCACTGTCGCAGCTCTACGCCGACTCGTGGGCCCGGGGCGCCCTCGCCGCCGTCGTCTCGGCGACCGCCTCCCGCACGGCCCTCACCCTGGCCGCCCGCACCGGGGTGCCGGCCGCCCGGCCGGAGGGGCTGGGGGCCGCGGTGGCGGGGGTGGTGCCGGTGCGGGGTGCGGCCATAACCGTCGTCGCGGTCACGCTGGCGTCGGCTGTCGCCGGGGGGATGTCCGAGCCGTACGACGCCGCCCGCACGGCCCTCGCGGTCCTCGCCGCCCTCGCCGTCGCCGAACTCCTCCTGCGGCACAGCGTCCGGCGGTTCGGCGGGGTGACCGGGGACGTGTTCGGCGGTCTCGCGGAGACGGCGGCCACGGCGGCGCTCGTCGTGCTGAGCCTGGGGCGTTAGCCGGTGGGGACCGCGGCCGCAGGACAATCTGCGTGCAGGACGCGGAGCCGCGAGGCGTACGCTCGCCGGAACCAGGCAAATGTGACTCAGCTCACCGGAGTTGAGGGCCGAGAAGTGGCCAGGACGCCACCGACAGGTGAATGCGCGGAGGAATGATCGACACCGAGCCCGAGCGTAGGCTCATGTCGGGTGTTTACCTGCCCTGGTAGAGACCAGACCGCACGAGGGTTCTAGGGTCGGTTTTCGGGCTCGGCCGACCCACCCCTGTTCGGCCACACCAGACTTCAATGGAAGCGAGATTTCACCACCGTGACTGCTCTCACTCTCAGCACCGCCGCGGCGCCCGGCCTGCGGGTCGACGCGATCGTGATCGGTGTTGCCAAGGGCGCTGAGGGCCCGGTCGTCGCACCGGGCGCCGAGGCCGTGGACAAGGCGTACGACGGCAAGCTCGCCGGTGTCCTGGAAACCCTCGGTGCCTCCGGTGCCGAGGGCGAGGTGACGAAGCTGCCCGCACCGGCCGGCTTCAAGGCGCCGCTCGTGGTGGCGGTGGGCCTGGGCGCCGAGCCGGAGAAGGACTCCGGCTTCGGCTCCGAGGCGCTGCGCCGGGCCGCCGGCGTGGCCGCCCGCACCCTCTCCGGCTCCAAGAAGGCCGCGTTCGCGCTGCCGCTCGCGGACGCCGCGGACGCGGGTGTGGTCGCCGAGGGCGTACTGCTCGGGGCGTACTCCTTCGACACGTACAAGGAGAACGGCCAGAGCAACCCCAAGGCCAAGAACGGCAAGGCGCCGCTCGCCGAGGCCGCGCTGCTCGGCGGCAAGCCCCGCGACCGCGCCTACAAGGCGGCGATCGAGCGTGCCACCGCCGTGGCCGAGGAGCTCAACCGCGCCCGCGACCTGATCAACATGCCGCCGAACGACCTCGACCCCGAGGCGTTCGCCGCCGTCGCGCAGACCGCGGCGAAGGAGCACGGCATCAAGGTGCAGGTGCTGGACGAGAAGGCCCTCGTCAAGGGCGGCTACGGCGGCATCCTCGGCGTCGGCGCCGGGTCGGCGGCGGGCCCGCGGCTGGTGAAGCTGTCGTACACCTCCTCGAAGGCCGACAAGCACCTCGCCTTCGTCGGCAAGGGCATCACCTACGACTCGGGCGGCATCTCGCTCAAGCCGGCCGGCCACAACGAGACGATGAAGTGCGACATGAGCGGTGCGGCCGCGGTCTTCGCCGCCGTGGTCGCCGCCGCGCGTCTGGGGCTCGAGGTCAACGTCACCGGCTGGCTGGCGCTGGCCGAGAACATGCCGTCGGGTTCCGCGACCCGGCCCGGTGACGTGCTGCGCATGTACAGCGGCAAGACCGTGGAGGTGCTCAACACCGACGCAGAGGGCCGGCTGGTCCTCGCCGACGCGCTGTGGGCGGCCTCCGAGGAGAAGCCGGACGCGATCGTGGACGTGGCGACGCTGACCGGCGCGATGATGCTGGCGCTCGGCAACCGGACGTTCGGGATCATGGCGAACGACGACGCGTTCCGCTCCGCCCTGCACGAGGCCGCCGAGGAGGTCGGAGAGCCGGCGTGGCCGATGCCGCTGCCGGAGCACCTGCGCAAGGGCATGGACTCCTCCACGGCCGACATCGCGAACATGGGCGAGCGGATGGGCGGCGGCCTGGTCGCCGGGCTCTTCCTGCGCGAGTTCGTGGGCGAGGGGATCACCTGGGCGCACCTGGACATCGCCGGACCGGCCTTCAACGAGGGCGGGCCCTTCGGGTACACGCCCAAGGGCGGCACCGGGACGGCCGTGCGGACGCTGGTGCGGCTGGCGGAGCTGACGGCCGCGGGTGATCTCGGATGACGTCCGCCTAGGAGCTCGGTCCGTTCCGTCGTCCGGCGGCCGCGGGGGCGTGGGGGCTGGTCGCGCAGTTCCCCGCGCCGCCGGGGCGGTCGACTCGTCGCTGCTCGTATGAGTGCGACGTCTCACACACCGGCCCGGCGTCTCTTCCTGCCACGACAAGTGCGAAGATGGGGCTCGGCAGGACAGGGCCCCACCGAAGGGCCGAAGTACGAGCGGCCGGACACCAGCCGCCGACCGGTCACCGCAGACCGGCGTGGCGCACATGCATGGAGGACGTGACGTGGCGAACGACGCCAGCACCGTTTTCGACCTAGTGATCCTCGGCGGTGGTAGCGGTGGTTACGCCGCGGCCCTGCGCGGGGCTCAGCTGGGCCTGGACGTCGCCCTGATCGAGAAGGACAAGGTCGGCGGTACCTGCCTGCACCGGGGGTGCATCCCCACCAAGGCCCTGCTGCACGCGGGCGAGATCGCCGACCAGGCTCGCGAGAGCGAGCAGTTCGGTGTGAAGACCACCTTCGAGGGCATCGACATCGCCGGGGTCCACAAGTACAAGGACGGCGTCATCGCCGGTCTGTACAAGGGCCTGCAGGGACTTGTCGCCTCCCGGAAGGTGACGTACATCGAGGGTGAGGGCCGCCTTTCCTCCCCCACCTCCGTCGACGTGAACGGCCAGCGCGTCCAGGGCCGCCACGTGCTCCTCGCGACCGGCTCCGTGCCCAAGTCGCTGCCGGGCCTGGAGATCGACGGCAACCGCATCATCTCCTCCGACCACGCCCTGGTCCTGGACCGCGTGCCGAAGTCGGCGATCGTCCTGGGCGGCGGCGTCATCGGCGTCGAGTTCGCCTCGGCGTGGAAGTCCTTCGGTACGGACATCACGATCATCGAGGGCCTCAAGCACCTGGCGCCCCTCGAGGACGAGAACTCCTCCAAGCTTCTTGAGCGCGCGTTCCGCAAGCGCGGCATCAAGTTCAGCCTGGGCACCTTCTTCTCCAAGGCCGAGTACACGGCCGACGGTGTCAAGGTCACCCTCGCCGACGGCAAGGAGTTCGAGGCCGAGCTGCTGCTGGTCGCGGTGGGCCGTGGGCCCGTCTCCGCCGGTCTCGGCTACGAGGAGCAGGGCGTCGCCATGGACCGCGGCTACGTCCTGGTCGACGAGTACATGCGCACCAACGTCCCGACCGTCTCCGCCGTCGGTGACCTGGTCCCGACGCTCCAGCTCGCGCACGTCGGCTTCGCCGAAGGCATCCTGGTGGCGGAGCGTCTGGCCGGTCTGAAGACCGTTCCGATCGACTACGACGGTGTCCCCCGGGTGACGTACTGCCACCCCGAGGTCGCCTCCGTGGGCATCACCGAGGCCAAGGCCAAGGAGATCTACGGTGCGGACAAGGTCGTCGCCCTGAAGTACAACCTCGCCGGCAACGGCAAGAGCAAGATCCTGAACACCGCGGGCGAGATCAAGCTCGTCCAGGTCAAGGACGGTGCCGTGGTCGGCGTCCACATGGTCGGCGACCGCATGGGCGAGCAGGTCGGCGAAGCCCAGCTGATCTACAACTGGGAGGCGCTGCCCGCCGAGGTCGCGCAGCTCATCCACGCCCACCCGACGCAGAGCGAAGCGCTCGGCGAGGCCCACCTGGCCCTGGCCGGCAAGCCTCTCCACTCGCACGACTGACCCTCGGTCGACGAACGCGACGACACAGACTTCCGCACTTGTAAGGAGCAACCGAAACCATGGCGGTTTCCGTAACCCTTCCGGCGCTCGGCGAGAGCGTCACCGAGGGCACTGTCACTCGCTGGCTGAAGGCCGAGGGAGAGCGCGTCGAGGCCGACGAGCCGCTGCTCGAGGTGTCGACCGACAAGGTCGACACCGAGATCCCCTCGCCCGCAGCCGGTGTCCTGGCGTCCATCAAGGTCGCCGAGGACGAGACCGTTGAGGTCGGCGCCGAGCTGGCCGTCATCGACGACGGCACGGGCGCACCCGCTGCCGCCCCGGCCCCGGCCGCAGAGCCCGCTCCCGAGCCCGCTCCCGAGCCGGCCCCGCAGGCCACCCCGTCCACCGAGCAGGCCGCCCCGGCCCCTGCTCCGACCGCCGAGGCCGCCTCCGGCGGCGGCAGCGCCGAGGGCACGGACGTCGTCCTGCCCGCGCTCGGCGAGTCCGTCACCGAGGGCACCGTCACCCGCTGGCTGAAGTCGGTCGGCGACTCCGTCGAGGCCGACGAGCCGCTGCTCGAGGTCTCCACGGACAAGGTCGACACCGAGATCCCGGCGCCCACCTCCGGTGTGCTGCTCGAGATCACGGTCGGCGAGGACGAGACCGCCGAGGTCGGCGCCAAGCTGGCCGTCATCGGCGCCCCGGGCGCGGCTCCGGCCGCTGCTCCGGCCCCCGCCGCCCCGGCCCCGGCCGCCGAGGCCCCGGCCCCGGCTCCGGCGCCCGCCCCCGCGGCTCCGGCCGCTCCGGCTCCGGCTCCGCAGGCGCCCACGGCTCCGGCCCCGCAGCAGCAGACCACCCCGGCTCCCGAGCCGGCCCCGGCTGCTCCGGCGCCCGCCCCGGCTCCGGTCACCCCGGCCGCCGCGCCCGCCGCCACCTCCGGTGACGACGGCGCCTACGTGACCCCGCTGGTGCGCAAGCTCGCCGCCGAGAACGGCGTCGACCTGGCCTCCGTCAAGGGCACCGGCGTGGGCGGTCGTATCCGCAAGCAGGACGTCACCGCCGCCGCCGAGGCCGCGAAGGCCGCCGCCGCCGCTCCGGCCGCGGCTCCTGCCGCCGCGGCTCCGGCCGCCGCGAGGAAGGCCCCCGTCCTGGAGGCCTCCCCGCTGCGTGGCCAGACCGTCAAGATGCCGCGCATCCGCAAGGTCATCGGCGACAACATGGTCAAGGCCCTGCACGAGCAGGCCCAGCTGTCCTCGGTCGTCGAGGTCGACGTCACCCGCCTGATGAAGCTGCGGGCCCGGGCCAAGGACGCGTTCGCGGCCCGTGAGGGCGTCAAGCTCTCCCCGATGCCGTTCTTCGTCAAGGCGGCGGCCCAGGCGCTGAAGGCCCACGCGCCCGTCAACGCCAAGATCAACGAGGCCGAGGGCACGATCACCTACTTCGACACCGAGAGCATCGGTATCGCGGTGGACTCCGAGAAGGGCCTGATGACCCCGGTCATCAAGCACGCCGGTGACCTCAACCTCGCCGGTATCGCCAAGGCCACGGCGGAGCTCGCGGGCAAGGTCCGCGCCAACAAGATCACCCCGGACGAACTGTCCGGCGCGACCTTCACCATCAGCAACACCGGGTCGCGCGGCGCGCTCTTCGACACGATCATCGTGCCGCCGGGCCAGGTCGCGATCCTCGGTATCGGTGCCACGGTCAAGCGTCCGGCCGTCATCGAGACGGAGGAGGGCACGGTCATCGGTATCCGTGACATGACGTACCTGACCCTGTCCTACGACCACCGTCTGGTGGACGGCGCCGACGCGGCCCGTTACCTGACCGCGGTCAAGGCGATCCTGGAGGCGGGCGAGTTCGAGGTCGAGCTCGGCCTGTAATCCGGCTTCCCGCTTGTACGGTGCCCCCGTCCGGACCTTTCCGGACGGGGGCACCGGTGTCTCATCGGGGCGTCAGTCGGGGTCGACGCCCACGAGGAGGCTCCGCTCGGCGACGACAGGGCTCATCGTCCGGGCCGCCGGCACGTCACCCGTCGCGGACGAGGTGCAGCCGTAACGGCTGTACGGGCGCCCCGACCTGCCCGGATGGTCCGCGTCCCGGGACATCTCGGTGAGCATGCGCGCGTACGTCCCCTCCGCGTGCCAGGCGCCGATGCCGCCGCCCGGCGGGGTCTACAGCCTGCCGCCCGCGTTCTCGACCGCGCCGTACACCCGGCCATCGGTACCGGTGACGCGGAAGCCCCGGCCGACGTGGCCGAAGCGCTGCGCCCGTCCGGCTCGACGAAGGCGCGGGCGCCGCCGGGCCGCGCCCGCCCCGGGCCGCGCCCGCCCTGCCCGCGATCCCTTCCGTAGCCATGCCGGCCGGTATTCCTCCGCCCGGTGGGCGTCTGCCTGCGGCCCGTCCCGCTGACGAGCGAGCCGATCACGGCCGCCGCGACCATCCGGTACAGCGGCCACCGCCATCCCCGATGTCCATGCCGCCCTCCGTCATGACGAGGGGTGCCCCGGTCGGGAACCCGTCTGCCGACCGCGACACCGAACGAGCCTCCGGGGTTCCGTGTCTTGACAGAAGGCGCCGAACTGAGAGCGTGTAAGCCTCGTCTCACCTGCGCGAAAGCGCCCCCGTGCGCCCCTGCCCGAAGGGCCCGCGGCCTTATTGTCTAAACGTCAAACGCCCCCGGGGCCGATGGGCGGCCCCTCCTTAAGGAGCCCTCATGACCGCGCCCGTCGTCCACTCGCTGCGCGAGCAGATCCGCGAGCACATCGTGGAGGGGATCGTCAGCGGGCGCTGGAAGCCGGGCGAGCGGATCGTGGAGCGCCGGATCGCGACCGAGCTGGAGGTCAGTCAGACGCCGGTGCGGGAGGCGCTGCGGGAGCTGGAGTCGCTGCGGCTGATCGAGTCGGCGCCGAACAAAGGCGTCCGGGTGCGGAACCTGACCGCGGCCGACCTGGAGGAGAGCTACCCGGTCCGGGCCGGTCTGGAGGCGATCGCGGCGGAGCTGGCGGCGGCGCGGCTGGCGGAGGACTGCTCGGCCCTGGAGCCGCATGTCGCCGCGCTGTACGAGGCCGACCGCGAGTCGGACGGGACGGGGCAGGTTCGGCACACGGTGGGTTTCCACCGGGAGCTGGTCCGGGCGGCTGGCAACTCGGTGCTGCTGCACACCTGGGAGGGCCTGGGCATCGAGGTCTTCACCGCGCTGTCCATCCGCTGGCTGGGGACGGTCCAGCAGTCGTACGCGGAGGAGCACGAGGAGCTGGTGGCCGCGTTCCGCCGCCGTGACCCGCGCATCGCCGACATCGTGAAGGCCCATGTGCTGGGGTGCGCGCCGCGACCCTGAGGCGCGGGCGCGCTGAGCGGAACACTCGGGTCCCCCACCCCGTACACCGGAGCGAGCCCTCGCTCAAACGCCGCCCGACCTGCGAAAATCGCGGCCGGATACGACACCCTGTGCCGCTGCCGGAGGCACCGCGTGCCTATTTTCTCGTGATCAAGAGGTTTTGCCTCTCAACCCTTTGATCGATCATCGATCAGGGAGTTAGAGTCGCCGACGGGCTTCCACCGAGGCCCCAGCCCTGTCCTGCCAAAGACCAAGGGCACCCCTGACACCCTCATTGGGAACCCCCCTTCGACTGAGGAAGGCGGCGACATGACCGACCCCGAAGCCATCCAGCCGAGCGCGCTCGACCAGCTCCCGGACCGTGACCCCGAGGAGACGGCCGAATGGCAGGCCTCACTGGACGCGGTCGCCAAGGCGGCCGGGCCGCACCGCGCGGCGTACCTGATGCGTCGCACGCTGGAGCGTGCCGAGGGCACCGGCATCGCGCTGCCCAAGCTTCTCGAGACCGACTACGTCAACACCATCCCGACCGCCGCCGAGCCGTCCGCGCCCGGTGACGAGGCGATGGAAGCCCGGATCACCGCCTGGAACCGCTGGAACGCGGCGGCGATGGTCAGCCGGGGCAGCAAATACGGCGTCGGCGGGCACATCGCCACCTTCGCCTCCGCGGCCTGGCTGTACGAGACCGGCTTCAACCACTTCTTCAAGGGCAAGGAATCCCAGGAATCGCCCGGCTCCGGCGACCAGCTGTACATCCAGGGCCACGCCTCCCCCGGTATCTACGCCCGCGCCTTCCTCGACGGCCGGATCGGCGAGGACCACCTCGACAACTTCCGCCGCGAGTCCGCCGGCGGCGGCCTCCCGTCGTACCCGCACCCCCGCCGCCTGCCCTGGCTGTGGGAGTTCCCGACGGTGTCGATGGGCCTGGGCCCGCTGTCGGCGATCTACCAGGCGCGCTTCAACCGCTATCTGACCAACCGCGGCATCAAGGACGTCTCCTCGTCCCACGTCTGGGCCTTCCTGGGCGACGGCGAGATGGACGAGCCGGAGTCGACGGCCGCCCTCGGGCTGGCCTCCCGCGAGGGTCTGGACAACCTGACCTTCGTCATCAACTGCAACCTGCAGCGCCTCGACGGCCCGGTCCGCGCGAACTTCAAGATCGTGCAGGAGCTGGAGGCCCAGTTCAGAGGGGCCGGCTGGAACGTCATCAAGACCCTGTGGGGCACCGCCTGGGACGAGCTGTTCCAGCTCGACACCACGGGCGCGCTGGTACGCCGCCTGCGCGAGGTACCCGACGCCCAGGTGCAGACGTACCAGACCCGTGGCGCCGCCTACATCCGCGAGGACTTCTTCGGCAAGGACCCGGCGCTCGCCGAGATGGCGAAGCTGCTGAGCGACGACAAGATCCTCGAGTGTTTCCACCTCTCCCGCGGTGGCCACGAGGCGCGCAAGGTGTACGCGGCCTACAAGGCTGCCGTGGAGTTCAAGGGCGCTCCGACGGTCATCCTGGCCCAGACGGTCAAGGGCCACACCCTCGGCGAGGGCTTCGCGTCGAAGAACGCCAACCACCAGATGAAGAAGCTCTCGGTGGACGAGTTCAAGACGATGCGCGACCTGCTGGAGCTGCCGATCTCGGACAGCCAGTTCGTCGACGGGGTCGTGCCCTACGGCCACCCCGGCGCCGACTCCCCCGAGGTCCGCTACCTCCAGGAGCGCCGCGCGGCCCTCGGCGGCCCGGCCCCGGCCCGCCGCACGCAGCCGCTGGCCCCGCTGCCGGCCCCGGCGGAGAAGACGTTCGCCTCCTTCGACAAGGGCTCCGGCACGCAGAACGTGGCCACCACGATGGCCTTCGTCCGGCTCGTCAAGGACCTGGTCCGCGACAAGGAGTCCGGCAAGCGCTGGGTGCCGATCGTCCCCGACGAGGCGCGCACCTTCGGCATGGAGAGCCTGTTCCCCTCTCTGGGCATCTACTCGCCCAAGGGCCAGACGTACGAGCCGGTCGACCGCGACCAGCTGATGTACTACAAGGAGGCCGAGAACGGCCAGATCCTCAACGAGGGGATCACCGAGGCCGGTTCGATGGCCGACTTCATCGCCGCGTCCACCGCGTACTCCACGCACGGCGAAGCGATGATCCCGTTCTACATCTTCTACTCGATGTTCGGCTGGCAGCGCACGGCCGACCAGATGTGGCAGCTCGGCGACCAGCTCGGCCGCGGTTTCCTCGTCGGCGCCACGGCGGGCCGCACGACCCTGACGGGCGAGGGCCTGCAGCACGCCGACGGCCACTCGCCGGTGATCGCGGCGACCAACCCCGCCGCGCTGACGTACGACCCTGCGTTCGCGTACGAGGTGGCGGCGATCGTCAAGGACGGTCTGCGCCGCATGTACGGCGAGGCGGCCCCGGGTGAGGACCCGAACGTCTTCTACTACCTGACCGTCTACAACGAGCCGCTGCCGCAGCCCGCGAAGCCGTCGGGCCTCGGCATCGACGAGGGCATCGTCAAGGGTCTGTACCGGTTCAGCACGGCGGAGTCGGCGGGCCTGTCCCCCGTCGCCAACGCCCCGCGCATTCAGCTGCTGGGCTCCGGCACGGCCATCCACTGGGCGATCAAGGCGCAGAAACTGCTCGCGGAGGACTGGGGCGTGGCCGCCGACGTGTGGTCCGCGACCTCCTGGACCGAGCTGCGCCGCGACGCGCTGGAGGCCGACGCCGCCCTGCTGCAGGGCGAGGAGCGGGTGCCGTACGTCCGTCAGGCGCTGCACGGCGCCGAGGGCCCGGTGCTCGCGGTCTCCGACTACATGCGCCAGGTCCCCGACCAGATCGCGCAGTGGGTCGAGCAGGACTACTCCTCGCTGGGCGCCGACGGCTTCGGCCTGTCGGACACCCGTGAGGCGGCCCGCCGTCACTTCGGTGTCGACGCCGAGTCGATCGTCGTCGCGGCCCTGGCCCAGCTCGCGAGGCGGGGCGAGGTCAAGGCGACCGCGGTGAAGGAAGCGCGGGAGAAGTACGGCCTGTAGGACCTGAGGTCAGATGACACCGACGAAGGGGTACGGCTGCCGCCGTGCCCCTTCGTTGTCGGTGGGGCCCGGCATCATGGCCGTATGCGTGCTGCCCGTCTGATCAAAATGGTGCTGTTGCTGCAGTCCCGGCCGTCCATGACCGCCGCCGAGCTGGCTCGGGAGCTGGAGGTGTCCGAGCGGACCGTCACCCGGGACGCGCAGGCGCTGTCGGAGGCCGGGGTGCCGGTGTACGCGGACCGGGGGCGGGCCGGCGGCTACCGGCTGATCGGCGGGTACCGCACCCGGCTGACCGGGCTGGCCCGCGGCGAGGCCGAGGCGCTGTTCCTGTCGGGGGTGCCGGGGGCGCTGCGGGAGATGGGCCTGGAGGACGCGGCGTCGGCGGCCCGGCTGAAGGTGTCGGCGGCCCTGCTGCCGTCCTTGAGTGACGCCTCCCGAACCGCTGCCCAGCGGTTCCATCTGGACGCGCCGAGCTGGTTCAAGGAGCCGAAGACCCCCGGCCTGCTGCCCGCCGTCGCGGACGCGGTGTGGGACGACCGGCGGATCACCGCGCGCTACCGGAGCCGGGAGGCCGAGGTGGAGCGCGAGCTCGAGCCGTACGGCCTCGTGCTCAAGGCGGGCGTCTGGTACCTGTGCGCACGGGTGGCGGGCGGCCACGGGTCGTACCGGGTGTACCGGATCGACCGGTTCACCGAGGTGAGGGCCGGCGAGGAGCGGTTCGCGCGGGACGAGGAGTTCGATCTGCCGGGCTTCTGGGACGAGCGGGCCGAGCAGTTCGCGCGCTCGCTGCTGCGGACGGAGGTGGTGGTGCGGCTGTCCGGGGAAGGGGTGCGGAGGCTGCCGTACGCCGTTGATCCCGTGTCGGCCCGGGAGGCGCTGGACGCGGCCGGTGCCGCGGACGGCGACGGGCAGGTGACGGTGACCCTGCCGGTGGAATCGGAGGAGGTCGCGCACACGCAGCTCGCGGCGCTCGGGCCGGAGGTGGAGGTGCTGGCGCCGGAGAGTCTGCGGGCGCGTTTCGTCAAGGACGCGGCCCGACTGGCCGAGCTGTACGGGACATAACAATCCGCCGCACTCCACGTGCGCCCCACCCTTTCAGGGCCGATGCTGGACCCGTGATGGACGAGACGGAGTTCTGGGAGCTGGTGGACGCCACCCGCGAGGCCGCCGAGGGCGACCCCGAGGAGCAGGCCGACCTGCTCGTGGACCGGCTTCTGCGGCTGGACCCGGACATGGTCCTCGACTTCGCCCGTCACTTCGAGGCCCGCTACAACCGCGCCTACACCTGGGACCTGTGGGGCGCCGCCTGGGTCCTGCTGGACGGCGCGAGCGACGACGCGTTCGACTTCTTCCGGTGCTGGCTGATCGGCCAGGGCCGCGAGGTGTACGAGGGCGCGGTGCACGACCCCGACTCGCTCGCCGACCTCCTGGACGACTTCGACGAGGAGATGGACGGCGACGGCGAGGAACTCGGCTACGCGGCGGACGAAGCGTACGAGCAACTCACCGGGACCGTCGCCCCCGACCTGGGCATCGCGCCCGCTCCGTCGGAGCCGCAGGGCCGGCCGGTCGACTTCGAGGACGAGTCGGTGCTGGCCGAGCGGTATCCGAAGCTGTGGGAGCGGTTCCGGGGCTGAGGCGTGTCTTCAGCGCTGAAACCGTCTGCGGGGCTGGCTTACGCGGTGGCGCGGCGGCGGGTCGTGTCCGTCGGCAGGTAGGCGTGCGTCTGGTCCGCCCGCACGGCGTGGTGCAGGGGTGCCGCGTTGGCCTGTTCCAGGGCGGACGCGGTGACGGCGGCCGGGCCCAGGATGACGGCAGCGACCGCGCAGACCACCGCCCAGGGGCCGCGGGCGGCCCTGGCCCAACGGCCCGCCCCGCGCGTGGTGTTCCTGGTGTCGGCGTCGATGTGACTGCTGTTCATGATCCCCACCTCCGGTCAGTGCGTGTCCCTGACGGTATGGCGGCTGCCTTAAGGGGATCCGTGAGCCGGCTGGGAGAAACCTGTGAGCCGCGTTCGGCTACGTCCTGCCCTGCAGGCGGGCCGCCAGGTCCCTGATCTCCGGGAGGCGGGCGCTCAGGGCCGCGCCCGGACAGCTCGTCCGGTAGCCGTCCTTGTGGCCGGCCAGGACCGGGAGGGCGGCGGTCGTGCCGTCGGCGTAGCGGCTGCGGCCGTTGCTGGAGACCAGGCGGACCGTCCCGCGCGGGTCGATGTCGGCGAGGCCCAGTTTCCAGGCGGCGAGGTGGGCGATCGCGTCGGTCATCACCTTCGGGACCGGCACCCCGGCGGTGAACGTGCCGAGGGCGGCGATCCCCGTGGTGCGATGGTTGAAGCCCTGGGTGTGGGCGCCGGTGACGGCACGGTCGGTACCGCCCGCACGGCCCTCGTAGATGGTGCCGCAGCGGTCGACGAGGAAGTTGTAGCCGATGTCGTCCCAGTCGCGGGCTTCGGTCATGCCCTGCGCGAGGTAGCGGATGATGCGGGGGGCCTCGGCGCAGTCGTAGGCGTTGGGCGAGTCGGTGTGGTGGATGAACACCGCCACGACCTTGTCGTCGTACCGCGGCGGCGGCCGGGTGCGGGCGTTGTCCCGCGCCGCCCAGACCGCTCTCGGCACGATGTGCGGTCGGGTCACGGTGTGGGCCGCCGCGGGGCGGTCCCCGGCCGAACGGGGTCCGTCGGCGGACCCGGTGCTTCCGATCCCGTGCGCGCACAGCACCAGTGCGACGACGGCGGCGAGGCCGGGCAGACAGCCCAGCAGCACGAGCGCGGCCTTCGGTATCCGCACCGCGCGTGTTCTCCGGGAGCCCGTCGGTCTTCGGACACGCATGCTTCCCACTGTCCGGCCGATCCGGTCCGCCCGCGATGTGTGCTGTGCCACCCGGTGGAACCATCGTGCTGGTCCGCGACGTTTTCCGGGGTACACGCACGCGTGGCGGGTTCCGGACGCCACGCGCGCGTGGCTGATCACTGGGCGCATCCCGTGCGTACTAAGGGGTCCTGGAGAAAGGCGGCTCAGTGGACCTGCTCGACATCCTGTTGTTGCTGGTGATCCTCGCCTACGCGGCATCCGGCTACCGGCGCGGACTGGTCGCCGGGTGCGTCTCGCTCGCCGGCTTCGTGGGCGGTGCGGCCGTCGGCGTGTGGATCCTGCCGTGGGTGATGGACCTGGCAACGCCGGGCACGACCGCGGCGACGGTGACCGCGGTGCTGACCGTGCTCGTGCCGGCGGTGGTGGGGCACGAGCTTGCGGGGCGGCTGGCTCTGCGGCTGCGCCGGGAACTGGACCAGGGGCCGCTGCGCGTGGCCGACGGGATCGGCGGGGCCGCGGCCAACTCGGTGGCGGTGCTGATCGTGGCCTGGGTGGCCGCGAGCGTGCTCGGCGCGTCCTCCTCGTCTCTGGTCACGACCGCGATCCGGGACTCGGCCCTGCTCGGCACCGTGCAGAACACCATGCCGGACGCGACCCCCGCCTGGTTCTCGCGGGCCACGTCCGCGCTCACCGAGGCGGGCTTCCCGCAGGTCTTCAACCCGTTCGAGAACGAGTCGACGGCCGAGGTGGCCAAGCCCACAGGTGACAGCGTCACCGCCAGCGCCACCAGCGCCGCCAAACTCAGCACGGTCAAGATCGAGGGCGTCTCGGGCACCCAGGGCCGCGAGGGCAGCGGGTTCGTGTACGCGCGGCAGCATGTGATGACCAACGCCCACGTGGTGGCCGGCATCGACGAGCCGAGCGTGCGGATCGGCGGGGTCGGGCGGTCGTACGAGGCACGGGTGGTGCTCTTCGACCCGGACAAGGACGTGGCCGTGCTGTACGTGCCCGATCTGAACGCCCCCGTGCTGCGCTTCGACGACAGCGCCGCGCGCGGCGACTCGGCCGTGGTCGCGGGCTATCCGCAGGACGGCGACCTGAACCTGCAGGCGGCCACCGTCGCGAACCGGGTGAACGCGAACGGGCAGAACATCTACAACGACGCGACCGTCACCCGCGAGATCTACTCGATCCGCTCCACGGTCCGCCCCGGCAACTCCGGCGGCCCCCTCCTCACCACCGACGGCAAGGTCTACGGCGTCGTCTTCGCCCGCTCCACCTCCGACGCCGAGACGGGATACGTCCTGACGGCGGACGAGGTCGCCCCCGACGCCCGACGGGCGGCGGACGCGACGGCCCCGGTGGACACGGGCGCGCTGGTGACGTCGTGAGCGGGCCCACGGGGTAGGACCGCTCACCGGGCAGGCGGGACACCGCTCGCGCCGCCCTCGTACGGCTCAATCCGCTGTGCCGGAGCGGTCCCGGGCGTACCCCTGAACCATGTCACGCGCTCTCGCCACCCTCGCCACCCTCGTCCCAGGCCCCCTGCTCGCCCTCACCGCCGCCGCTCCGGCGCCGGATTCCGGCGGCAAGGGCTGGGTGCTCGCCGGCTTCGCCACGGCGGCGGCGCTGGCCGGGGTGCCGCTGTACCTGGTGGCGCGCAGACGCCGTACGACCGCCTCGGCGGACCAGATCAGAGACTGCGGCCCATGAGCACGTCGTCCACGTACCGGCCGTCCAGGTGGAACTCCTCGGGCAGCACGCCCTCCACGACGAAGCCCTCGGACTCGTAGAGCCTGCGGGCCGGCGTGTTGTGGCCGAGCACCCGCAGGGTGATGCGGCGCGCGCCCTGCCTGCGCGACTCGTCCTGTACGGCCCGCAGCAGCGCCCGGCCGACTCCCGCACCGCGCGCCTCCTCGGCGACGGCGAGGCCCTGGATCTGGCGGACGTGGGCGTTGCAGGCGAGCGAGGTCGGGTAGGCCAGCCGGACGAAGCCGACGATCCTGCCGCCGAGCTCGGCTACCAGATGGTCCGGCGGGCCGAACCGCTCGTTGAAGAAGGGCTCGTACGGCGGCTGCGGGCGGGGCTGGACGGCGTGCAGCGGGGACCACGAGTCGCGGTCGAGGCGGCCCAGCGCCTCCTCGTCGTCGGGGCTGGCGTGACGTATGTACGGAACCGGCATGCCGGTCACCCTACGACGGCGTTCGCGGGACCCCGTCGGGGTTTTCCGCGGCCACTGAGCAAGGATGGTTCTCATGGAACGTTCGCGAATCGCGGTGGCCGGCGCGTCCGGTCTCATCGGCGGGGCCCTGGCCCGGTCCCTGACGGCCGACGGACACGAGGTGGTGCGTCTGGTGCGCCGACCGCCCACATCGCGGGACGAGGTGCGCTGGGACCCCGAGCGGAAGTACGTCGACGCGGCCGGGCTCGAGGGATGCGACGCCGTGGTCAACCTGGCCGGGGCGAACGTGGGGTCGCGCCGCTGGACCGACGCCTACAAGGAGCGGATCCGCTCCAGCCGGGTGCTGGGCACGGCGGCCCTCGCCGAGGCCGTCGCGTCCCTGGACCGGCCGCCGCGGGTCTTCGTCAACGGCAGCGCGATGGGCATCTACGGCGAGACCGGCGACCGGCCCGTCGACGAGGACGCCCCGCCCGGGCAGGGCTTCCTGCCCGAACTGTGCGTGGAGTGGGAAGGGGCCGCGGCGCCGGCCCAGGCGGCAGGCGTGCGGACGGTGTTCACCCGGACGGGCCTGGTGGTGTCCCGCGAGGGCGGGGCGTGGGGGCGGCTGTTCCCGCTGTTCCTGGCGGGGCTCGGCGGGCGGATGGGCGACGGGCGGCAGTACTGGTCGTTCGTCTCGCTGCACGACGAGGTGGCCGCGATCCGCCATCTCATCGACACCGAGGGCCTGTCGGGGCCGTTCAACCTGACCGCCCCGCACCCGCTGACGAACGGTGAGATCACCGCCGCGATGGGGCGCGTGCTGCGCCGGCCGACGCTGTTCACGGTGCCCGCGCCGGTGCTGCGGGCCGCGCTCGGCGAGATGGCCGGGGATGTGCTGGGCAGTCAGCGGGTGTTGCCCATGCGGCTGTTGGAGTCGGGGTTCACCTTCGCGTTCCCGGAGATCGAGGAGGCTATCCGGGCGGCGAGGTGACGTCTGTGATCGCATGCGACCGTCGTGCGACCGTGCCCTGCCGATGCGCGACTGCCCCCGACCGATCACGGCCCTACCCTCGACCCGAACTCGGGTATTCCCGGAGGCAGTTGGGGGCATGACGTCTCCACCGGCCGCGCAACCTCGAGGAGGGGCACGTGCTTGAGCCCGCGTACCAGGCGGACGTCGTGATCGTGGGAGCCGGGATCGCCGGGCTGTCCGCGGCTCATCGGCTGAACAGCGCAGGAGTGACGACCGCCGTGCTGGAGGCCGCCCCGGGGGTCGGCGGCCGGATGACGACCGAGAAGGTCGACGGCTTCCGGCTCGACCGCATCGGACAGCTGCTGTCCACGGCCTACCCCGAACTACGGCTGACACCGGGGCTGGACGGGCTCGTGCTGCGGCCCTTCGCGCCGGGCGTCCTGCTGCACAGCGACGGCCGCCATCACCGCGCCGCCCCGCCCCTGGGCGTGGGGGGCGCACGGGGCGCACTCCACGCGGTGCGCGCCCTGGCAAGCGCCCCCGCCAAGGGGCGGACGGCTCCCCGGCCGACATCCGTGCCGAGGGCCGGGACGACCGTCCCGCTCGGCACCGCCGTCGACCAGGCGCGGCTCGGCGCCGCGCTGTCCCGGATCGCGAACGCTCCCGTCGGGCGCCTGCTGGCCCGCCCCGAACTGCCCGCCGGGCAGGCCCTCGCCGCCCGTGGTGTGCCGGCCCGCACGATCGACGGCTTCCTGCGTCCGCTGCTCGCCGCCCTGCTGTGCGACCCTGAGCTGACCACGTCCAGCCGGTGCGCGGACCTCGCGCTCAGGGCGTTCGCGGCCGGGCGGCTGTGCGTGCCGGAGGGCGGGGCCGAGGTCCTGCCCGAGTTGCTCGCGCGGACCCTGCCGCCGGGCACCGTGCACACCGGCGTCCGGGTCACCTCGATCTCGACGACCTCGGTGACGACCGCCGAGCACGGCGAGATCCGCTGCCGGGCCGTGCTCGTCGCGACCGACGCCCGGGCCGCCGCCGAGCTGCTGCCCGGGCTGCGGGTACCGGACTTCCACCCGGTGACAGTCGTCCACCACACGACGGACGAGCCGCCGGCGACGGGCGCGGCCCTGCTGCTCGACGCGGACCGGGGCGGCCCGGTCGCGCACACGGCGGTGATCAGCCGCGTCGACCCGTCCCGCGCCCCCGCGGGCCGCACCCTGGTCTCCTCGACGGTCCTCGGCCCGCCGCCGTCCGACCTGGAGGCCGCCGTCAGCATGCACCTGTCCCGCCTGTACGGCACCTCCACCCGCCGCTGGGAAACCCTCGCCGTCCACCACACCGCCGAGGCGGTCCCGGCGATGCGCCCGCCGCACGACCCGCGCCGCCCGGTACGGCTGCTGGCGGGCCTGTACGTGTGCGGCGACCACCGGGACACGAGCACGGTGCAGGGGGCGTTGCACTCGGCTCACCGTGTCACGTCGGCGATCCTGGCCGACCTGGGGGCGGCCGGGGCGCTGCACAGGGCGGAGCCGACACCTACAGCGCGGGCTGCCTGAAACCCAGGCGCGCGGACCCCGCCACCGCCGGAGTCACGGCGATCCCCTCACCCCAGTGCCGCGACCTTGTCGCGATATCCCCGCACCGGTGTCGCGTCCTTGTACGGCTCCAGCCTCCGCTCGAAGTCCCGTACGTACTCGACGGCCCGTACCGACCGCATCTCCGCCGCCTGGCCGGCCGCCTCGGCGCCCAGCGCGCAGGCCTGGTCGAGTTCGCCGAGGCCGAGGCGGGCGGAGGCGAGGACGACGCGGCAGAAGAGGCGGCTGCGGGCGTAGGAGGGGGCGCGCAGCTGCAGGGAGCGCTCGGCGTGCTGGGCGGCCGAGCGGAACTGCTGGAGGTCCCGGTGGCAGTGGCCGAACTCGTCGGCGAGCTGCGCCTCGTCGAAGAACCGCGCCCAGTACGGGACGTCGTCACCGGGCCGGGCCGCCTCCAGGGCGCGCTCGGCCCGTACCAGCGAACCGGTGCACAGGCGCACCTCGCCCAGCACCCCGTGCCCGCGTGCCTCGACCGCGTGCAGCAGCGCCTGCACGACGGGCGGGGCGTTGGTCCCCACCCCCTGCTGCGCCACCCGCGCGAGCTGCACGGCCTCGCGCCCGTGCCCGAGGTAGACGGCCTGCCGGCTCATGGTGACCAGCACGTAGGAGCCGTACGCCCGGTCCCCGGCCGCCTGCGCCAGCCTGAGCGCCTGCACGAAGTAGCGCTGGGCGAGGCCGTGCGCCGCGATGTCGTACGACGTCCAGCCAGCGAGCCTGGTGAGGTCGGCGGCGGCGGCGAACAGGCGGCGGCCGGTCTGCTCGCCGTAGGTGCCGCGCAGCATCGGCTCGCACTCGTGCTCCAGGTAGCGCACGAGGGCCTGGCGGGCGTGGCCGCCGCCGTACATGTCGTCGAGGGAGCGGAACAGCTCGCCGACCGAGCGGAGGGCGGCGATGTCGCCGCCGGTGACCTTCTGGCCCGGGCCGCGTTCGGCCGTGCCGCGCTGCCGGGGCACCCCCGGGCGGCCCTGGACCGGGACCCGCAGGGGCGCCTCGCCGCGGGCCACCTTGTCGTCGGGACGGCCGATCAGCCAGTCCCGGCTGGGAACGACCAGGCCGGCCGGGGTGAAGGCGATCTTGCGGAGTTCGGCGTGGCTGCCGGAGTCCTTGCGCCACAGCCCGCTGACGATGTCGACGGCCTCTTCGGGGCCGGCGGCGAACTCGAGGCCCGCGTAGACCGGGGCGCAGGCGTCGAGTCCGAGGTCCTGGGCGGTGAGCCGGCGGCCGAGGCGGCGGGTGAAGACCTCGGCGATCAGGGCGGGGGTGGTGCCGCGGGGCTGCTGCCCGCGCAGCCACCGGGTCACGGAGGTCTTGTCGTATCTCAGGTCCAGCCCGTGTTCGAGTCCGAGCTGGTCCACGCGACGGGCGAGACCCGCGTTGGAGAACCCCGCTTCTGCGATGAGCGCGGCGAGCTGTCGGTTGGGAGTGCGCTGCGCGGGTCGTTCCGTCATCTGCGGTGCGGTCTCCTGCCTTTCGGGCCGTCGCGCGGCCTCATCGGCCGCGTGGTGCCCGGATTGCCTGTGAGCAGCCCTTATGGCCTCTGTGAACGGCGTGAATGTAGCGGAGAGTGAGCAGGTGATCGCACACTTCGACGTTCGTTCATCCGATCGTGTGAGGATTAGCCGCACGGCTGACGCGCGACGCTCGGTCGTACAGTGGCGTGGGCACGCTTCGTGCCTTACGACCCCGCCAGGGCTTCAAGGGAGGCGCTTGCCGTGAGTGAGTTGCGGTTCGTCCGGATGGGATTCGGTGCGGACGCCGTCGAGTACCGGGAGGCCTGGGACGAGCAGCGCCGGGTGCACGCGGCCCGGTTCGCCGACGAGGTCCCCGACACCGTGCTGCTCCTGGAGCATCCCCCGGTCTACACGGCCGGCCGGCGCACGGCGGACAGCGAGCGACCGCTCGACGGCACCCCCGTCGTGGACGTCGACCGCGGCGGCAAGATCACCTGGCACGGCCCGGGCCAGCTGGTCGGCTACCCGATCCAGAAGCTTCCGCGTCCGGTGGACGTCGTGGCGCACGTACGGCGGCTGGAAGAGGCCCTGATCCGCACCTGCGCGGAGTTCGGCCTCGAGACCAGCCGGGTCGAGGGCCGCAGCGGGGTGTGGGTGCTCGGCGACCCGGTCGACCAGCGCCCCTCCCTCGGCGGGCTGTCCCTGGACTTCGACCCCCGTCTGCACGACGAGGAGTTCGACCCGCGCATGAACGGTCCGGAGTACGCCCCCTCCAACGCCGGCCAGCGCCGCGAGGACCGCAAGATCGCCGCGATCGGCATCCGCGTGGCCAAGGGCGTCACCATGCACGGCTTCGCACTGAACGTGAACCCGGACAACCGGTGGTTCGACCGGATCATCCCGTGCGGGATCCGGGACGCCGGCGTCGCCTCGCTCGCCGGCGAACTGGGCCGGGACGTCACGATCGACGAGGTGCTGCCGATCGTGGAGCGGCACCTGAAGGACGTGCTCGAGCACGCGGACCTCAAGCCGCGGGAGATCGAGCGGACCTCCGCCTAGCGGGAATGCACCCCGGGAGTTTCGGGTTGGCCTCGAAGGCAGGGCCCATTTACCACGGGCGTACCCTGGTGTGCGCCGAAGAATCGAAGATTACCCAAAGCAATCAGCAGGGAGCCGACGTGTCCGCAGTCGCACCCGACGGACGCAAGATGCTGCGCCTGGAGGTCCGCAACAGCCAGACCCCCATCGAGCGCAAGCCCGAGTGGATCAAGACCCGGGCGAAAATGGGTCCCGAATACACCAAGATGCAGAACCTCGTGAAGAGCGAGGGCCTGCACACCGTCTGCCAGGAAGCCGGCTGCCCCAACATCTACGAGTGCTGGGAAGACCGTGAGGCCACCTTCCTCATCGGCGGCGACCAGTGCACGCGGCGCTGCGACTTCTGCCAGATCGACACCGGCAAGCCCGAGGCGCTGGACCGGGACGAGCCCCGGCGCGTGGGCGAGTCCGTGGTCACGATGGACCTGAACTACGCCACGATCACCGGCGTCGCCCGCGACGACCTGGAGGACGGCGGTGCCTGGCTGTACGCCGAGACGGTCCGCCAGATCCACGAGCAGACCGCCTCCCGCGAGGCCGGCCGCACCAAGGTGGAACTCCTCGCCCCGGACTTCAACGCCGTACCGGAGCTGCTGGAGGAGGTCTTCGCCTCCCGCCCCGAGGTCTTCGCGCACAACGTCGAGACGGTCCCGCGCATCTTCAAGCGCATCCGCCCCGGCTTCCGCTACGAGCGCTCGCTGAAGGTCATCACCGACGCCCGCGACTACGGCCTGGTCACCAAGTCGAACCTGATCCTCGGCATGGGCGAGACCCGCGAGGAGGTCAGCGAGGCGCTGCGGCAGCTGCACGAGGCGGGCTGCGAGCTGGTGACCATCACGCAGTACCTGCGCCCGTCCGTGCGCCACCACCCCGTGGAGCGCTGGGTGAAGCCGCACGAGTTCGTGGAGCTGAAGGACGAGGCCGAGCAGATCGGCTTCTCCGGAGTGATGTCCGGTCCGCTGGTGCGTTCCTCGTACCGCGCCGGCCGGCTGTACCAGATGGCGATCGAGAAGCGGGGCTCCTACGTCGCCTCGCAGGCCGTCTGAGCACCTGCCCGCCTGACAGACCGTCACCCGCCTTGCCCGTACCGACCGTGGCAAGCGTGTGAATTCACGCACAAGTAGCTACCTGCCGGTAGTGACCGATATGACGCGGCCCTGACCGTCCTCGCTGATGAGGACGCATGTCAGGGCCGTGTCGCCGTTCGGGAGCTCAACATCGGGGCTTCATGGGTGTTTGACCGGTCGGTCATGCCCTGGTAACACCAATCAGTGACCCTGGACTTACACCACGTACACCCATACCCGCACGGGTATCGAGGGGGGACCTCCATCATGCAGGCCGCGCCCGTCCGCGCCACCGCCATCCCGACCGTCACCGACGCACTCCGCGCCGTCGAGTCACTGCTCATGAGCAGTGGCCAGCGCACCGCCCGCCGCAACGCCTGGACGTCCGTCCTGGAGGACCGCCGCCGCGCCAAGGACCGGGTCGAGGCGCAGCGCGTCCTGGAGCAGACGTTCACCTTGCGTCCCTGACGCACCTCCGCCCCGCTCCCGCGGGCACTGCCGTCGTCGGCGCTTGCCGGGGCACGTAGACTTCGTGCCATGGCGAGGAAGGACACGGCAGCGGACGCTGCGAATCCCGGGCGACTCAAGCAGATCGCTCTGACCTACAAGATGACTCGCAAGGCCGACAAGAAGATCGGTCTTGTACTCGCGGCTGTCGGAATCGTCACCATCGGTGTCTTCCTCGCGATCGGTTTCTTGATCGGTCATCCCATCTATCTCGGCATTCTCGGCCTCCTGTTCGCCTTCCTCGCGTCGGCGATCGTGTTCGGACGCCGGGCCGAGCGAGCGGCCTTCGGGCAGATGGAGGGCCAGCCGGGCGCGGCAGCGGCGGTACTCGACAATGTCGGCCGGGGCTGGACGACCACCCCGGCGGTGGCGATGAACCGCAGCCAGGACGTGGTGCACCGGGCGGTCGGCAAGGCCGGCATCGTCCTGGTCGCCGAGGGCAACCCGAACCGGATCAAGAGCCTGCTGGCCGCCGAGAAGCGGAAGATGAACCGCATCGTCGCGGACGTGCCGGTGCACGACCTGATGGTGGGCACGGGCGAGGGTCAGGTCCCGCTGAAGAAGCTGCGCACGACCATGCTGAAGCTGCCGCGCGTGCTGACCGGTCCGCAGGTGACGGCCACCAACGACCGGCTGCGGGCCATGGGCGACCTGATGAGCAACATGCCACTGCCCAAGGGGCCGATGCCGAAGGGCATGAAGCTCCCGAAGGGCGGGCCGAAGGCCCGCTGACTCCCCCGTACGACGAAGGGGGCGCCCGGATCACTCCGGGCGCCCCCTTCGTCGTACGGACTCCTCGCACGGACAGGACACGGACGCTAGATGCGCACTTCCACGGTGCGGGCCAGCCGGTCGTGCAGGCCACGGCCGTCGCGGTCCCAGATCAGGGCCGGGATGGCGAGGCACAGCAGGGCCGTGCGGAGCAGGGCGCGGACGGGGCTGACGCGGCCGGTGTCGGCGGCGACCACCCGCAGGCCGAAGAGGCGCTTACCCGGAGTGAAGCCCACGGTGCCGACGGTCAGGGCGCCGAGCAGGAAGAAGAGGAGGAGCGCCCAGTTGCTGGTGGCCTGGTCGTAGCCCTGCGTGATGAGACCGTATGCGATCAAGAGGCACAGTCCCCAGTCCACGGCGATGGCGCCGAGGCGCCGGCCGGGGCGGGCGATCGAGCCCGGTCCCTCCTCCGGCAGACCGAGCTGCTCGCCGCGGTATCCGAAGTCGACACCGGCTTCTTCCGCGGCCGCGCGCGGTCCGGAAAGCCACGATCCGATTGCATGCCTGTTGTCCACCCGTCCACGGTACTGTGCCCGTTTCGCGATACGGACAGGTGGGGTGGGCGCCGCGATGTCCGGTTAACTTGTGCGAAACAAATGGGTCACGCCTGAGAAATCACCCGTCCCTAGGGTCGACGACAGCGTGTGCCACCGCACTGGCCGCACGAACGAACTACCACCCCGGCTCGACCGTCGGGAGTAGGAGGAGCTGGATGTTCCAGAACGCCGACGAGGCCAAGAAGTTCATCGCGGACGAGGGCGTCAAGTTCGTCGACGTCCGCTTCTGCGACCTGCCGGGCGTGATGCAGCACTTCACGCTGCCCGTCGAGGCGTTCGACCCGGACGAGGAGCTTGCCTTCGACGGCTCGTCGATCCGTGGCTTCCAGGCCATTCACGAGTCCGACATGGCGCTGCGCGCGGACCTGTCGACCGCCCGGCTCGACCCCTTCCGCCGCGACAAGACGCTGAACATCAACTTCTTCATCCACGACCCGATCACCGGCGAGCAGTACAGCCGTGACCCGCGCAACGTGGCGAAGAAGGCCGAGGCCTACCTGGCGTCGACCGGTATCGCGGACACCGCGTACTTCGGTCCCGAGGCCGAGTTCTACGTCTTCGACTCCGTGCGCTTCGCGACCAGCGCGAACGAGTCCTTCTACCACATCGACTCCGAGGCGGGCGCCTGGAACACCGGCGCCCTCGAGGACAACCGCGGTTACAAGGTCCGTTACAAGGGCGGTTACTTCCCGACCCCGCCGGTCGACCACTTCGCCGACCTGCGTGCGGAGATCTCGCTGGAGCTGGCCGCTTCCGGCCTCCAGGTCGAGCGCCAGCACCACGAGGTGGGCACCGCCGGCCAGGCCGAGATCAACTACAAGTTCAACACGCTGCTCGCCGCGGCCGACGACCTCCAGCTCTTCAAGTACATCGTGAAGAACGTGGCCTGGCGCAACGGCAAGACCGCGACCTTCATGCCGAAGCCGATCTTCGGCGACAACGGCTCGGGCATGCACGTCCACCAGTCGCTGTGGACCAACGGCTCCCCGCTGTTCTACGACGAGGCCGGTTACGCGGGCCTGTCGGACACCGCCCGCTTCTACATCGGCGGCATCCTCAAGCACGCCCCCTCGCTGCTGGCCTTCACCAACCCGACGGTGAACTCCTACCACCGTCTGGTGCCGGGCTTCGAGGCGCCGATCAACCTGGTGTACTCGCAGCGCAACCGCTCCGCCGCGATGCGTATCCCGATCACGGGTTCCAACCCGAAGGCCAAGCGCGTCGAGTTCCGCGCGCCCGACTCCTCCGGCAACCCGTACCTGGCGTTCTCGGCCCTGCTCCTCGCGGGCCTGGACGGCATCAAGAACAAGATCGAGCCGGCCGAGCCGATCGACAAGGACCTGTACGAGCTGGCTCCCGAGGAGCACGCGAGCGTGGCGCAGGTCCCGACCTCCCTCCCGGCCGTCCTCGACCGCCTCGAGGCCGACCACGAGTTCCTCCTCCAGGGCGACGTCTTCACGCCGGACCTGATCGAGACGTGGATCGACTTCAAGCGTGCCAACGAGATCGCGCCGCTGCAGCTGCGTCCGCACCCGCACGAGTTCGAGCTCTACTTCGACGTGTGACCGGCCCGTAGGTCCTTCGACCGCGCCCCCGCTCCTGGATTTCTCAGGGCGGGGGCGTCGTCGTATGGTGTCCGGCACAATTGTTCGATACGGAGACGACGGGGGTTACGGGGATGCCCGAACAGGACGATGTGGAGCGGGAGTTCGACCTCAAGTGGGCCGACAACGCCGAGCACAAGGAGCCCTCCGCGCGGGCCCGGATGCTGGCCGCCCGCTGGAGGGAGAACCCGCCCGAGCCGCAGCCGTTCCGCGCCGACCCGGATTCGGCGGGGCCGCGCCGTTCGTCGTGGGTGTCGACGGTCGTCGTGCTCGGGACCATGGCGGCGATCATCCTGCTTCTGGGCTACGCGAACTTCCGGTCGCCGTACTAGCCATGCGCGATGACATCCGGGGAGGCGGAGAGGCGGCACGCCGGCTCGCGGAGGGGGCCTCGCTGCGGGACGTGCTCGATCCCGCCGAGCCGACGGCCTGGCTCGCGCTGGACGCGGGGACGCGCGCGTGGCTGACGCCCCGGCTGCTGCCGACGCGGGCGGAGGTCGAGGGCCGACGCGGGTGGCTCGCCGCACTCCGCCGCCCCGACGCGCTCGCCGAGCCCCGGCTCGCACTGGGCCTGTGTCACCGTGACGGCCGGGTGCGCGAGGCGGCTCTCGGTCCGGCGGCGCGCCGGCCCGGCCTGTTGCCGCTGGTCGTCGTCCGCACCGCCGACTGGGCCGCCCCCGTGCGCGAGCGGGCCCAGGAGGTGCTGCGCGCCGCCCTCGATCCGGACACCGCCCTCACGCTCGCGTCGCTGATCCTGCTCGTCGGCCGGCGCGGCCGGGGGGCCTTCGGCGTCGGCCTGCTGGAAGAGGTCCTGCGCCGGGCGCCCCGTGAACATCTCGCGCCCCTGTTCACCCACGCCGACCGAGCCGTACGCCGCTTCGCCCACCGCCTCGCCGTCGACGAGGGGCACCTCTCCCCCGCCGAGCTGGCCCGCGCCGCCGCCCGTGACACCGACCCGGTCGTCCAGGACCTGTGCGCCGAGGCCGCCCTGGCCGCCGTACCGGAGGACGGCCTGTCCGACGACGTGCTCGAACCGCTGCTGACCGCGCGCGGGCCGCGGGTGCGGTCCGCCGGGGTGACCGCGCTGCGGCGGGCCGGGCGGCCCGATCGGGCGGAGGGATTTCTCGGAGACCGGTCGGGACTCGTGCGGGCCTGCGCGCGCTATGTCGTACGGCAGGCGGGGCGCGATCCGCTGGTCTGGTACCGGCGCCGGTGTGCCGACGCGGGTGATCCTGCGCTGCCGCCCGGGGCGGTCGCCGGGCTGGCGGAGTGCGGGGAGCGGGCGGACGCCGAGTCGCTGTGGCCGCTGCTGGGCCATCCGGCGCCGGGGGTGCGGGCGCGGGCGGTCGGCGGGCTGCGGGTGCTGGACGTGACGGACGTACGGCGGCTGCGGGCGTTGCTCGACGACCCGGAGCCGGGGGTCGTGCGGGAGGCGACACTGGCGCTGCTGCCGCTGGCCCGGTCGCTGGACGACGGGTGGCTGACGGAGCGGCTGGCGGCGGGGCGGCCCCGGCATGTGCGGGTGGCCGCGTTCCGGCTGCTGGACGCGTGCGGCGGTCTGGTGCGGCTGCGGGCGGCGGTCGCCATGCTCGACGACCCGGATGCCAGGCTGCGGCGCTGGGCCGGGCAGTCGGTGCAGAGCTGGCGTGTGACGGCGGACGTGCCGCCCGGGTCGGCGGAGGTGGGCGAACTGCTCGACCGGGGGCGGCATCTGTTCAGCGAGTACGTGCTGAAGAGACGGAAGTGGGCGGCCGGCATCGAGGGCTGAACCTTTGCTGGTCCTAGGGCTGATCACGACCGCCTCGTGGGCCGGGCCGGTGCACACTGGGCTGCGGGGCGAGTGCCTGACTGCGGAGTGTGATGCGTGATGCAGAGCCGCTTCCCAAGCGACCGGCGGTTGACCGTACGGATGACGGTCACGATGTTTCTCCTCGGGCTGCTGTACGTGGCCTTCGTCGCAGCGCTGGTCGTGCTGCTGAAGTCGTGGGTCCTGGTCGTGGTGGTCGCGGCGGGGATGCTCGGGGCGCAGTACTGGTTCTCCGACAAGATCGCGCTGTTCGCTATGCGCGGGCGGGTCGTGGAGCGGGAGGAGTATCCCGAGCTGCACGCCGTCGTCGACCGGCTGTGTGCCCTCGCGGACATGCCCAAGCCGGTGGTCGCCGTGTCGGGGATGGACATGCCGAACGCGTTCGCGACCGGGCGGAACCCCGACAACGCCGTCGTCTGCGTGACCACCGGGCTGCTGCGCCGGCTGGAGCCGGCGGAGCTCGAGGGCGTCCTCGCGCACGAGCTGTCGCACGTGGCGCACAAGGACGTCGCCGTGATCACCATCGCGTCCTTCCTCGGGGTGATCGCGGGCCTGATCGTGCGGTTCGCCTTCTACTCGCAGCTGTTCGGCGGCGGGCGCCGGGACCAGAACACCGCCGTCGTCCTCGCCGCCGTGATGGGCGTGTCGGCAGCCGTGTACGCGGTCAGCTTCCTGCTGATCAGGGCGTTGTCCCGGTACCGGGAGCTGGCGGCGGACCGGGCGGCGGCACAGCTCACCGGCCGGCCCTCGGCGCTGGCGTCCGCGCTCACCAAGGTCACCGGTGACCTCGCCCGGATCCCCTCCAAGGACCTGCGCACGGCCCAGGCCTTCAACGCCTTCTACTTCACTCCCGCGCTGGGCGCCGAGCCGGGTGCGGCCCGGCTCTTCTCCACCCACCCGAGCCTGGAGCAGCGGCTGGAGCAGCTGGGGCGGATCTCCGTCGAGCTGGGCGAGGCGACGACTCCGGGGAGGGCGGGCTGAGGATGGGGCTGCTGGACATCCTGCTGGGCCGCACGAAGCCGGTCGCACCCGATCTCGACCAGCTCTTCGCGCTGCCGTCGGCGGCGGTGTCGCTGGAAGCGGCCGCCTCCTTCACGCCGACCGGGCGGGGTGCGGTGTGCTTCGCCACGGTGGAGGGCGCGGCCTTCGAGCAGACGCACCGGGAGGTGCAGGCGCTGCTCGACGCGGACACCGACCGGGAGGGGCCGCCGGTGCAGCTGCGGCGGGACGGCTACGGGTACTCGTGGCTGGTGTCGGAGCGTACTCCCGACCAGCTGCCGCTCCTGGTCAACGACCTGCACGCGGTGAACAGTTCGATGGAGGTCAACGGCTTCGGGCCGCAACTGCTCTGCTCGCTCGCCGGGTTCCGCGATCCGGAGGGCCGGTCGCTGGCGATGGTCTACCTCTACAAGCGCGGCACCTTCTACCCGTTCGCGCCGCTGCCCGGCGAGGGGCAGCGGCGCGACAACGCGACGGAGCTGCGGGTGAAGGCGGCGCTGGCGGACGACCTGCGGATCGAGCCCGATCTGAGCCGCTGGTTCCCGGTGTGGGGCGCCCCCGGTCTGTGACGACGGCCGGGGGCCACCGGGATCACCAGCGGTCCCCCTGGTCTCACGTGCTCTTCCCGCGCTCCTGACGGCGGGACTCGAAGGGGCGCTCGCGGCGGTAACGGCGCTCCCACCTGGCCTGCTTGTCACGGCGGTCGCGGTACGCGCGGTAGCTCGCGGGCGTGGGCCCCGCCGGGGCTCCCCCCGTCGGCGAGGACGGCGAGGAGGGCGCGGACGTGCCGCGTCCGTACTGCACGTACAGGAAGAGCACGGCGACGGCGACGAGCCAGTAGACGGGGTTTCCGAATCCCAGAACGACCAGGACGACGGTCCCGGATATGACGATGGTGCCCATGACGGGCCTCCGTGGGCGTGGGTCGGTACGAGCGGTGATCTGTGCCCCGACGGGGCGCCGGGGTGGGCGGCCGTCCGTCGGTGCGTAGAGAGTAGCCCCGAGACCGCGGGGTGATACCTGTCCTGCGGAACGCGGTGGTGGACAACCTTTCGACGCGTGTCCAGCGTAGGGAAGCGGTCACTTTGCGTGCATCCCCTTTTCCTGAGGACGGTGGGCCGTGAGTGAATGGGGAAATGAGCGAGCTCTCCCCCTTCACGTACGGCTACGCCGGTGAACGGCTCAGTGGTGTGTACGGCGGAGACGACGGTGGTCCGGACCGGGCCACCGTCGTTGTGCTGCACGGAGCGGGCAACGGCGGCAAGGAGCGGCTGCTCCCGCTGCTGACGGAGTTCGTCGCGCACGGCTGCCGGGGCCTCGCCCTCGACTTCTCCGGGCACGGCGAAAGCACGGGCACCCTGCCGGAGTTGAGTCTGCGCCGCCGCTTCGAGCAGGCGGTGACGGTCGTCGACGCGTTCGTCCCGGCGGACGGGCCGCTGGTCCTGGTCGGGTTCAGCATGAGCGGCCAGACGGTCGCCGACCTCGCCGCGCACTACGGCGACCGGGTCACGGCACTGGGATTGTGCGCGCCCGCCGTGTACGCGGCCGGGGCCTGGGACGTGCCGTTCGGGACGGGCGACGGCCGGTTCAGCACGCTCATCCGCACCCCCGGGAGCTGGCGGACGTCACCCGCGCTCGACGTGCTGCGGGCGTACGGGGGGCGGGCGGTACTCGCGGTGCCGGGTACGGACGCGGTGATCCCACCGGAGGTCACGGAGGCCGTGCAGGACGCCCTCTGCACCCGGGCCCAGTTCACGCGCTTCGAACTGCCCGATGCTGACCACCAGTTGGGCATGTGGTTCCGCGATCATCCCGAGGACCGGCGCGCGTTCGTGTCGGCCGTCCTCGCGCCGGGGTGGACGGCGACCCGGTCGTGGGTGGCCAAACAGCTCCCGGAGGGGCGGACGGTTCTCGACAGCCGTCCGCTGTCCGGCGGCTGGAGTGCCCAGATGCGCCGTCTCACCCTCGACGACGGCACCGGGCTGGTGCTGCGGACCTTCGTGAAGCCCTTCTTCCGCCGGCACGCCCCGGGGCTGCTGACCCGCGAGGCGTCCGTCCTCGCGCTTCTCGCCGGGCAGGACGGCGTCCCCGCCGCACGGCCGGTCGCCGTCGACGCCTCGGCCGAACTCTGCGACCATCCCTCGTTGTTGATGTCGCTGCTGCCGGGGCGGGTGCGGGTCGACGAGGACGACACCGCCGAGTTGGAGCGGCGCCTGGACCTGCTGGCGGCGCAACTCGTCAGGATCCACGGGGTCGTACCGGACGAGCGTCCGCGCCCCTATCAGGCCTGGACGTCGCCGGAGCGGGCGGTCACCCCGGCGGGGCCGCTGTGGGAGCGGGCGGTGGACGTGATCCGCCGCGAGCCCCCGCCCTACGAGGGCTGTTTCCTGCACCGGGACTTCCACCCGGGGAACGTGCTGTTCGAGGGGAGCGGCGACGGACTGCGGATCAGCGGAGTCGTCGACTGGGTCGAGACGTCGTGGGGCCCCGCCGACCTGGACGTCGCCCACTGCTCGACGACCCTGGCGCTGCTGCACGGCCCCGGGTACGGACTCGGCTTCCGCGCCCGCTACGAGGCGCACGGCGGCCGCCGCCTCGCCGACGGACCGGACCATCTGTACTGGCGGCTGCTGGACGCCCTCGGCTACTCCCCCGACGCGGCGAAGCTCGCGGGTCCCTGGCGGGAGCTGGGCCGCACCGATCTGACGGCCGGGGTACTGGGCGGGCGGCTGGAGGCGTACGTGGCCGGGCTGCTGGAGAGGTACGCCTGACCCCGCCCCTCACCGGTGTGTCAGACCCCCGGGTCGGCACTCACCACGCCCGCCGCGACGGCCGCGCACAGCGTCGCGTGGTCGTGGACGGTCTGGTCGGCGTAGCTCAGCGCGAAGTCGGCGACGGCCCGTTCGAAGGTGTCCGCGCCGCCCAGGTAGCCGGCGATCGCGATGCGGTCACCGGAGCGGGCGTGCGCGCGGGCCAGCGCGGTGCCGCACAGCCGGGCGTAGGCCACGAGTTCGGCCGGGCTCATCCCGGCGACGTCCGCGGAGCCCTTCATGTCGCGCAGCTGCCGCCAGTAGAACGCCCGTCCCTGCGGTCCGCTCATCCACCCCAGGAAGACGTCACCGGTGGCCTGGAGGAGCCGCTGGCCGGCGACGACCCGGTGTCCCGGATGGACGTACGGCCCGTTCGACAGATGCTCTTCCAGTACGGACTCGCGCGCCTCCTTGAGCTGCAGGAACAGCGGGTCGTCCGCGTCGCGGCCGGCGAGCAGCACGATGAAGCAGCGGATGCCGACGCTGCCGACGCCGACGACCTTGCGGGCGGCGTCGACGAAGCGGTAGCGGTCCAGGAGCAGGCGGCGCTCCTCGCCGAGGGTGGAGCGGTAGTCGCTGAAGATCTTGCGCAGGGCGGCCATGTCGGGGGCACCGGCGGGTTCGAGCAGCGGCGGGTCGTGGATGAGGCGCCGGTGTCCGTCGACGACGGCCGTGAGCCTGCCGAGGGCCTGGAGGCTGGTGCGGCGGCGGGCACGGGTGAGGCTGGATTCGACGCGGCGGCGCCGACCGGCGGAGCGGACCAGGGGCAGCAGGCTGTCGGCGTCGAGGCGCTCGTACCAGACGTCGAGTTCGCCCTGCCGGGCCAGGCGGCGCATGGTCACGCGGTAGGCGGCGGTCGCCTCCAGGGCCGCGCGGTGGGTCCTGGCGTCGCTGTGACCGTTCTCGCGGGCTGCGACGGCGACGCTGGCGGCGAGGCGTTTGACGTCCCATTCGAAGGGACCGGGGAAGGTCTCGTCGAAGTCGTTGACATCGAAGAGCAGGGCCCGCTCCGGGGACGTGTGAAGGCCGAAGTTGAGCAGGTGGGCGTCGCCGCAGAGCTGCACGGTGAGTCCGGTGTGCGGCTGGGCGGCGAGATCGGCCGCCATCACGGCGGCCGCCCCGCGCAGGAAGGCCAAGGGGGAGGCGGTCATGCGGCCGTAGCGGACCGGGAGCAGCTCGGGCAGGCGGTCACGGCCCTGCCGTTCGAGTACGCCGACGGGGTCGGGGCGGCCGACGGAGGGAATCCAGCCGGCGTGCGCGGAGCGGGGGACGCGCTTGCGGGCGGCTCTGCCTCGGGCGGCGCGGGCGGCGGGGTCGGTGCGGCGGGCCGGGTGGACCGGGTCGGGGCCGGTCATCTGCGTCGTCTCCGCATCACGCCTCCTGGGTGCCCTGGTTTCCGGCTGGGTGCCCTGGTTGCCGTCACCTCCTGATCGCAGTGAAGGCCCGGCTCGGGGGCGTCCGCATGCCGGGTACGGCAATCGGGTGACGGCACCTCGGCCTCGGCGGGCCCCGGTTGTCAGTGCCGTCCGGGAGGATGCCGGTATGGGTGACGAGGAGCGGTACATCGGCGTGGCGGAGCGGCGGACACGGCTCGCGCTGCGCCACCGGCTGGCCGGGGCGGCACGGGCGGGGAGTCCGGAGGAGGTCGCCGGCTCCCTGGTCGCCCTGCACGGATCGGACCCGGCGACGGTGTACCTGGCGGTGGGCGCGCGGCTCGCGGACCCGGCGGGAACCGTGCCGGAGACCGGCCGGGCGCTGTACGAGGACCGTGCGCTGGTCCGGATGCACGGCATGCGGCACACGGTCTTCGTGTTCCCGACGGAGCTGACCGCGGTCGTGCACGCCTCGACCGGCCTCGTGGTCGCCGCGCGGGAGCGGGCCGCGCTGCTCAAGGCCATGGCGACGGCCGGTGCGCCGGACGCGGCCTGGCTGAAGGAGGTCGAGGATTCGGCGCTGGCCGCGCTGGCGCGGCGCGGACAGGCGACGGCGACGGAGCTCGCCGCGGACGAGCCGCGCCTGCGGGAGCAGTTCGTGTACGCGGCCGGGAAGAGCTACGAGGGCGTCCACACCGTCTCGACCCGTCTGCTGAGGGTGCTGGGCGTCGAGGGCAAGGTCGTGCGGGGCCGGCCGCTCGGCTCCTGGACGTCCGGCCAGTTCCGCTGGGCGGTGTCCCCCGCCCACCCCGAACTGGACGCGGCTGAGGCCCAGGCCCTGTTGCTGGAGCGCTGGCTCGCCGCGTGCGGCCCGGCCACGGAGGCCGACCTGAAGTGGTGGACGGGGTGGAAAGTCACCGACGTCCGCCGGGCGTTGGCGGCGATCGGCGCGCGGCGGGTGTCCCTGGACGAGGGCGTGGGGTACGTCGTCGACGGCGACGCCGGCCCGGTGGCGGGGCCCGTCGAACCCTGGGCCGCGCTGCTGCCGGCGCTCGATCCGACGGCGATGGGCTGGCAGCAGCGGGACTGGTATCTGGCCCCGGAGTCGCGCCCCGCGTTGTTCGACTACAGCGGCAACGTGGGGCCGACGGTGTGGTGGAACGGCCGGGTGGTGGGCGGATGGGCCCAGCGGGCGGACGGGGAGATCGTGTGGCGGTTGCTGGACACGGAGGGGGTGGGGCGCGACGCGGAGGCGGCGATCGCGGTGGAGGCGGAGCGGTTGCGGGGGTGGGTGGGGTCGGCGAGGGTGACACCGCGGTTCCGGACGCCGCTGGAGAAGGAGTTGTCGGCGTAGGGGTTGTGCGGGTGGGTGGGTTCCGTGCGGGTGGGGGTTCCGTGCGGGTGGGTTTCTCGCCCCGTACCAGAGGGCTCCGCCCCCTGGGGGTCTGGGGGCGAAGGCCCCAGGGGCGGCAACACCGGCGCCGGGTGCCCGTACAAACACGGGGCACCCGGCACCGAGGCTCACCGCGAGTAACGCATCAGCGCCCGCACCATGTGGCACGTCGTGTCCGACGGCGGGTGGACGCCGATCGTCTCCGCCGCGCTCCGTATCGTCTCGTTGCGGGCCTGGTTGGGCACGAAGACGCCCGAGTCGAGCAGGGCGATCGCCAGGCGCATGGCCTTGAGCCGGCGGTTGTGACTGACGTACCACTCACGCGGCCGCCCCGGCGGCAGCGGGCGCTTCTCCACGGGGGCGTACGGTATGTCGAGCAGTACGGGACGCTTCGCGGTGGACTGGGTGGGCAACGGCTTCGGCTTCAGTGCGGCAGCGGGCACAGGCATCCTCCTGTCGCGGTCAGGGTGTCCCCCCGGAGATCTCGACACCCCGGCGACACCCTCGAACACTGCTTCTATTCTACTGCCCGGCACTGACAAAAGCCCCTGGCCAAAGGGCTGCAGGGGGCGCTGTGACACAGGTGGAAGACGGGTTTTCGCGTACCGTGGACCGTATGGAAATCTGGATCAACCCGGCCTGTTCGAAGTGCCGCAGCGCCCTCACCCTGCTCGACGCGGAGGGCGCGGACTACACCGTCCGCCGCTATCTGGAGGACGTGCCGAAGGAGGACGAGATCCGTGACGTCCTCGACCGCCTCGGCCTCGAACCCTGGGACATCACCCGCACCCAGGAGGCCGCCGCGAAGGAGCTCGGCCTCAAGGAGTGGCCCCGGGACGACACTTCGCGCGACCGCTGGATCACCGCACTCGCCGAGCATCCCAAGCTGATCCAGCGCCCGATCATCACCGCGGACGACGGCACGGCCGTGGTGGCCCGCACCGACGAGGCCGTACGCGACGCCTTGTCCCGGTAGCCAACGGTTTGTCGGGCGGCGGGAGTTCGGAGGGCTCGCGCTGTTACCCTCCGCCGCCATGACCTTCGGTGATCAAGGAATGCCGCACCCCTCCGACCCGTACGCCTCATGGGTGGCCGAACAGGAGCGCATACGCAGAAGACGCCGCACCCGGCGCGCGGTCGCCGCCGGCACGGGCGTCGTCCTCGTGGCCGCGATCGCCGCGGGCGCGGTGCTGTTCGAGGGCGGCGGTGACGGCGAGACGGCCACGACAACCCCCCTGACGTCGGCGACCACGGGCACCGGCACCCCCGTGCCGTCCGTCACCGCCGCCCTCCCCTCCGACGCCCCGACCACCCTGCCCTCCCTGCTCGCGCGGCCCGTGATCCGGCCCGAGCAGGCCTTCCCGCAGCAGAACGTGCGCCTGAAGGACGGGTCCCGGCACCACCGCGTCGACCTCGCCACCACCACCGACTGCGCCCGCGGCATGTCACCGGAGCTGGCCGCGCTGCTCGAACAGGGCGAGGGATGCGTCCGGTTGACGGCGGCGCTGTTCACGGACACCGAGCAGCGTTCGCAGGTGACGGTCAGCGTGCTGAGTTTCCGGCGTGTGGAGGACGCCTCGGCGGTGTTCATGATGGCCTCGATGGACCCGGTGGCGTATCAGGTGGTCTCGCTCGACCCGCCGCCCGAGGCGGGGCTGCCGACCGTGCCGCCCGGTTCGGCGGGGGTCTTTCGGCGGCTGATGACCGTGCGCTCGGTGGTGTTCGCGAACGGGCAGTGGGGCGACGGGGCGGAGACCAGGGAGGACGAACTCACGCGCCTGACCGAGGGGTTGCTCCAGCACGTCAACGACACGGTGGCGGCGTACGAGCAGGGAGACAGCTGACCGCGGTGTGACGCGCACCACTTTGGTGACTCCTGTCAGCAGCTGAGTAGCGTCGTTCGGTATCTCGTACATAGCGGCGTACGCTCCCCTACCTCTCAGGAGCCGCGCATGTCACGCAGGAGAACGCTCGGCACGAAGAAGAAGCTCGCGCTGCTGGCGGGTGCCGCGACGGTGGCGGGAGGTGGCGCCTTCGTCATGGCGGCCACCTCGAACGCCGCGCAGTCCCCGCAGACGGCCGCCGAGTCGACCGTCTGCCAGGGCCTCGCCACCGCCCTCGGCAACAACCAGCGGTTCGTCGACGGCCAGCGGGCGGCCCCGGACGCGCAGTCCGAGGCCCGGATCGCCAACCGCGAGGCCGTCATCGCGCAGATCAAGGTGCAGCAGGAGGCGTCCGGGTGCGTCGTCGGGGAGTCGGCTCAGGACCCCCAGGCGGCACAGCCGGCACCGTCCACGCCACCCGCCCAAGCCACGTCACCCGCACAGACCGCGCCGCCCGCACAGACCGCGCCGCCCGGGCAGGCCGGTTCCGGACAGCAGGTGTGCAACGGCTCGACCGTCACCCTGTCCGGCGAGGCCGACGCCCCGGCCGCGTCCAGCAACCAGTTCCCCGTCGGGACGAAGCTGAAGGTCACCAACCTGGACAACGACAAGTCCACGACGGTGGAGGTCACCTCGGTCTCGGGCAGTTGCGCCCTGCTCAACAACGCGGCCTTCGAACAGGTGCGGGAGCCCGGCAAGTTCCTCATCCGCCGGGCAGTGATCGAGAAGGTGGGGTGATGCCAGGACGCCGGTAACCGTACGTGTCACCGGTCCCGCCGCCCCCGGCCAGGGGCGGCGGGACCGGCATGTCCAGACCTTGCATGCCCCCGCACCCCGCCCCCAACCTCATCGCATACGAGCCGCCCCCGCGCTCCTTTTTCGTGCGTGTTTCCCTGTCCCTCCGCGCCCCATCCCGCCGCCGCGAGGACCCTCACAGCGTGAGTCGCGACACAGCACCACCAGGTAACACGGGGTTCACATTCGAGCAATGACCGGGAAATCGCCTGTTGACAGGCTGCGTGGCATCGAAAGCGGTGCCCCAGTGCCGCAGCGCCGCAGCACCCGCAAGTGCGTCTAGACACACCCCCGAAGGAAGTGGCCCGTGACCTTCAAGGCTGAGTACATCTGGATCGACGGCACCCAGCCGACGGCGAAGCTCCGTTCCAAGACGAAGATACTGGCCGACGACGCCAAGGGTGCCGAGCTGGGGATCTGGGGCTTCGACGGGTCTTCCACGAACCAGGCCGAGGGCCACGCCTCGGACCGTGTCCTCAAGCCGGTCTTCTCCTGCCCGGACCCGATCCGCGGCGGCGACGACATCCTCGTCATGTGCGAGGTCCTCAACATCGACATGACGCCGCACGAGTCGAACACCCGTGCCGCGCTGGTCGAGGTCGCCGAGAAGTTCGCCTCCCAGGAGCCGATCTTCGGCATCGAGCAGGAGTACACGTTCTTCAAGGACGGCTACCCCCTCGGCTTCCCCAAGGGCGGCTTCCCGGCCCCGCAGGGCGGCTACTACTGCGGTGTCGGCGCCGACGAGATCTTCGGCCGCGACATCGTCGAGGCCCACCTGGAGAACTGCCTGAAGGCGGGTCTCGCGATCTCCGGCATCAACGCCGAGGTCATGCCCGGCCAGTGGGAGTTCCAGGTCGGCCCGGTCTCCCCGCTGGAGGTCTCCGACCACCTGTGGATCGCCCGCTGGCTGCTCTACCGCACCGCCGAGGACTTCGGCGTAGCCGCGACGCTGGACCCGAAGCCGGTGAAGGGCGACTGGAACGGCGCCGGTGCGCACACCAACTTCTCCACGAAGGCGATGCGCGAGGGCTACGACGCGATCATCACCGCGTGCGAGTCGCTCGGTGAGGGCTCGAAGCCGCTCGACCACGTCAAGAACTACGGCGCCGGCATCGACGACCGCCTGACCGGTCTGCACGAGACCGCCCCGTGGAACGAGTACTCCTACGGTGTCTCCAACCGTGGCGCCTCGGTCCGTATCCCGTGGCAGGTCGAGAAGGACGGCAAGGGCTACATCGAGGACCGCCGCCCGAACGCGAACGTCGACCCGTACCTGGTGACGCGCCTGATCGTCGACACCTGCTGCACGGCTCTGGAGAAGGCCGGCCAGGTCTGAGCACCGCTGCTTCCAGGAAGGGGCGCCCGCCATCTCGGCGGGCGCCCCTTTCGCGACCCGGGGCTTCGTGGGGCGAGGCCGGCGCGGGCGAGTTCACGCCAGGCAGGGTCCAAGCAGTGAGAGGAGACTCCTGTTGCGGGCCTGTGTCTGCTTCAATGGGCCCATGGCCAGCTTCCAGAACCACACCGCGACGGGTCGCCATGACCTCGAGCCGTTCTGGCCCTCCCGTCAGCACCACGACTTCGACCGGGTGTGTTGCCGCGCGATGAACGCGCCGGCCCTCTAAAGCCGTACACCCCCGGCCTTCGGCCGGCGCGAAACGACGTAGGTCCTCTCGACGGACCCGACCACGAACTCGGGGCCGTCGACCTTCCTGTCGAATCTCTCGCGCGAAAGAACTGACCTCTCATGGCGACCACTCGTTCTCTCTCCCCCGCCGCCCTCTCCTCCCCCAGCGGTTCGCGTCATCGTCTGCGCGCCGTCGACCGGGACGAGGTGATCGACGTCGCGGAGTTCCTGCCGCCGGGCGCCACCTGGCTGCCCGCTCCCCCGCACACCCTGCCCTCCCTGCCGGGCCGGCCGCCGATGATCGGCTACCTCGTGCTGGTCCCGGCCGACCAGCAACCGCCGTTCCTGCCGGTGGCGGTGCCGGACGCGCCGGAGGCCCGTACGCCGGTCGCCGACGCCGGCGACCCGCTCGTCCGCATCGACAGCGGGCAGCGCACGGCCGAGGTGAACGGGCGCGAACTCGACCTCACCTACCTGGAGTTCGAGCTTCTCGCCCACCTGGTCACCCACCCCCACCGGGTGCACACCCGCGACCAGCTGGTCACCACGGTGTGGGGGTACGGCCATGTCGGCGACGGCCGCACGGTCGACGTCCACATCGCCCGGCTGCGCCGCAAGCTGGGCTCCGAGAACCGCCAGGCGATCCAGACCGTGCGCCGGGTGGGCTACAAGTACGCACCGCCGACCGGGCGTTGATCCCTCCTCCCCGGTTCCCCTCTCTGCCGACGGCAGATCCGGGTTCTCTCCCGCCGCTCCACCGGGCACAGTCCCGGCATGAGACTTCTGATGCTGGGCGGTACGGAGTTCGCGGGACGGGCCGTCGTCGAGGCGGCCCTCGGGCGCGGCTGGGAGGTGACCGTCTTCCACCGAGGACGGCACGAACCTCCCACCGGTGTGCGGTCGTTGCACGGTGACCGCACCGCGCCCGACGGGCTCGCCGCCCTCGCGGACGGCGAATGGGACGCGGTCGTCGACACCTGGTCGGCCGCGCCCCGTGCGGTACGTGACGCGGCACGACTGCTGCGCGGCCGCGCCGAACGGTACGTGTACGTGTCGAGCTGCTCGGTGTACGCGTGGCCGCGCGGCGCCGGACGCGGCGAGGACGCGCCCCTGGTGGAGGATGCCTCCGCCGACGCCGAACAGAGCGACTACGCCCGGGACAAGCGGGGCGGCGAGCTGGCCGCCGTCGAGGCCTTCGGCGCGGACCGCTCCCTGCTCGTCCGGGCCGGGCTGATCCTCGGGCCGTACGAGAACATCGGCCGGCTGCCCTGGTGGCTGACCCGGATCGCCCGCGGCGGCCCCGTCCTCGCGCCCGGGCCGCGTGACCTGCCCATCCAGTACGTCGACGTCCGTGACCTCGCGGAATGGACCCTCGACTCGGTGCGGCGGGAGGCGAGCGGACCGTACAACCTCGTCGGCCCCTCGGGGCACGCCACCATGGGCACGCTCCTCGACGCCTGCGTGGACGTCACCGACGGGGCCGCCGAGTTGCGCTGGACCGACCCGGACGTCGTCCTCGCCGCGGGTATCGAACCGTGGCTGCACCTGCCGGTCTGGCTGCCGCCGGGCAGCGAGGGCCACGCGGCCCTGCACACCGCGGACGTCTCCCTGGCGATCGGCGCGGGCCTGCGCTGCCGTCCGGTCACCGAGACCGTGGCGGACACCTGGACCTGGCTGCGCAGCATCGGCGGCGTGCCACCACAACGTCCCGACCGGCCGGTGGTGGGACTCGATCCGGAGCTCGAGGCGAAGGTCCTCGCGGCGGCCGCGGGTGTACCTGGCACCACCCCCTGACCGGCCGTCCAACCCCCGTGACCCCCGCCTGCCGCTCGGCCAGACTGACGGCATGAACACCGACACGAAAGACGACGGCGGGGGTTCGAAGGCCCGGGGAATGCTGCTCGCCGGCGTACGGGGGCTCGTGCTGGCCGTGGCCGTGCTGCCCTTCACGATCGTCTGCTACGTCCTGGCCCTGGTCTCCATCGCGCTGATTCCCCTCGGCCTCGGCGTCGTCACGACCCCGTGGATCCTGACCGCGGTGCGGGCTCTCGCGGACAACCGCCGTGAACTCGCGCAGAGATGGTGCGGCATACGCATCCCCTCGGCGTACCGGCCGCTGCCCGAGACCGCCAACCCGTTCAAGCGCACCTACGCGCTGCTGCGGGACCCGGCGACCTGGCGGGACGTGCGCTGGCTCCAGGTGGACATGACGGCGGGGTTCGTGACCGCTCTGCTGCCGGCCCTCCTGGTCTTCTATCCCCTGGAGGGGTTCGCGCTGGCCGCCGGGCTGTGGCGGGTCTTCGCGGACGCGACGGGCGGCGCCTACTGGTACGGCTTCGTACGGGTCTCCGACCAGGCCTCCGCCTTCGGCGCCGCCGCTCTCGGCGCCGTCCTCCTCGTCCTCGCCCACCGGTACGCGGTCAGCGCGCTCCAGCTCCACTTCCGGCTCACCCGGGCGGTGCTCACTCCCAGCCAGGCCGAACTGGCCGAACGGGTGAGGGTACTGACCGAGACGCGCCGCGACGCCGTCGACACCTCCGCCGCCGAACTGCGCCGCATCGAGCGGGACCTGCACGACGGGGCGCAGGCCCGGCTGGTCGCGATGGGCATGGATCTCGGCACCATCGACATGCTGCTCGACAAGGACCCCGAGCAGGCGCGGAAGTTGCTGGCGCAGGCCCGTCAGTCGTCCGTGGACGCCCTCGCGGAACTGCGCGACCTGGTGCGCGGCATCCACCCACCGGTGCTCGCCGAGCGTGGACTGGGCGACGCCGTCAGGGCGTTGGCGCTGCGGATGCCCGTGGTGACCGAGGTGGAGGTGGACCTGCCCGGCCGGGCGGACGAGCCCGTCGAGTCGGCCGCGTACTTCGCGGTCAGCGAGGTGCTCACCAACGCGGTCAAGTACGCGGACGCCGACCGGATCTGGGTCGACCTGCATCACGTCGCGGACGACGGCGGCATGCTGCGGATCTCGGTGACCGACAACGGCAGGGGCGGCGCGGTGGTCGGGGCCGGTTCGGGGCTCGCCGGAGTCGAGCGGCGACTGGGTACATTCGACGGCGTCCTGGCCGTCAGCAGCCCCGCGGGCGGCCCCACCATGGTCACCATGGAGATCCCTTGCGTGTTGTCCTAGCCGAAGACCTGTTCCTGCTGCGCGACGGACTCGTCCGCCTCCTGCAGGCCCACGACTTCGAGATCGCCGCGGCCGTCGAGAGCGGGCCGGAGCTGGCCGCCGCGCTGGCCGAGCTGCAACCGGACGTGGCGGTGGTCGACGTACGGCTGCCGCCGACGCACACCGACGAGGGGCTGCAGTGCGCGCTGAACGCCCGCCGGGACAGACCCGGTCTGCCGGTGCTGGTCCTGTCGCAGCACGTGGAGCAGCTGTACGCGCGGGAACTGCTCGCCGACGGCAGCGGCGGGATCGGCTACCTGCTCAAGGACCGGGTGTTCGACGCGGAGCAGTTCGTGGACGCCGTACGACGGGTCGCGGCGGGCGGTACGGCGATGGATCCGCAGGTGATCCAGCAGCTGCTGTCCCGGCGGGCGGCCGACGACCAGCCGCTGGGCCGGCTCACGCCCCGTGAACGCGAGGTGCTGGAACTGATGGCGCAGGGCCGCACCAACGCGGCGATCGCCGCCAAACTCGTGGTCACGGAGCGGGCGATCGCCAAGCACACCGCCAACATCTTCGCCAAACTGGGCCTGGAGGTGTCGGACGACGACAACCGCCGCGTTCTGGCGGTTCTCGCCTATCTCGACCACGGCCGCTGAAATGGGGAACCCGCTCGGGCACCTCCTGTGAGGGATCAACAACTCCTGGTGTTACCGGGGCAGTTGAAACCGAATTGTCTCGCGCATCTCTCACCAATTTCCGGGACGGCTGAACACCCGTGGGACTCCTTGCGTATTCAGGGGCGCCGCTTCACTCCTGTCGGGCGCCTCGAATGCCCCGCAAGGAAGTCAGAGGAGTTCCATGGGACGCAACACAAGAAAACGCCGTATGCCGCTGGCCACCAAGGCCATCGCCGGAACGGCTGCCCTAGCGCTCGGTGGGGGCGGGCTGATCTGGGCCAACTTCTATGCCTCGGCGCACGAGGAGAACGGGGCCCAGAACCAGACCAAGGCCGCCGCCGCGCAGGTTGCGACGATCGACTGCCCGGATGTCGGTCAGCAGCTCACCGATGTGCCGGACAAGGCCCGGGCGGGCGTCGACAAGGAGCTGGCGCTGCTCGACCAGCAGGTCACGGAGGCCTACAAGCGCCTCGCGGACACCCGCCAGGCCCAGACGGGGGATGCCGGCTTCGTCAACAACGCCATTCTCAGCCCGCTGAAGTCCAAGCGGGTGGCCACCCTCGACCGGATCAGCATCAACATCAAGCGGGTGGGCGGCCAGGCTCCGCAGGGGATGGACCAGCTCGCCGAGTGCGAAGGCGTGGTGGCCGACCAGCCGGAGGTCGTCGACGGCGAGGGCGGGGACCAGAACAACGACGGTCAGGACCAGAACAACGACGGCCAGGACCAGGGTGGGGACCAGGGCCAGGACGACGGCCAGGACCAGGGCCAGGACAACGGCGGCCAGGAGGGCAACGGCGGTCAGGCCGGCAACGGCCCGGTGGCGGCCGACTTCCAGGACATCACCACCGTCCAGCCGAACGGCGGCCCGCAGGGCGTGAACGGCAACGGGCTCCCCGCGAACGGGGACACCGGATCCACGGGCACCTTCACCACGAGCTGTGGCACCAACGAGAACGAGAACCGCAACTCGGACAACGTGATCGTCGCTCCCGGTGTCAGCAACGGTGCGCAGCACCAGCACGACTACGTCGGCAACCAGGACAACGACGCGTTCGCGAGCGACGAGGACCTGGCGGCGGCGGAGACCACCTGCGAGAACCAGGGCGACAAGTCGTCGTACTTCTGGCCGGTGCTGCGTGTGCAGGACGGTCAGGACGACATCGACGCGAACGCCGCCGGTGGCGGTCAGGACGGCAACGTCGGCACCATCCAGCAGGCCAGCGAGGCGCAGCTGAAGTTCGTCGGCAACAAGACGAGCGATGTCGTCGCGATGCCGACGGCCCTGCGCATCATCACCGGTGACGCCAAGTCCTTCGTGAACGGCCTGAACAACGCCAACACGAACTGGAGCTGCACCGGCTTCGAAGACCGGCAGCTGACGGACAAGTACCCGATCTGCCCCGAGGGCAGCTCGGTGGTACGGACGTCCTTCTTCCAGAGCTGCTGGGACGGCCAGAACATCGACAGCGCCAACCACCGCACCCACGTGGACTTCGTCGAGGCGGACGGCAGCTGCTCCAACGGCTTCCAGGCCATCCCGCAGCTCCAGGTCCGTCTGGTCTACGACGTGCCGGCCCCGCAGATCGAGAACGGACAGGTCGTGAACCCGTTCGCGGTCGACTCCTTCCCGGACCAGCTGCACAAGCCGATCACCGACCACAACGACTTCATCAACTTCTTCGACGAGAACGTGATGAACGAGATGGTCGACTGCATCAACAGTGGTCAGCAATGCCAGTGACCTGCTAGGAACCCGGCACTGACCAACCAGGAAGCCGGCGGTGGGAAGTCCCACCGCCGGCTTTCGTCTGTTCCCGGATCCCCGCGCTCAGCTGGTGTGACTGCTGGTGTGACTGTTGTGGCTGCCACCGGGATTCATGTGCTCGGACCCCTCTTCCATGGTCCCGCCGAGCCGGCCGCGCAGCGCGGTGACCGTCTTCTCCTCGCCGACGGCGACCCACTTGCGGCCGACCAGGTAGTAGCCGCCGTAGTCCTTCGCCCCGCTCAGCCACTCGGCCTGACCGCGGTCGGTCGAGAACGTCGCGAGGACGAACTTGCCGTCGGGGTTCTTGCAGATGGCCTGGCGGATCGTGTCCGCGTCCGTCTGCATGTTCGGGTTGCACTTCGCCTCGGCGGCCAGGTGCTCCAGGCTGCCGGTCGCCGTCTCCGGCACCGCGGCTGCCTTCTCGCCGCCGGATCCGCAGCCCGTCAGCGCAAGCACCAGCGCCGCGCCGGTCAGCGCGAGCTTCGGTCGGGTCACCCTCATCTGTTCCTCCGGTCGCATGCATCAGACCATGCCTCAGCCGGCCCCGGCGAGGGGCCCGTCCCCTTCGATACGGCTCCGGAGCACGCAGCGCTCAAATCGAGTGCCCCGCCGGCACACCCGTGCGAAAGTGTCGCGGTGAACCAGGACTGGGAAAACCGTGTGACCGCCGCGTGGGCCGGCTTCGACGACTACGCCGAGGAGGATGCCTGCGACTTCCGCGCGGTGATCGACGCACTCGTCGCCGAGCTGCCGCCGGGCAGCCCGCTCGGCCCCTTCGAACAGGCCTGCGCCTGGGACTCGACGGGTCACTCGGACAAGGCGGTTCCGCTGTACCGGGAGGCGCTCGCGCGCGGGCTCGACGGCTACAAGGGGCGGCGCGCCAGGATCCAGCTGTCCAGTTCCCTGCGGAACACCGGGCGGGCGGAGGAGGGCGTCAAACTGCTGACGCCCGAACTGGACGGCCCCTCGGACGAGTTGGACGACGCGGTACGCGCGACGCTCGCCCTGTGCCTGTCGAGTCTCGGCCGCGACCGCGAGGGCCTTTCCCTCGTCCTGGGTGCCCTGGCCCCCCATCTGCCCCGCTACCAGCGGTCGATGGCGAACTACGCGCGGGCCCTGGCCGATCCGCGGGGCTGAGCCACCCGGGCTGCGGTGACCAACCACGGATTCGCTCGTTCTGCTGAACGTGCAGTCACAGGATGTCGCCCCGCGCCCCGCACCCGGCTCCGGCTCCGCCGCCGCTTCCTCGTCGTCCGACCCGCTCGTCGACGTCGAGCAGGCCGAGGCGGCGCTCGTCGAGCACTATCCCCGGCTCGTCCGGCTCGCCTATCTGGTGCTGCCGCCGGGCCTCGGACGCAACCGGCGCGTCCTGACCGCGCACGCGCTCACCCAGCGCGCCCTGCCCCGGGGGCGGACACCCGTGCCCGTGATCCCCGCTCAGTCGACGGGCCGGGAGGGCGACCCCGGCTACGCCTTCGTCCGGCTCCGGGTGCTGCGTACGGCCCTGGAGGCGGGTCTGCCGCTGACGTTCAGGGCGTGGCCCAAGCGGTCGCAGCTGCCGCCGCTGCTGCCCCAGGTGTGGGGCCTGCGCCTCTTCCCGCGCTCGGGCGGCGCCGACGAACTCTCCCTGGACCAGCGGCTGTCCGCCCTGTCCGGACCGGCCCGCGCCGCGTACGTGCTGCGCGGTCTGGAGAAGCTGCCGGACGGCGACGTACGCGAGGTGCTGGCGGCGGCGGGCGTGGACGACGTGGACGACGCGCTGGACGAGGCCGACGAGGTGCCCGCGCAGCACGCGCTGCTCGGCTCCCCCGAGTTCGACCCCTGTTCGCTGCAGGCCCGGCCCACCGACCTGATGCGGCGCCGCCAGCACATGAAGGCCGCGCTCGCCGCCGCGGCGGCCGTCGCCGTGTGCGGGGCGCTGCTCGGCCTGCCCGGTGGCGGCTGGGCACCCGACGGGGCCGCCGCCCCGCCGTACGCGCAGAACCCGGCGGCGCAGGCCGCCCTCGACCCCGGCCGGCTGACCAGGGTCCCGGCCACCGCGTGGCAGGCCGCCGCGCGCACCGACTTCTCCGTGTGGCCCGCCCGCGGTGACCTCACCGACGACGAGGCGCTGCTGCGCCGTGCCCTCGCCGTCTGGGCCCGCCCCGGCGAGACCGTGCAGGTCTCCGCGACCCCGGGCACCCCGTCGGGCGGCCCGGCGGGCCCTCCGCAACTGCTGTACGCCGGGAACGTCGACAACGCGCGCGTGGTGATCCTCTACGACGGCCTGCGCATCGCCCGGTACGCGGAACCGAAGGACAGCACGAAGGGCGCCGCCCTCGACTTCGCGCGGGTCGACGGCGCGAGTGGCGCGGAGGCGAACGCGGTGGTGCTGGGCCGGGCCGACGGCAACGTCCGCTATCTGACGGCCCCCTGGGTGAAGAAGGCGGCCGAGCGGGACCTGCTGAAGCCGGGCTCCGGCGCGATGGACCTCACGGTGACCGACGGTGTCACCTCGCCGCTGGCCAGCGCCGCCCAGCAGACCGGCGCGTGCACCTCGTGGAACGTCCTCCAGCTGACGGACGGCTCCGGTACCCGCCTGTCGACCGACCTCGGCGAACTGGTCCCGGCCCGCCTCACCACCGGGCGCCCCGGCTCGGCGCGCGACGCCTCCGGCGCGGCGGCGCTGCGCGCCTGGGCACCCTTCGCCTGCTCCCTGTCCGCCGTGCGCTCCCAGGGCGTGCGGTCGGTGAACGCCTGGGTGTACGCCACCCAGCCGCTGCCCGACGCGAGCGGCTCGGCCTCGTGGGTGTGCACGCGCGCCGAGACGTGGCGGGGCGGCGGCACGCGCGTCCAGGCGCAGTTCCGCACGCCGGGCGGGCCGTACGGGGCGGTCGCGGCGAAGGCCGAGAACGTACCGGCCTGCGGCCCGCGCGACCCGCATGTGCTGGCCGGGGTGCTGTGGAAGTCGGAGGCGGGTTCCTGGTACCTGCTGGCGGCGGGCAGTCGTGGCACGGCGTCGATCACGACGACGGGCGGCGTCGGCGGCTCGGCGCGGGGCAACCTGCTGGCCGTGCGGACGCGGCAGGGGGCTCAGGCCGGTCTGACGGGGAAGCTGGAGAGCGGACGGTCGATCGACGCTCTGCGCTAGCGGGACAGCGGCTGCCGTGCCCGCTAGAAGTGATCGTCTTGTGGTGAATTCGTGAACACCGCTGGCCGCTCCGGTCCGTTCGGGGCCGGATTCGATCGGTAAGGTGTTCGTATGACTATCGGGGTACGCCGCAGAATGGGTGTCGAGGAGCGGCGGCAGCAGTTGATCGGCGTCGCCCTCGACCTGTTCAGCCGTCGCTCGCCCGACGAGGTCTCCATCGACGAGATAGCGGCTGCCGCCGGTATCTCACGCCCGCTGGTCTACCACTACTTCCCCGGCAAACTCAGCCTGTACGAGGCCGCGTTGAAGCGCGCGTCGGAGGATCTGGCGAGCCGGTTCGTCGAACCGTTGGAGGGTCCGCTGGGGGCCCGGCTGCTGCGGGTGATGCGCCGGTTCTTCGACTTCGTCGACGATCACGGGCCTGGCTTCTCGGCGTTGATGCGCGGCGGCCCGGCCGTCGGCTCGTCGACGACGAACGCGCTCATCGACTCCGTGCGGCAGGCCGCGTATGACCAGATCCTGTCGCATCTGCGGGTGGAGAACCCGCCCGCGCGACTGGAACTGGTCATCCGCTCCTGGATCTCGCTCGCCGAGTCGACCGCGCTGATCTGGCTGGACGGCCGGCGCATCCCGCGCGGCGAGCTGGAGGTGCAGCTCGTGCACGACTTCGCCGCGCTGGCCGCCGTGAGCGCCGCCCACGACGAGGAGATGGCCGCGCTGACGCGGCACATGTTCAGGGACGAACCGGCCGACGGCCCGTTCACCGACCTGGCCACCCGGCTGATCGCACTGGCCTCCTAGCGCTCCAGCCTGCGGTACGAGGGTTCCAGGTCGCGGACCTCGGCGGTGGCGTGCAGCGCGAAGCCCTCGTCCGTCACATGCTGGTGCAGCAGTGCCACGACGGCTTCGGTCAGTCTCGCCTTGGTCTCCTCGGTGCGTCCGGCGAGCAGGCCGATCGTGACGTGGACGATGGCGTGCCCCTCGTCGAAGCCGACCAGCGTGTACTCGCTGCGACGGAACTGCGTCTTGCACGCCTCCGGCTTGGCCGCGGCGATCTCGACCGTCGCCGAGTGCAGGGCCTTGGCGAACCCGGCCCGGTCGAAGGCCGGAGCCATCACGGCGGAGTAGTCGACGGTGATCTGCGGCATGAGCACTCCTGTTCTAGGGCGACAGGAGTCACCTTAGTTCTTCAGCTGCAGCGCCAGCATGGCGATGTCGTCCTCACGGTCGTGGCCGAAGCAGGCCAGGAGCGTGTCGCAGAGGGCGTCCAGGCCGGGCAGGGCGCCGGTGGCGGCCGCGCGGAGGTGCTCCATGGAGGCCGCCAGGTCCGTGCCCCGGGTCTCGATCAGACCGTCGGTGATCATGAGGAGCCGGTCGGTGGGTTCGAGGAAGAGCTCGGTGGGCGCCGGGTGGGGCAGGCCCAGGCCGAGCAGCGGACCGGATGCCTTGGTGTAGTCGGCGCTGCCGGTGTCCCGGATGATCAGCGGCGGTATGTGGCCCGCGTTGGCGATGCGGGTGCGCCCGGTGGCGGGGTCGATCAGGGCCAGGCACACGGTGGCCGTGACGTCGTCGTGGTAGTGCTGGAGCATCCGGTCGAGCCGCTCGGCGAGGACGGCCGGGTCGCTCTCGTCGACGCAGTAGGCGCGCAGTGCGTGCCGGATCTCGACCATGACCGTCGCCGCCTCCAGCGAGTGCCCGACGACGTCGCCGACCGCGGTGAGCATGCCCTCGCGGGTGCGCAGCGCGGCGTAGAAGTCGCCGCCGATCTCCGTCTCCCGGGACGCGGGCACATAGCGGACCGAGACGTCCACGCCCGGCAGCTCGGGCAGCCGGTGCGGCTGGGGCAGGAAGCTGTGCTGGAGGGTGAGGGCGACGTGCCGCTCGACCTGGTACATCAGCAGTGGCTCGGCGGCGAGGGCGGTGGCCTGGGCGAGCCGGGCCACGAGGGCTTCGGTGTCCGGGTCCACCGGGCGCACCCCGCGGGTGGGGGTGGCCAGGCACACCGCGGAGTTGCCGTCCTGGGTGAGGATCAGCACCAGGCGGGCGTCGTGCTGCACGCCGGGCCGGAAGAACCCGGCGGGCCACAGCGGCGCGGCCACCGTGGTGATCTGCACTCCGGCCTGCCCGCGGGTGAGCCGCCGGAGCAGACCGGCCACCGTCCGGTCGGCGCCCTCGTCCGGCAGCGCGATCGAGGTGCGGTCCCGGGAGATGCCGCGCAGCAGCACGTCGTCCGGGCCGAGGACGAAGACGGCGGCGGGGGTGCCGGTGAGCCGCGCGGTGCCCTCGGCGGCGGCGTCGGCGAGTTCCTGCAGGGAGCGTGCGGCCTGGACGGTGACGATGGTCTCCGACAGCAGCGTCAGCCGCCGCGCCAGCGCCTGGTAGTCGGCCCGCAGCCGTGCCGTGCGCACCGCGGCCCGGACCACCGCGTCGACCTCCGCGGGCTCGGCGGGCACCGTCAGATACGCCTCCCCGCCCGCGTCCAGCCCCTGGCAGCGGTCGCCCGGGTCCACGGCGGAGGCCGAGAAGTGCACGACGGGCAGTCCCGCCAACTGGGGCCGGTCCTTGATCCGGCGGCACAGTTCGAAGCCGCTCATGTCCGGCAGGTTCACGTCGACGAGGGCGACGTCCACCAGCGTGCCCTTGCGCAGCCGTACGTCGAGTTCCACGAGCGCCTCGGAGCCGGAGGAGACCGGGACAACCCGGTGACCGGCGCGGCGCAGCACGGCGCCCATGGCGTACCGGCTGGCCGCCACGTCGTCCACGACCAGCACGGTCGTCTCTGTCCGCTTGCCGTTGACATCCATCTGCCAGTCCCGGTTTCGGTCTTGGACACACAGGTGGGGCGGACCCGAGGATCGGGCCCGCCCCACCAAGGTAATGCCCTTGTCAGGAAGCCGGGGAGAATACCGCCACAGTCCGCCCGGGAACGGTGAAGGTACCCGATACCTGCGCGTAGGCCGAAGACTTGACGATAGGGTCCACGCCCGACGCCTGCACCGGGTGCAGCCGGTAACCGCTCCCGGCGAGGGCGTCGATCCGCTGCTCCTGGGTGTCGGGCGTCGCGTTGAACACGACGACGAGGTCACCGAGCGTCATGGTGATCACACCGGGTGTCTCGTCCTTCCCGGACAGCGGGAAGGAGAGCTTCGACTGCACCTGTCCGGCCGTGTCGAGGGAGAAGTCCTGCTCCGTCGTACGGATCCGCAACAGATCCCGGTACGCCGCCGAGGCGCCGTCGATCTGCGGGCAGCCGACGCCGACCGTGCCCAACAGGGGCTTGGCGTACGGCCACTTGGACGCGTTGTCGGCCGCCATCGGCAGTCCGCGCCCGAAGCCGTTGCCGGCCCGGCAGTTCCAGTGGACGGCGTTGAACCAGTCGCCGCTGTCGTAGGAGTTGCGGTCCAGGGACTTGGATCGGAGCAGGTCGGTGCCCGCCTGGGAGAGGGCGGGGCCCTGCGAGAGGGTGGCCGTCGCCATGGCGAGGACCTGCATCCGGGCGCGGTCGGCGGCGGACGTGTCCGCCGGCAGTTTGAAGGCGAGCGCGTCGAACAGCGTCTCGTTGTCGTGCGCGTCGGCGTAGGCGAGGGCGTCGCCGGGCGCGTCCGCGTAGCCGGCGGGGGCGCCGTTGTAGTCGACCTCGGCGCCGGTGACCTCCTTGCCGTCGGTGCCGGTGAAGGTGAACGTCCTGAGGTTGCCGGAGAGCCCCACCTTGATCAGGTCCTGGTAGTGCAGGAGGCGGGCCTTCTGCTCGGCGGGAGTTCCGTTGCCCTTGGCGGAGTTGGGGTCCGTGTACAGGCCGGAGGCGAAGCCCTGGACGCCGGGGTCCTCGTCGAAAGGGCCGCCGCCGCGTACGGCGTCGCGCGCCCGGTCGGAGAAGGTGGCGACGCCGGTCCCGGCCATGTTCCGCTGCGTGGCCTGCACGAAGCGGGCGTCGTCGGCGATCTCGCCGAAGTTCCAGCCCTCGCCGTACAGGATGATCTTCTTGCCGTCGACGCCGTCCTTGGCGAGGGTCAGCGCGTCGAGGGCCTCGCGCACGGCCAGGATGTTGGCCTTCGGGTGGTGGCCCATGAGGTCGAAGCGGAAGCCGTCGACCTTGTACTCCCTGGCCCAGGTGACGATCGAGTCGACGACGAGCTTGCCCATCATGGCGTTCTCGGTGGCCGTGTTGGCGCAGCAGGTGCTGTTGGCGACCGAGCCGTCGGCGAGCAGCCGCTGGTAGTAGCCGGGGACGATCCGGTCGAGGACGCTGGTGTCCGCCTGGCCGCTCGCGGCCGTGTGGTTGTAGACGACGTCCATGACGACCCTGAGGCCGTCCTCGTTGAGCGCCTTGACCATCCTGCGGAACTCGACGGTACGGCCGGTGCCGTCCGGGTCCGTCGCGTACGAGCCCTCGGGGACCGTGTAGTGGTAGGGGTCGTAGCCCCAGTTGTAGGCGTCCTTCGCGGCGACCGCGGAGACGCATTGCTGCTGCTTGTCCGAGTCGGCCGCGTAGGAGGCCAGGTCGCAGTCGGCGGTCGCCTGCTCGGACTTCTTCTCCGGGATGGTGGCGATGTCGAACGCCGGGAGGAGATGGACGTACGACGTCCCGGCCTTCGCCAGCTCGCGCAGGTGCTGCGAGCCGTCGCTGTCCTTGTCGGTGAAGGCGAGGTAGGTGCCGGGGTGGTCGGCCGTGCGGTCCGCCACCGAGAAGTCGCGGATGTGCAGTTCCTGGATCTGGGCGTCCTTCAGGGGAACGGCCCTGGGCTTGACCAGCGAGGACCATCCCTCGGGGGCGAGGGCCCGGTCGTCGAGGTCGACGACCAGGCTGCGCTTCGAGTCGGTGGTCAGGGCGAGGGAGTAGGGGTCGGTGACCTTGTTGGTGACGACCTTGCGGACGCTGGGCGCCCAGACCGTCACGGCGTACCGGTAGGCCTTGTTCTTCCAGGACTGGGGGCCGGTGACGGACCAGACGCCGGTGCCGGCGTTCCGCTTCATGGCGACGGTGGATCCGTCGATTTCCAGGGCGACCTTCTGCGCGGTCGGCGCCCAGACGGCCAGCGTGGGACGGCCGTCACGGAAGGTCGGGCCGAGCTCGGCCTTCGTCGCCGCGGGGTACAGATCGTCGAGTACGCCGGCGGTCTGGACGCCCGTCGCGGCGAGTACGGCTCCTCCCCCAGAGCCGAATGCCTGGGAGGTACCCCCAGCGGCCCGCTGCGAGGCGACGACCTGGCCGCTCAGCGCCCTGCGCACCCGGTCCCGGTCGCGAGGGTCGACGGACCAGGCGGTGAAGTCCTTCAGATGCGGGAACCTGGCCTTCTGCGCGTCGGTGAGGGCGGTCCTCGCGAGCCTCAGCCATTTGGCCTCCCCCGTCAGCGTGCCCTTGTCGACGGCGATCGAGCCGTCGCGGGAGTACAGCAGCTGGGTGGAGGCGGCGGCCTCGGAGCCGTTCCAGGCGACCGTGTTCCGGTCGATCCAGACCGCCTTGGAAGTGGTCAGGTCGAGCGCTGCGGCGGAGCCGGCCGGCTGCGGGAGCAGGTACTTCTCCTGGCCGCTCACGAGCCACACCTCGTGGCCGTTCGCCGTGAGGTCGAGGGACTGGTCGGCGGGCAGGTCCTTCTCGTCGCCCTTGTGGATGATGTAGCTGAGGCTGGTGGCACCCTCGGCGAGCGGTACCTCGAAGACCGCGCCGTAGCTGTCGGTCCTCACCGGCTTCAGGGGGTTCGACCAGTCGGTGGGGTTCGCGGCGCCCGTCCAGACGTGCAGACCCCAGCCGTCGTGGTTCCCGTCGGCGCGGTGGTAGTGCAGGACGGCCTTGGACTTGTCCTGCGCCGGATAGTCGGGGCGCTCGGTCCGTACGGCCTCCTTGCCCTGCTCGATCCAGATCTCGCCGGTCTTGGTGAGGTCGATCGTGCGGTCGGCGGAGACGTCCTTGGTGCCGTCCTTGTCGATGACGAGGAAGCCGACGTTCGAGGCGCCCGGCTTCAGTTTGACGTAGGCGAAGGCGCCGTACGCGTCCCGCCCGATGAACGGATGACTGTCGGGCCAGTCGGTCGACTCGCCGTCGGCGAGGTCGCCCCAGGCGTACAGGCCCCAGTCGGCGTAGTCGCCGTCGGTGCGCTGGTAGTGGACGACCGCGTAGTCGCGCGAGGAGGCGGAGGGGATCTCCTCGGCGGGCGGGGTGCCGGTGACACTGCCGTCGGTGGCGCTCGCCGTGCGGCCGGCCGAGTCGACGACCACCGCCTTGTAGCGCAGGGCGGTCCCGGCCGGTACGGCCTCGGCGATGGTGTGGGTGACCTTGTACGGGGCGTGGTCGGCGGAGCCGAGGGTCTGCCACCTGCCGTTGCCGACCTGGGCGGCGAAGACGACCCGGTTGAGCCGGCCGCCGTCCACGTCGGCGGTGACCTCGACCGTGCCGGTGGCGCCGGCGGCGGGGGCCTCGAGGGTGATCGTCGGCTTGGCGGTGGGTTCGGCGGGCTTGCCGGCCGCCTTGAGGACGATCGCCGAGCCGGCCGGGACGGTGACGGTGAGCTTCTTGTCGGCGTCCGACCCGACCGTGCCGTCGGTGCCGTGGATCCCGCGGAACGTCATGCCCGCCGCACCGGTCGCGAAGGTCGCCTGCTTCGCCTCGTCCGCGTTGTTGACGGCCACGACGTATTCGACGCCCGTCTTCGGGTCGGTACGGGAGAAGGCGTAGACGCCGGGACCGTCGGCCGCGTACCGCTGCGTCTGTACGCCGTCAGCGAGCGCCGGGTTGGCCTTGCGGAGCTTCGAGAGGGCGGCGAGCTGCCGGTAGAGCGGTGCGGTCGTGTCGTACGCGTCGTCGGCGTGCGTACGGTCGGTGCCCAGCCGGTCGTCGTCGAGGTAGTCCTCGGTCTTCGAGGCGAACATCGTCTGACGGGCGTCCTTGTCGCCGCCCGCGCCGGTGAAGCCCTGTTCGTCGCCGTAGTAGACGACGGGGTTGCCGCGGCTGAGGAACATCAGCTCGTTGGCGAGCCGGTCCTTGGCGAGGAGTTCGGCGTCCGTCGCCTTCGGGTTGTCCTGCCTCAGGAAGTGCCCGATGCGGCCCATGTCGTGGTTGCCGAGGAAGGTGACCTGCTCGTACGCGTTGGCCTTGTCGGTCGTGTACTTGTAGTCGTCGCCGAAGACCGCGGCGAGCCTTTGCGCGCTGCCGCCCTGGGAGGCGTACTGCCGGGCCGCCTCCTGGAAGGGGAAGTCGAGCGTGGCGTCGAGGCGGCCCTGGGTGACGTACGGCGAGGTGATCGACGTGTCGGCGGAGTACACCTCGCCGAACATGAAGAAGTCGTCGCGGCCCTGCTTGGCCGCGTAGGCGTCCAGGGCCGTGGCCCACTGGGTCCAGAACTCCGTGTTGACGTGCTTCACGGTGTCGATGCGGAAGCCGTCGATGTCGAAGTCCCGCACCCAGCGCTGGTAGATCTTCTCCATCCCGCTGACGACCTCGGGCCGCTCGGTCCACAGGTCGTCGAGACCGGAGAAGTCGCCGTTCGTGGAGCTCTCGCCGGCGAAGGTGGAGTCGCCGCGGTTGTGGTACATCGTCGGGTCGTTGAGCCAGGACGGGACCTTGACGCTGCTCGTGACCTTCGGGGTGCGGGGGAAGGAGTCGGCGTCGACCTCCGGGAAGTCCTTTGTACCCGCGTAGTCGGCGTCGTCGAAGGGTTCGCCGTCCTTGGTCAGGTACGGGAACGCGCCCTTGGAGAGGTAGTCGTAGGACTTCTCCTCGTAGTCGACGACGTCGGCGGTGTGGTTGGTGATGACGTCGAAGAAGACCTTCATGCCCTTGGCGTGGGCCTTGGAGATGAGGGTTTCCAGGTCCTTGTTGGTGCCGAAGTGCGGGTCGACCTGGGTGAAGTCGGTGATCCAGTAACCGTGGTAGCCGGCGGAGGCTCCCCCAGTGCCAGACGCCTGGGAGGTACCCCCAGCGCCCTCGCCCTGCACGGGCCGGTTCTTGAAGATGGGTGCCATCCACAGGGCGGTGGTGCCGAGGCCCTTGATGTAGTCGAGCCTCTTGGTCAGGCCCTTGAGGTCACCGCCCTGGTAGAAGCCCTTGTCGGTCGGGTCGTACCCGGTGCTGAGGCGCGAACCGGTCAGGCCGCCCCGGTCGTTGCCGGTGTCGCCGTTGGCGAAGCGGTCCGGCAGGACGAAGTAGAACTGCTCACGGGTGGCGTCGTGCCGGGCGGGCTCGGCGGCGAGCCTCGCGTCGGACGGCGGTGGGGGCGGGGTGTCCGCTCGGGCGGCCAGGGGCTGGACGAGCGCTGCGGTCAACGCGGTCACGGTGACCGCAGCGACCCGGCCGGCATGGGCGGTACGGCGCCTCGGCGGCGCCGGCCATCTCGGTATCACGGACGTGGACTCCTTGCGACGACGGCTGTCTTGGGTCCGACCCCGCGCGACCGTATCGCCGAAGAAAGACTTACAGCAAGAGTCCTGAAACCATCGGAAAGAACTTTCAGCAGCTCGACTTGCCTGCATAGATCGCCAGGGCCGTGTTGGCGCCCAGCGTCGCGGTGAACTGACCGCTCGAATTGACCGTCACCGTCGTGTTGTTCTGCACGTCGCAGTACGTCCCCGCGGGCAGCGAGGTCTGGTGGGTGCGGCTCAGGCCGACCGACTCGTGGTTGATGGCGACGTAGCCCTTGGCGCCCCGGCCGAAGGCGATGGCGTCGGCGCCGTTGTCCCACCAGTTGGTGATCGGCTCACCGCGCACCGCGTTGCGGAAGGCGACCATGCGCTGGATCTCCGGCCAGGCGTGCTGGCACTTCCAGCCGTCCTGCCAGCAGGCGCCGACCGAGCCGCCGTTGGGCGGCCCCGCGTCCGCGTTCGACCACTCGTAGCCGGAGTTGACGTCCGGGGCGCCGTACGGGTGGGCGAGCATGAAGACGTTGGCCAGGGTGTAGTCGGCGCCGTCCTTGTAGTTCAGGGTGCTGCCGTTGCGCTCGGTGTCGTGGTTGTCGACGAAGACGCCGGAGACCGAGCTGTTCAGGTAACCCCAGCCCTCGCCGTAGTTCTTCAGGTAGGCGAGGTTCTCGTTCTTGAAGACGCGCTTGAGGTCGTAGGCGTAGCGGAACTCCTGGACGTCGCCGTTGCCGGTGTACTCGGCCGGCTGGACGGCCTCCCCACTTCCGTGAATGACCTCCTGCTTCCAGTACACGGACGTGTTCGTCAGCCGCGACCTGATGTTCGCCAGGTCGGCCGCCGGGATGTGCTTGGCCGCGTCGATGCGGAAGCCGTCGACGCCGTACCCGAGCAGGGAGTTCAGGTAGCCGGCGACGGCCGAGCGGACGTAGGTCTCGCCCGTGTCCAGGTCGGCGAGGCCGACGAGCTCGCAGTTCTGGACGTCGGCGCGGTCGGTGTAGTCGCTGATCGTGGCCGTGCAGTCGTCGAAGTCGAAGGAGGAGTACAGGCCGGGGTAGGTGTACTTCGAGTACGACGAGCCGCCCGTGCCGGTCCCGCTGCCCGCCGACATGTGGTTGACGACCGCGTCGACGACGACCTTCACACCGGCGGCGTGACACGTGTCGACCATGCTCTTGAAGGCGGTGGCGTCACCCAGCCGGCCGGCGATCCGGTAGCTGACCGGCTGGTACGACGTCCACCACTGCGGGCCCTGTATGTGCTCGGCGGGCGGGGAGACCTGGACGTAGCCGTACCCGGCCGGGCCGAGCCTGCTGGTGCACTCCTTGGCGACCGAGGCGAAGTTCCACTCGAAGAGGACGGCGGTGACGTCCTTGGTGCCGGGCGGCGCCGCCTGTGCGGTGCCGGCGGGGGCGACGACCGCGGCTGCGGCGCCCGCCACGAGGGCGCATGCTCCGGCTAGGGCTCTTCTGGCCATGTGGGGTTCCTTCTCCGTTGAAGGTTCTTGCTGAAAGCTTGCAAAGCCGTGCGGTGCCGCAGATCGTAGAGGCCCGCCTCCCGAAGCGGAAGGCGGGCCACTGAAAATTCCGGAAACCTCTTGCGGGGACGGTCAGTTGGCCGTCCACCACACCGTCGTGTCCGCCGGCAGCTTCGCCTCGCCGTCCGTCTCGGCGATCTCGCCACTGGCGAGGAGCAGGCGGCCGTACGCCGGGGTGGTCACCGACCCGGTGCCGGTGTTGGTGACGCACACGAACTCGCCGCGACGGAAGGCGAGGACGCCTTCGGGGGCCTTCAGCCACTCCACACTGTCGCCCGCGCCGAGGTCGGGCTGTTCGCGGCGGGCGGCGATCGCGGAGCGGTAGAGCTCCAGGGTGGAGCCGGGGACACCGGTCTGGGCCTCGATGCTCAGCTCGCCCCAGCCCTCGGGCTGCGGCAGCCAGCTGCCGCCCTCGCCGAAGCCGTACGAGGATCCCTCGCGCGTCCACGGGATCGGCACCCGGCAGCCGTCACGGAAGCCGTCCTGGCCGGCGCCCCGGAAGTAGGCGGGGTCCTGGCGCACCTCGTCGGCCAGGTCGACGACGTCCGGGAGGCCGAGTTCCTCGCCCTGGTAGACGTACGCCGATCCGGGCAGCGCCAGCATGAGGAGGGTCGCGGCCCGCGCCCGGCGCAGGCCGAGTTCGCGGTCGCCCGCCGTGCGGATCTGGGTGCCGAGGCCGGGCGGGTTGGCGAAGCGGGTGGCGTGGCGGGTGACGTCGTGGTTGGAGAGGACCCAGGTGGCGGGGGCGCCCACCGGGCGCATCGCCTCCAGGGTGCGGTCGATGACCGTCCGCAGTTCCGTGGCGTCCCAGTCGGTGGCCAGGTACTGGAAGTTGAAGGCCTGGTGCAGCTCGTCCGGGCGGACGTAGTTCGCGGTGCGCTCGATGGTCGGGGTCCAGGCCTCGGCGACGAAGATCTGCTCGCCCGCGTACTCGTCCAGGATCGTCCGCCACTGGCGGTAGATCGCGTGCACGCCGTCCTGGTCGAAGAACGGCATGACATCGTTACCCAGCAGCTTGAGCTGGCCGTGGGATCCGAGGTCGGGCAGGCCCTCCGCCTTCACCAGGCCGTGCGCCACGTCGATGCGGAAGCCGTCGACGCCCATGTCGAGCCAGAAGCGAAGGATGGAGCGGAACTCGTCGCGGACGGCCGGGTGGTCCCAGTTGAAGTCGGGCTGCTCGGGGGCGAAGAGGTGCAGGTACCACTCGCCGGGGGTGCCGTCCGGTTCGGTGACGCGTGTCCACGCCGGGCCGCCGAAGATCGACTCCCAGTCGTTCGGCGGGAGTGCGCCGCTCGTGCCCTTGCCGGGCCGGAAGTGGTAGCGGTCCCGCAGCGGCGAGCCGGGGCCTTCCGCCACGGCCCGCTTGAACCACTCGTGCTGGTCGGAGGAGTGGTTGGGGACCAGGTCGACGATGATCCTCAAGGACAGTTCGCGGGCGTCGCGGATCAGGGCGTCGGCGTCGAGGAGGTTGCCGAACATGGGGTCCACGGCCCGGTAGTCGGCGACGTCGTAGCCGGCGTCGGCCTGCGGGGAGGCGTAGAAGGGGCTGAGCCACACGGCGTCCACGCCGAGGTCGCGCAGGTACGGAAGTCGGGTGCGGATGCCCTCCAGGTCACCCATGCCGTCGCCGTTGCTGTCGGCGAAGCTGCGCGGATAGACCTGGTAGATCACCGCGTCGCGCCACCAGTCGCGGCGCTTGACGACGGTGGCGACAGCCGCTTCAGAAAAGGGGGTCGGGGCCGGGTCGGCGGAGTGCTGCTGGCTCATGGCGTCCTTGATGCGTAACAGGTTTTCGGTCATGGAGGCTTACGTGGGTAGGGCGGCGGGTGACGAGGCGGCCGCGGTGCCTGCGGGGTCGGATGGACACCGCGGCCGCCACCCGCGCGCTCAGGCGCGCGGGAGTCGTGACGGAAGGGGCTAGCCCTTCGTGCCGCCCGCGGTGAGGCCGGTCACCAGGTTCTTCTGCACGAAGTAGAAGAACGCGGAGACGGGTATGGCAATCAGTACCGCGGTGGCGGCCATGAGATTGCGCTGCGCGTCGTGCTCGCTGACGAAGGTCTGCAGACCGACGGCGAAGGTGTACTTCGTGTCGGACAGCATGAACGTCGCGGCGAACGCGACCTCGCCGAAGGCGGTGAGGAAGCTGTAGAAGGCGGCGACCGCCAGGCCCGGCTTGGCGAGCGGCAGGATCAGTCGCGCGAACGTGCCGAAGGGGGTCAGCCCGTCGACCCGTCCCGCCTCGTCGATCTCGAACGGGATGGTGTCGAAGTAGCCCTTCATCAACCATGCGCAGTACGGGACCGTGGTCGTGCAGTACACCAGGATGAGACCAAGGTAGCTGTCGATGAGCTGCAGTTCCGACAGGATCTGGTACATCGGCACCATGAGGACGGCCACCGGGAACATCTGTGTGACCAGCAGCACCCACATGAACTTCCGGTAGCCCGGAAAGCGCATGCGCGAGACCGCGTAGCCGGTGGTGGCCGAGATGACGACACCGATGAGCGTGGTGCCCAGGGTGACGATCATCGTGGTCTGCAGCCAGTCGAAGAACTTCGTCTCCTGAAGCACGAACGTGTAGTTGTCGAACGTCATCTTGCCCCAGATGCGCCCGGGATGCAGGTAGTCGTCCTTGTCCGGGCCGAGGGACAGGAACACCAGCCAGGCGACCGGGAAGAGCGCGATCAGGCTCGCGGCGATCAGGATGCCGTGGGAGACGAGGCGGGCGGCGGGGGTGCTCTCGCCCCGCTTGGTCCCCTTCCGCGGCGAGGTGCTCATGGAGCCGTCCTTGTTCACCGGGGCGGAGGTCTCGACGGTGGTCGTACTCATGGTGACTCCTGCCTCAGATCGCGAGCTGCTGGTCATTGCGGTTCAGCCAGCGGCGGTAGAAGGAGGTGAAGACGATCAGGATGGCCAGCAGCAGGATGCCGTAGGCCGCCGACTGCGCGAAGTCGCGCGGCTGCTGTCCGAAGCCGAGGTAGTACGCCCAGGTGACGAGGATCTGCGCGTCGGGGGCGGTGTTGCCGAACAGCAGGAAGATGATCGCGAACTGGTTGAAGGTCCAGATGATGCCGAGGAGGACGACGGTGGAGCTGACGGACCTCAGACCCGGCAGGGTGACGTACCTGAAGCGCTGCCAGGCGTTGGCGCCGTCCATCTCGGAGGCCTCGTACAGCGAGGTGTCGATGGACTGCAGGCCGCCGAGCAGGGACAGCATCATGAAGGGCACACCGCACCAGGTGTTGACCATGATCGCGGAGAACCGCTGCCAGAAGGTGTCCTCCAGCCACAGCGGTGTCGGCAGGTGGAGTGTCTCCAGGAAGGAGTTGATGATGCCGCCGTCGGCGAGCATGAACCGCCAGCCGAAGACGGTGACGAAGGTCGGCACGGCCCACGGCAGGATCAGGACCAGCCGGTAGAAGGTACGGCCGCGCAGCTTCTGGTTGAGCAGCAGGGCGAGGCCCAGGCCGATCGTGTAGTGCAGGGTGACGCACAGCGCGGTCCAGACGATCGTCCAGATGAAGTGCGACCAGAAGCGGTCGTAGGCCGTGTCGCCCCACAGGATGTCGGCGTAGTTGTCGAGCCCGATGAACTTGTAGGTGGCGTCGATGTGGTTGACGCCGATCGTGCGGGCGGTGTTGAGGCTGTTGGCGTCGGTGAGCGTGAGGTAGAGGCCGTACGCCAGGGGATAGAGCACGAGGACGCCGAGGACGACCACCACCGGGGCGATCATCGCGTACGCGTACCAGTGCTTCTGGTAGCCGTGCCGCAGGCGCCGGCCCAGCCCGGACCTCGGCTCGCGGTCACCGCGGCGCTTGCCGGTCGCGCGGTCGATGGCGACTGTCATTGCTTCGACACCTTCTTCGACACCTTCTTCGGCACCTTCTTCAACACTTCTTCGACACCTTCTGGAAGATCTTCGGCCCGCACGGCCCGCACTGCCTGCTCACAGGCCGGTGGCCGCCGGATCCCTCCCCCGGTTCGCGGGGGATCCGGCGGCCACTCGGGGTCACTTGCTGAAGTCCGGGACCAGCTTGGCGATCGCGGTCTCGGCGTTGCCCAGGCCCTTGTCGAGGGACGTCTTGCCCCCGGCGATCTGCGGCAGCTCGGTGTCCAGCGGACCCCACAGGGAGCTGTACTCGGGCAGCGCCGGGCGCGGCTGGGCGGCGGGCAGGACGCCCTGGAAGCCGGCGATGCCCGGGTCGGCCTTGACCTCGGCGGTGTAGGCGTCGTCGCGGGTCGGCAGGGTGGAGTTCTTCAGCGCGATGCTCGCCTGGGACTTCGCGGAGGTCATGAAGTTGACGAACTTCAGGGCCGCCTTCTGGTGGGCGGAGTCCGATCCGGCGTACACCGAGAGGTTGTGGCCGCCGGTCGGGGCGCCCGCCTTGCCGGTGGAGCCGGCCGGGACGGTGGCGATGCCGAGGTTGTTCTTGTCCTTGAAGGCGGTGCCCTTGTAGAAGTTGGTGATCTCCCACGGGCCCTGGATGATCGAGGCGACCTTGCCGCTGACGAACGCCTCCTGGATGTGGGCGTAGGCGTCGGCGGTGGTGTCGGCCTTGTGCAGGCCCTTGCCGTCGAACAGGCTCAGCCAGGTGCCGTAGCCCTTCTTGGCGGGCGCCGAGTTGACGGTGACCTTCTTGGCGGCGGCGTCGACGGTGTCGGAGCCCTCGCCGTAGAGGAACGTCTGCGCGTAGTACGCCTGGGTGGAGCCCCAGTAGCCGTCGACGCCGGTCTTGTCCTTGACCGTGGCGGCGGCCTTCTTCAGGTCGTCCCAGGTCTTCGGGGCCTCGACACCGGCCTTGGCGAAGAGCTCCTTGTTGTAGACCAGCGCGAGGGTGTCGGTGACCAGCGGCACGCCGTAGGTCTTGCCGTCGTACTTGGCCTGCTCGATCAGGTTGGGCTGGAACTTGCTCTCGTCGGCGAGGGCCTCGGTGCCGTCCAGCGGCAGGAAGTAGCCCTTCTTCGCGAAGGCGGGGGTCCAGCCGACCTCGGAGCGCAGGATGTCCGGGGCGCCCTTGGAACCGGCGGCGGTGTCGAACTTGTTCTGCGCCTGGTCGAAGGGCACGTTGACGTACTTGACCTTGACGTCCTTGTGGGCGGCCTCGAACTCCTTGATCAGGGCCTGGTACGTCGGCGCCTCATTGGTGGCGTTGGAGGTGTCCCACCAGGTGATGGTGACCGGACCGTCGGCCGAGTCGCCGCCGTCACTACCGCCGCAGGCCGTCGCCGCGAGGGCGAAAGACGCCATCAACGCGGTGGCCGCTATGCCACGCCGCATGAGTTCTCCTTGAGGGTGAAAGCCCGTGTACTCACAGAAGACGGCCCCGTCTGCCGCCCCTGTCGACTTGCCGACTGCGCCGCTGCCGTCGCCGGGCGTCGCCGAACGTAACAGCGATGTAAGCACCGCCGAAAGAGCTTGCAGCAAAAAAGTGCAAGACGTGCCGAGAGTTATGCCGCCGTGACCTCGTGTCGACCGCCGCGAGACCCTGCGAGCCCGGTTTCCGCGCAGTCCAGCGGGTATGGGGACAGCTGTGCAAGACTCTGCAAGCTCTTGCCACACGTTTCACCGCGCGGGATCATCTGTTGCGGACCGGGCGCTGACGAAGGACACGAGGGACCGCGATGAGGCAGCAACCCCCTGCGGGCCGTTCAACCGGCCGGGCAAGGCGTTCGATCGGTGTGCAGGGCGAGGGCCGGCCGGTACAGTCCACCCCTGTGACCACACGGCTTGCCGACATCGCTGCTCAGGCGGGGGTGAGCGAAGCGACCGTCAGCCGCGTCCTCAACGGCAAGCCGGGCGTCGCCGCCACCACCCGCCAGTCCGTGCTGGCCGCCCTCGACGTCCTGGGCTACGAACGCCCGGTGCGTCTGCGGCAGCGCAGCGAGGGCCTGGTGGGCCTGATAACCCCGGAGCTGGAGAACCCCATATTCCCGGCGCTGGCCCAGGTCATCGGCCAGGCGCTGACCCGGCAGGGCTACACGCCGGTGCTCGCCACCCAGACCCCGGGCGGTTCCACGGAGGACGAGCTGACGGAGATGCTCGTCGACCGGGGCGTGGCCGGCATCATCTTCGTCTCCGGTCTGCACGCGGACACCTCCGCCGACATGCAGCGCTACGACCAGCTGCGCGGTCAGGGCGTGCCCTTCGTGCTGGTGGACGGCTTCTCGCCGAAGGTGCAGGCGCCGTTCATCTCCCCCGACGACCGCGCGGCGATGACCCTCGCCGTCACGCACCTGGTGTCGCTGGGCCACACGAGGATCGGGCTGGCGCTCGGCCCGAAGCGGTTCGTGCCCGTGCAGCGCAAGATCGAGGGCTTCGTCCGCAGCATGCAGGACCAGCTGGGGCTGGGCACGGAGGCCATCGAGAAGGAGTTCGTGCAGCACTCCCTCTACACCCTGGAGGGCGGCCAGGCGGCGGCCGCCGCGCTCATGGACCGTGACTGCACGGCCGTGGTGTGTGCCAGCGACATGATGGCGCTGGGTGCGATACGGGCGGCGCGGCAGCGCGGCCTGGACGTCCCCAAGGACGTCTCGGTCGTCGGTTTCGACGACTCCCCCCTGATCGCCTTCACCGACCCGCCGCTGACGACGATCCGCAAGCCGGTCCCGGCGATGGGACAGGCGGCGGTGCGCACCCTCCTGGAGGAGATCGGCGGGACGCCCGCCCCGCACAGCGAGTTCGTGTTCATGCCGGAACTAGTGGTGCGCGGCTCGACCGCCTCGGCTCCCGGGGAACGCGGACGCCACTGAGACGCACGGCTCGTACGCTCGTTCCAGCTCGTTCAGCTCGTTCTCAGGGCGGAGCGAAACGGCCTACGGCAGTGCGCTGGTAGGAGTTTTCAGGAGTCTTCCCGGTGCAGGACGTGCGGCCCGGACCCGACCGGGGGATGATCGGTGAGGTATCCCTTTTCTGGCAGACTCTGTGCCTATGACTGAGACGACCGTGACGACGCAGGAAGGGCCCGACGAGGCCGTTCCGCAGACCGTCACGGCCGGAACCGGGCCGGGTTTCCTGCGCCGGCCGCGCACCCCGCGCCGACCCCGACTCTGGTTCGAGATCCTGCTGATCGCCGTGAGTTACTGGACGTACTCACTGGTCCGCAACGCGGTCCCGGAGCAGCGGTCCGAGGCGCTGCGCAACGCCGACTGGATCTGGAAGGCCGAGCACCACCTCGGTATCGCCGTCGAGGAGTCCGTCAACCACGCCGTGAACTCGGTGACTTGGCTCATCGTCGGCATGAACTACTACTACGCGACCTTGCACTTCGTGGTGACGCTCTGTGTGCTCGTGTGGCTCTTCCGCAGCCATCCCGGCCGCTACGCCGCGGCCCGCCTCGTGCTCTTCTCGACCACCGGCGTCGCCCTGGTCGGTTACTACCTGTATCCGCTCGCCCCGCCGCGTCTGATGAACGACGGCCACTTCGTCGACACCGTCATGGTCCACCAGACGTGGGGCTCGATGGCCTCCGGCGACCTGAAGCACATGTCGAACCAGTACGCCGCCATGCCGTCCATGCACATCGGCTGGTCCCTGTGGTGCGGCCTGACGATCTTCGCGTTGGCGTCGGTCCCGTGGGTGCGGGTCCTCGGCCTCCTCTACCCGGTGGCCACGCTGGTGGTCATCGTCGCCACCGCCAACCACTTCTGGCTGGACGCGGTGGGCGGCGTCCTCTGCCTCGCGTTCGGCTTCGCGGTGGCCCGGCTCTGGTACGGGGCGCTGCCGTACGCGCTGCCGAAGCGGGTGCCGGGCCGTGAAAGGCCCTTGCTTCCGACGAAGGTCTAGCCGGGGGGCCGGGGGCTGTCCGACCCCTGTCGGTCGTCCGCCCGAGGGGCGGGCCCGGCGCCGCCCGGTGCGGGTGAGCGCCGCGGGTGCCGGTCGGCAGGGCGGTGGGCGGTGGAGGCGGTGGTGAGTGGCCCCGACGTCCGAGGCCTACGCCCCGTAGAAGAGCTCGTCCACCACGCCCCGCGCCCGTCGTGCCGTACGCCGGTAGTCGTCGAGCATGTCGCCCACGTGGCCGGGGCCGTAGCCGAGGTATCGACCCACCGCGCCCAGTTCGCGGGCGTCCGAGGGGAAGGTGTCGCCGGCCCGGCCGCGGACGAGCATCACGGCGTTGCGTACGCGGGTGGCCAGGACCCAGGCCTCGTCGAGGGTGGCGGCGTCCTCGTCGGAGAGGAGGCCGGCCGTGCGGGCGGCGGCGAGGGCGGCTCGGGTACGGGTCGTGCGCAGGCCCGCCACCTGCGCGCCGTGCCGCATCTGGATGAGCTGCACGGTCCACTCGACGTCGGAGAGCCCGCCGGGCCCGAGCTTGGTGTGCAGTTTCGGGTCGGCGCCGCGCGGCATCCGCTCGGACTCCATCCGGGCCTTCAGGCGTCGGATCTCGCGCACGGCGTCGTCGCCGAGGCCGGCCGTCGGGTACCGCAGCGGATCGATCAGCTCGATGAAGCGGCGGCCCAACTCCTCGTCCCCCGCGACGGGTTCGGCCCGCAGCAGGGCCTGTGACTCCCAGCCCAGCGACCAGCGGCGGTAGTAGGCCTCGTACGAGTTCAACGTTCTCACGAGCGGCCCGGACTTGCCCTCCGGCCGCAGGTCGGCGTCGATGAGCAGCGGCGGGTCGGCGCTGGGGATCTGGAGCAGGCGGCGCATCTCGGAGACGACCTTGTTGGCCGCGTCGGAGGCCTCGCGTTCGTCGACGCCGTCGCGCGGCTCGTGCACGAACAGCACGTCGGCGTCGGAGCCGTAGCCGAGTTCGTGGCCGCCGAAGCGGCCCATGCCTATGACCGCGAACCGGGTGGGCAGGGTGTCCCCCCAGCCGTCCCGGACCACCGCGCGCAGCGTCCCGGAGAGGGTGGCCGCCGTCAGGTCGGACACCGCGCCGCCGACCCGGTCCACCAGGGCGCCCTGGTCGGCCTCGACCGGCTGGGCCTCGGTGCCGTAGGAGCCGACGATGTCCGCGGCGGCCGTACGGAACAGTTCGCGGCGGCGGACACCGCGGGCGGCCGTGACCGCCTGCACGGCGCCGGGTGCGCGGCCGACCGCGGCGAGGATCTCCGGTTCCAGGTGGTCCCGGCCGCGTGGTTCCAGGCCGGCCGCGTCGCCGTCGCCGAGCAGGGCGACCGCCTCGGGGGCGCGCATCAGCAGGTCGGGGGCGAGCCGGCCGGCGGACAGGACCCGGGCGAGGTTCTCGGCGGCGGCGCCCTCGTCCCTCAGCAGCCGCAGGTACCAGGGGGTCTTGCCGAGCGCGTCCGACACCTTGCGGAAGTTGAGCAGCCCGGCGTCCGGGTCGGCCGAGTCGGCGAACCAGCCGAGCAGCACCGGCAGCAGCGTGCGCTGGATGGCCGCTTTGCGGGTGACCCCGGACGCCAGCGCCTCCAGGTGCCGCAGCGCCGCCGCCGGGTCCGCGTACCCGAGCGCGACCAGCCGCTCCCGGGCCGCTTCGGGGCTCAACCTGGTCTCGCCGGGGGCGAGTTGGGCGACCGCGTCGAGCAGGGGGCGGTAGAACAGCTTCTCGTGCAGCCGTCGTACGACACTGGTGTGCCGTTTCCACTCGCGGGTCAGCTCGGCGACCGGGTCGGCGCGCAGGCCGAGGGAGCGGCCGAGGCGGCGCAGGTCGGCCGCCTCCTCGGGGACGAGGTGGGTGCGGCGCAGCCGGTAGAGCTGGATGCGGTGCTCCATGGAGCGCAGGAAGCGGTAGGCGTCGTCGAGCTGGACGGCGTCGGCGCGGCCGACGTAGCCGCCGGTGGCCAGGGCCTGCAGGGCGTCCAGGGTGGTGCCGCTGCGGAGCGAGACGTCGGCCCGTCCGTGCACCAGCTGGAGGAGCTGGACGGCGAACTCGACGTCCCTGAGGCCGCCGGGGCCGAGCTTCAGCTCGCGTTCGATCTCGGCGACGGGGATGTTCTCGACGACGCGGCGGCGCATCTTCTGGACGTCGGCGACGAAGTTGTCGCGCTCGGCCGCCTTCCAGACCAGGGGTTCGAGGGCGGCCACGTATTCCGCGCCGAGGTCGAGGTCGCCGGCCACCGGGCGGGCCTTGAGCAGGGCCTGGAACTCCCAGGTCTTGGCCCAGCGCTGGTAGTAGGCGAGGTGGCTGCTGAGCGTGCGCACCAGCGGACCGTTTCTGCCCTCGGGCCGCAGATTGGCGTCCACGGGCCAGATCGAGCCCTCGATCGTGGTCTCCGAGCAGATCCGCATCAGGTGCGAGGCGAGCTTGGTGGCGGCCCTGACGGCCTTGCCCTCGTCGGCACCCTCGCAGGCCTCGCCGACGAAGATCACGTCGACGTCGGAGACGTAGTTCAGCTCGTGTCCGCCGCACTTGCCCATCGCGATGACCGCGAGCCGGCACAGCGCGCTGTCCTCCGGCGCCGCCGCGCGGGCGATGGCGAGGGCGGCGCGCAGGGTCGCGGTGGCGAGGTCGGCGAGCTCGGCGGCGGTCTCGGCGATGTCGGTGGTGCCGCACACGTCACGGGCGGCGATCGACAGCAGGCAGCGGCGGTAGGCGACGCGCAGCAGCACGGGGTCGGTCGCCTCCGCGAGGCCCCGCTCGAAGTCCTCCACTCCGGGGTGCAGGTCGCTCGGCTCGTACATGACGAGGGCGCGCCAGTCGCCCGGATGCCGGGCGAGATGGTCGGCGAGCGCGGCGGAGGCGCCGAGCACGCCGAGCAGCCGGTCGCGCAGCGGCTTGGCCGCTATCACCGTGTCGAGCAGTTCCCGCCGGGCGGTGGGCGTGGGCTGCGCCTCCAGCAGGCGGACCAGACCGTGCAGGGCGAGGTCCGGGTCGGCGGTCGCGCCCAGCGACTCCAGCAGGACCGGGTCGTCCCGGACGTGCGCGAGTTCCGTGCCGTCCAGGAGGCGCTCGGCGGCGGAGGGGTCGGTGAAGCCGTGCCGCAGCAGCCGCGTGAAGGTACTGCTTCTGCGCCCCGGCGCCGTCATCCCGGCCTCCTGTCGGATCAAGGTCGTACGGCCACGAGCCTAACCGGATTGGCCGGGGGAAGCGCTGGGGCGCCGGAGCGGGTTCCCGCGGGTCACTGTCACCGTGGACGGCCGCGACGGGCCGGCCGGGGCCGTGCGGCCGGGCATGCGGCCCGCGACCGCGGTGGCCCGGGGGTTTCCGGGTGTTCACGGGGAACCCTGGGAGGAGACACCTCTGGAGGGCTGCTGATGACCGACAAGGAAACCGAGAGGGCACCCGAGGCCCGTCTCGACCCCCGCTACAGCGACGAGGCCGCCACCGCGATCTCCTGGCCCTCGGCCGAGGCGCTGCTCTCCTCGGCCGAGCTGTTCTGGATCTCGACGGTGCGGCCGGACGGGCGGCCGCACGTGACCCCACTACCCGCCGTGTGGGCGCACGGCGCGCTGCACTTCTGCACCGGGCCCGACGAACGCAAGGCGAAGAACCTCGCGCACAATCCGAACGTCGTGCTGACCACCGGCACCAACACCTGGGACAAGGGCTACGACCTGGTGGTGGAGGGCGAGGCGGTGCGCGTCTCCGACGACGGCAGGCTGCGGGAGCTGGCCGCCGCGTGGGAGACGAAGTACGGCGAATTCTGGCGCTTCGAGGTACGGGAGGGGTATTTCCACCACGGTCCTGGCCACGCCGTCGTCTTCGCGCTGGCGCCGCGCACGGTTTTCGGCTTCGGTAAGGGGGAGCCGTTCAGCCAGACGCGCTGGCGGTTCGTCTGACACTCACCTGCCACTCCCGTCAACGGCGACTTGGAGACCAGCGATGGAGTTCACCCTCGAAGTGATCCCGCTGCCCGTGAGCGACATCGACCGGGCCCGCGACTTCTACCGGGACAGGGTCGGTTTTCACGTGGACATCGACCAGGAGGTGATGCCGGGCATGCGGATCGTCCAGCTGACCCCTCCGGGCTCCGGCTGCTCGATCGCCCTCGGCGACAGCATCTGGGAGATGGTCCAGGGCCGGCGCCCCGCCCCCGGCTCCTACCAGGGCCTCCAGCTCTGCGTGACCGACATCAAGGCCGCCCACGCCGAGCTGGTCGAGCGCGGCCTGGAGGTCTCCGAGCCGGTCCAGTACGCCCCTGACGACGGCGCGACCTTCATGTACTTCCAGGACCCGGACGGCAACGGCTGGGCGATCCAGGAGTACCGGCGCCGGGTCACGGAGCCACTGCATCAGGTACTGGCGAAGCTCGCGCAGCAGTAGCGCCGCCAAGGGGCGCGGGGAACTGCGCGACCAGCCCCCACCGGGCCGCACGGTCCGCACGACGCCGCGCCCCACGGCGAATCCCTACAGCACTACAGCACTACAGCACCGGCAGGTTCTTCCGCAGCTCGAAGGCCGTGACCTCGCTGCGGTACTCCTCCCACTCCTGGCGCTTGTTGCGCAGGAAGAAGTCGAACACGTGCTCGCCCAGTGTCTCGGCGACCAGGTCGCTCCGCTCCATCAGCGTCAGCGCCTCGCCCAGGTTCTGGGGCAGGGGCTCGATGCCCATCGCGCGGCGCTCGGCGTCGGACAGGGCCCAGACGTCGTCCTCGGCGCCCGGCGGGAGCTCGTAGCCCTCCTCGACGCCCTTGAGGCCGGCGGCCAGGAGCATCGCGTACGCCAGGTACGGGTTGGCGCCGGAGTCGATGGACCGGACCTCGATGCGGGCCGAGCCGGTCTTGCCGGGCTTGTACATCGGGACGCGGACCAGGGCCGAGCGGTTGTTGTGGCCCCAGCAGATGTAGGAGGGGGCCTCGCCGCCGGCGCCCGCCGTGCGCTCCGAGCCGCCCCAGATGCGCTTGTAGGAGTTCACCCACTGGTTGGTGACCGCGGCGATCTCCGCCGCGTGCTTGAGCAGGCCCGCGATGAAGGAGCGGCCGACCTTGGAGAGCTGGTACTCCGCGCCCGACTCGTAGAAGGCGTTGCGGTCGCCCTCGAAGAGGGACAGGTGCGTGTGCATGCCGCTGCCGGGGTGCTCGGAGAACGGCTTCGGCATGAAGGTCGCCTGGACGCCCTGCTCCAGCGCCACCTGCTTCATGACCAGGCGGAACGTCATGATGTTGTCCGCCGTGGAGAGCGCGTCCGCGTAGCGCAGGTCGATCTCCTGCTGGCCCGGGGCGCCCTCGTGGTGGGAGAACTCGACCGAGATGCCCATCGACTCCAGCATGGTGATCGCCTGGCGGCGGAAGTCCATGCCGATGTTCTGCGGGGTGTGGTCGAAGTAGCCGGAGTTGTCGGCCGGGGTCGGCCGGGTGCCGTCCAGCGGCTTGTCCTTCAGCAGGAAGAACTCGATCTCCGGGTGGGTGTAGAAGGTGAAGCCCAGGTCGGAGGTGCGGGCGAGGGCGCGCTTGAGCACGTACCTCGGGTCCGCGAAGGACGGGGAGCCGTCCGGCATGAGGATGTCGCAGAACATCCGGGCGGTACCGGGGGCCTCCGCACGCCACGGCAGGACCTGGAAGGTCGACGGGTCGGGCTTGGCGATCATGTCGGATTCGTATACGCGGGCGAAGCCCTCGATCGCCGAGCCGTCGAAGCCGATGCCCTCGTCGAAGGCCTGTTCCAGCTCGGCCGGGGCCACGGCGACGGACTTGAGGAAGCCCAGCACGTCCGTGAACCACAGGCGTACGAACCGGATGTCACGCTCCTCCAACGTCCGGAGCACGAACTCCTGCTGCTTGTCCATCTTGCGCTTCCCCATCCTTGCTGGTCAGGCCGCCTGTCTCCCCTACCACGGGAGGCGGTCGGGCACCTGGGCATCCCACCACAACACCATTTCACCAGTGTTGCGCACCTTGATCGTCCGGCCGACCTCGGAGTGAACGCCTCACGTAGGGCAGGTGTACTGCTCTGCCGCCCATCTTGCCTGCTCGGACCGACATACGTAATGCCGGGACTCCCGCAACCTCCCGGGGCCGGTCGGCCGGGTACCCGATCTTCCCCGGGTATCCGGTCTTCGGCCATTCCTGTGCCCTCGCTACGAGAGTGCACTGCTCCCCCATTACGATCAGCGAACCCGACCGGCACCTTTTCCCCAGAAGGACACACGCATGGGCTCCGCCAAGAAAAGCAGCAGCGCCGCCCGCAAGGCGCGAATAGAGGAGATGCGGCGCGCCGAGCAGTCCCGTGAGCGCCGCAACCGGATCCTCACCGTCGCCGCCAGCGCGGTGGTCGTCGCCGGTCTCGTGGTCGGCGGTGTGGTGCTCGTGAACTCGCAGTCCGACGACGACAGCGCCGCGGTCGACGCGAAGAACACCGGCAGCTTCGTCACCGGCGCGGACGGGGTGAAGACCTGGAAGGGCAAGCTGAGCCAGACCCACGTCACCAAGACCGTGAAGTACTCGACGGAGCCCCCGGTCGGCGGTGACCACAACCAGGTCTGGATGAACTGCAACGGCGACGTGTACACCGAGGCGATCAACAACATGAACGCCGTGCACTCCCTGGAGCACGGCGCGGTCTGGGTGACGTACACGAGCAAGGCCGCGAAGGCGGACGTGGAGGCGCTGGCGGCGAAGGTGAAGGCGACGCCGTACACGCTGATGAGCCCGGACGAGAAGCAGGCCGACCCGATCATGCTCACCGCGTGGGGGAGCCAGCGCACGGTGACCGGTGCCGACGACCCGAACGTCGCCAAGTTCTTCGAGAAGTTCGTGCAGGGCAAGCAGACGCCCGAGCCGGGCGCGGCGTGCACGGGTGGTCTGTCGAAGTGAGGCTCGTCTCAGTGGCGGTCGCCGCGGCGGGCGTGCTCGTCGCGGCCGGCGCCATCACCTACGCCGTCGCCGAGGACGACGGTTCGAGCACGGTTCCCACCGCCGACTCCGCGGACGCGGGGTTCGCGCGGGACATGGCGGTGCACCACCAGCAGGCCGTCGAGATGTCGTACATCGTGCGCGACCGTACCGACGACGAGGACGTGCGGCGTCTCGCGTACGACATCGCGCAGACGCAGGCCAACCAGCGCGGCATGATGCTGGGCTGGCTCGACCTGTGGGGCCTTCCGAAGGTGTCGGCCAACCCGCCGATGACCTGGATGGACATGGGTGACATGCCCTCCGGCAAGGACGGGGCGCTGATGCCGGGCATGGCGACCAACACCCAGATGAAGAAGCTGGACACCCTGAGCGGCAAGCAGGCCGAGGTCTTCTACCTTCAGCTGATGACGGCCCATCACCAGGGCGGGGTCCACATGGCCGAGGGCTGTGTCGACCGGTGCACGGTCGGCGTGGAGAAGCGGCTCGCGCAGGGAATGGTCAACGCGCAGGAGTCGGAGATCGACCTGATGTCGGACATGCTCAAGGAGCGGGGCGTCGAGCCGCGTTCGTAGGCGAAACCTCCAAATGGCCTTGTCATTAGGTTAATTGAGTTCTTCTTGGCATGCGCATTCCCCCGGCGTGAACGGTTCGTCGCCAGAGTGGCCACCGTCGAGTGATCCACTCGCGACGAACCGCACAGGGGGTTCCATGAGATCCAACCGCGCCAAGATGCGCGCCGGGGTGAGCATGGCAGCGACACTGCCGATGCTCGCGGGCGCGCTGGCGCTCGGCATACCCGCGGCGCACGCTGCGGGCGGCCCGGGCCGGGACACACTGGCCGGGACCAAGCCCGCGTGGGCCACGGCCAGGGCCGACAAGGGCGCGACCGCCGACAGCAACCAGGTCTCCGCCCGGGTCTACCTCGCGGGCCGGGACGCCGCCGGCCTCGCCGCGTACGCGAAGGCCGTGTCCGACCCGTCCTCCGCGTCGTACGGCAAGTACCTCGGCGCGCAGCAGGCGCAGGCCCGCTTCGGCGCGACCGAGGCGCAGGTCGCGGCGGTGAGGTCCTGGCTGACGTCGGCCGGTCTGAAGGTCACGGGCGTCACGCGGCACTACGTCTCCGTCTCCGGTGACGTGTCCGCCGCCGAGCGGGCCTTCGGCACCCAGCTGCACAACTACGCCAAGGGTGCCAAGATCTACCGCGCGCCCGCCGGAACAGCCTCCGCACCGGACGGCCTGAACGGTGCCGTCCTGACCGTCACCGGCCTGGACAACGCGCCGCACAAGGCGACCCACAGCGACACGCTGCCGCCGCCGGACGCCGTGTTCAAGAACTCCGGGCCGTTCTCCTCGTACTACGGCTCCAACGTGGCGACCACGCTGCCGGACGCCTACGGCGGGAAGATCCCGTACGCCGTCCAGGGCTACACCGGCAAGCAGCTGCGGGCCGCGTACGGCGCGGGCAGCTACACGGGCAAGGGGGTCCGGGTCGCCATCACCGACGCGTACGCCTCCCCGACCATCGCCCACGACGCGGCCACCTACGCGAAGAAGCACGGCGACGCGGCCTACACCAGCGGCCGGCTGCGCCAGGTCCTGCCCAAGAAGTACGCCCACACCGAGGAGTGCGGGGCGGCCGGCTGGTACGGCGAGGAGACCCTCGACGTCGAGGCCGTGCACGCGGTCGCGCCCGCCGCGGACATCACGTACGTCGGCGGCGCGTCCTGCTACGACGACGATCTGCTCGACTCGCTCAGCAAGGTCGTCGACGGGCACCTGGCCGACATCGTGTCCAACTCGTGGGGCAGCATCGAGGCGGCGCAGACGCCGGATCTCGCGGCCGCCTACGACCAGGTCTTCCAGTTCGGCGCGGTCGAGGGCATCGGCTTCTACTTCTCCTCCGGCGACCACGGCGACGAGGTCGCCGACACCGGCACGAAGCAGGTCGACACCCCGGCCAACTCGGCGTGGGTGACCGCGGTCGGCGGCACCTCGCTGGCCGTCGGCAAGGGCGACAAGTACCTGTGGGAGACCGGCTGGGGCACCGAGAAGGCCATGCTGTCCGCGGACGGCAAGAGCTGGACCGACTTCCCCGGCGCGTTCACCTCGGGCGCGGGCGGCGGCACCAGCGCGACGGTCGCCGAGCCGTACTACCAGCAGGGTGTCGTCCCGGCCGCGCTCGCCACGGCCAACAGCGCCGCCGGCAACCGCGTGGTCCCGGACATCTCGGCGATCGCCGACCCCAACACCGGCTTCAAGGTCGGCCAGACGCAGACCTTCCCGGACGGGTCGCAGCAGTACAGCGAGTACCGCATCGGCGGCACCTCGCTGGCCGCGCCGGTCATCGCGGCCGTCCAGGCCCTCGCCCAGCAGGCGCGCGGCGGCAAGGCGATCGGTTTCGCCAACCCGACGATCTACGCGAAGTACGGGACGAAGGCGTACCACGACGTCACGGACAACCCCACGGGCTCCGGTCTCGCGGTGGCCCGCGTCGACTACACCAACAGCTTCGACGCCTCGGGCGGTCTCCTCACCTCGGTGCGCACCCTCGGCGCCGACAGCTCGCTCCAGGCCGTGAAGGGCTACGACGACGTCACCGGCGTGGGAACACCGGCGGGCGGCTACGTGGAGTCGTACCGCCGCCGCTGACCACGGCGGGGCAGCACGGCGCGCCCGCTTCCCGGCACAGTTCGTCGGGAGGCGGGCGCTTTCCTGTCCGGGCCCTTCGACTCAGGCGGTGCCTGCGAGCGAGGGCGAAGGCCAGATTGCTCGCCGCGGCGGCGGTGAACGCGGCGGCGAGCAGGAGCCAGTCGGTCATCGATCCCCTGGTGCGGTGTTCCGGTCGTCGTCGGGTCTCAGTCGTCGGGCCTCAGTCGTAAGGCAGGGGAAGGCGGGCCCGACCGGGTTCGGCAGGAACGGGGACGGTTTCGCTGGGATTGTGCTACCGCGTCGTCGCGGGGAGCGTGAAGCGCCCCACACCCACTCGCCACCCCATCGCGTCGCACTGACGATTACACTGGGCCCGTGCCTCAACTACGTCTCGCCCTGAACCAGATCGACTCACGCGTCGGTGACCTCGCCGGGAACACCGAGACGATCCTCCGCTGGACCCGGCACTCCGCCGAGCAGGGAGCGCATCTCGTGGCGTTCCCCGAGATGGCCCTGACCGGGTATCCCGTCGAGGACCTGGCCCTGCGCTCGTCCTTCGTGGAGGCGTCCCGCGCGGCCCTGCGCGGCCTCGCCGCACGGCTCGCCGAGGAGGGTTTCGGGGAGCTGCCGGTGGTCGTCGGCTACCTCGACCGGTCCGAGTCCGCCCAGCCGCGGTTCGGCCAGCCCGTCGGCGCGCCCCGCAACGCGGGGGCGGTGCTGCACCGCGGCGAGGTGGTCCTGAACTACGCCAAGCACCACCTGCCGAACTACGGCGTCTTCGACGAGTTCCGCTACTTCGTGCAGGGCGACACCATGCCGGTCGTGCGCGTGCACGGCATCGACGTGGCCCTCGCCATCTGCGAGGACCTGTGGCAGGACGGCGGCCGTGTCCCGGCGGCGCGCTCCGCCGAGGCCGGGCTGCTGCTGTCGATCAACGCCTCGCCGTACGAGCGCGACAAGGACGACACCCGCCTGGAACTGGTCCGCAAGCGCGCCCAGGAGGCGGGCTGCACCACCGCCTACCTCGCCATGATGGGCGGGCAGGACGAGCTGGTCTTCGACGGCGACTCGATCGTCGTCGACAAGAACGGCGAGGTCGTCGCGCGGGCGCCGCAGTTCGCGGAGGGCTGCGTGGTGCTGGACCTCGACCTGCCGGCCGCGTCGGCCGACGCGCCCACGGGGGTCGTGGACGACGGGCTGCGCATCGAGCGGGTGGTGCTGTCCGAGGACCCCCTGCCGGCCTACGAGCCGGAACTCGCGGGAGGTTACGCGGACCGTCTCGACGACGCCGAGGAGATCTACTCCGCGCTGGTCGTGGGCCTGCGGGCGTACGTGGCGAAGAACGGCTTCACGTCGGTCCTGATCGGCATGTCCGGCGGTATCGACTCGGCGCTGGTCGCGGCGATCGCGTGCGACGCGGTGGGCGCGCAGAACGTGTACGGCGTGTCGATGCCGTCGAAGTACTCCTCCGAGCACTCGAAGGGGGACGCGGCGGAGATGGCCCGGCGGACGGGGCTGAACTTCCGTACCGTGCCGATCGAGCCGATGTTCGACGCGTACATGGGCTCGCTGGGGCTGTCCGGGCTCGCGGAGGAGAACCTCCAGTCCCGGCTGCGGGGCACGATGCTGATGGCGATCTCCAACCAGGAGGGCCACATCGTGCTCGCGCCCGGCAACAAGTCGGAGCTGGCGGTGGGGTACTCGACGCTGTACGGCGACTCGGTGGGCGCGTACGGGCCCATCAAGGACGTGTACAAGACGTGGATCTTCCGGCTGGCCCAGTGGCGCAACGAGGCGGCGGCCGGGCGGGGCCAGACCCCGCCCATCCCGGAGAACTCGATCACCAAGCCGCCGAGCGCGGAGCTGCGGCCGGGGCAGGTCGACACGGACTCGCTGCCGGACTATCCGGTGCTGGACGGGATCCTCGAGCTGTACGTCGACCGGGACCAGGGCGCCGACGCGATCGTGGCCGCCGGGTACGACCGGGAGCTGGTCGTGAAGACACTGCGGATGGTCGACACCGCGGAGTACAAGCGGCGGCAGTATCCGCCGGGTACGAAGATCTCGGCGAAGGGGTTCGGCAAGGACCGCCGGCTGCCGATCACCAACGGCTGGCGCGAGTCGGTCTGACGGTTCGCCCACCTCTTGTCCGACCGAGTCGGGTGGTGGGTGGGCGAAGGCCGGGGGGCCAGGGGGCGGAGCCCCCTGGCACGGGAGCGGAGGGGCGGCGCCCCTTGCACGTTTACGACCGCACCGGCTCCGACACGCCCGGCACGTGCGTCGCGACCAGCCGCCCCCGAGGGGCGACCCGTCGCCGGTCCACCACGGCCGCCGTGGCCGCGACGACCAGGCCCAGGACAGCCAGTGCCGCCCCGGCGATCGCCGGAGACGTCACGCCGAAGCCCGCGGCCAGTGCGACACCCCCGATCCACGCACCCCCGGCGTTGGCCAGGTTGAACGCGGCCTGGTTCGCGGACGAGGCCAGCGCAGGGGCGGCCGACGCCTTCTCCATCACCATCAGTTGCAGGGGCGAGCCGGTCACGAACGCCGCCATGCCGAGCAGCGCGACGGCCGGCCCGGCGCTCCACTCCGCGCTCATCAGCAGCGGGAACAGCGCCAGCACGGCCACCAGAGCGGTGAGCCCGCCGAACAGCGTGCCCCGCAGGGAGTGGTCGGCGAGCCGTCCGCCCAGCAGGTTGCCAGCCGTCGCGCCGACGCCGAACAGCGCGAGCAGCACCGTCACGCTGGAGTCGGCGAAGCCGGCCGCGTCGGTGAGCATCGGCGTGACGTAGCTGTACGCGGCGAACAGGGCGCCGAAGCCGGCGACGGTCGTACCGAGCGCCAGCCAGACCGGCAGGGAGCGCAGGGCGGCGAGCTCGCCTCGGATGCCGGCGCGCGGGGCGTGGGCGTCGTCGTGGGGGATGAGCCGGGCCAGGGCCGCGATCGCCACCAGGCCGATCGCGCTGACGCCGAGGAAGGTCGCCCGCCAGCCCATCTGCTGCCCCATGAGGGTGGCGACGGGAACGCCCGCGATGTTGGCGACCGTGAGGCCGAGGAACATCATGGACACCGAGCGGGCCTTGCGCTCCGGCGCGACCATCGCCGTGGCGACGACGGCACCCACGCCGAAGAAGGCACCGTGCGGGAGGCCGCTGAGGAAGCGGGCCGCCAGGAGCCAGTGGTGGTCGGGGGCGAAGGCGGACAGCGCGTTGCCGGCCACGAACAGGGCCATCAGACCGATCAGGACCTTGCGGCGGGACATGCGCGCGGTGACCGCGGCGAGCAGCGGGGCGCCGACGACGACGCCCAGCGCGTAGGCCGAGACCAGGTGGCCGGCCTCGGGGAGGGAGATGTTCAGGTCGTCCGCGACATCGGGCAGCAGGCCCATCATCACGAATTCGGTCGTACCGATGCCGAAGGCGCCCACGGCGAGGGCGAGCAGGGCCACGGGCATGAAGAAAACCATTGCCTTTCAGGGGAGAGCGGAGTTCCGTACCAGCGTATGTTCAGTTACGGAACAAAGACGCCCGCCCCCGGTATTCCGGCAGGTCGGATCAGTTCGACGTGGCGACGTTCACACGCGCGGCCACCGGAAGGTGGTCGCTTCCGGTCTCCGGCAGCGCCCAGGAGCTCTCCGGCTCGACGCCCTTCACCAGGATCTGGTCGATCCGCGCCATCGGGAACGACGCCGGCCAGCTGAACCCGAAGCCACTGCCCGCCGCGCCCTGCGTGGAGCGCAGCTGGGAGGTGACGGCGTTGAGCGCGCGGTCGTTCATGGTGCCGTTCAGGTCACCGAGCAGCACGACCCTGGTCAGCCTCTCGTCGGCGATGGCCTCGCCGAGCGCGTCGGCGCTCTTGTCGCGCTGCCGGGCCGTGAACCCGGCCTCCACCTTCACCCGTACCGACGGCAGGTGGGCGACGTACACCGCGACCTGCCCGGCGGGCGCGGTCACCGTGGCGCGCATGGCGCGCGTCCAGCCCAGCTTGATGTCGACGGGCTTGACGCCGGTCAGCGGGTACTTGCTCCACAGCCCGACCGTGCCCTGCACCGAGTGGTACCGGTACGTCGACGCCAGGGCCTTCTCGTACGTCGGGACCGCCCCCTCCGTCAGCTCCTCCAGGGCGACCACGTCCGCGCCGGAGGCGGCCACGTCGCGGGCGGTGCCGGCGGGGTCGGGGTTGTCGGCGTTGACGTTGTGCGTGGCCACGGTGAGGTCGCCGCCGGTGGCGGCCTTGTCGGTGAGGAGGCTGCCGAAGATGTTGAACCAGACGGCCGACAGGAGCAGCACCGCGACCAGGGCGGTCGCCGACTTCCGCACGAGAGCGAGGACCAGCAGCACCGGCACCGCGAGACCCAGCCAGGGCAGGAAGGTCTCGATGAGGCTGCCGAGGTTGCCGACGCGGTTGGGGATCTGCGCGTGCAGCAGCATGATCAGGGCGGCCAGGACCGCGAGCCCGGCGACGACGAGGCCACGGCGCCAGACCCGCCGGTCACCGCGCCAGCCGGCGCCGAGGCGGTTCATCAGGCGCCGGAACCGGGCTCCCCGGCGCTCGGGTCCCGAGCCTCCGTTGTCCGTTTCCGTCATGTACGCCTGCTGCGCCATACCGTTGCCTCACTGCCTGCCGTGCACACCGTTCGCCCCCCGTGTCCTACGACCCTAGGGGATGATCCGCCCTGTTCCTGCCGTCCCGCGACGGCCGTACGGGCACGAGGACGTACGAGCGGGCGCACGGAGTTCCGGTGGCCTGCGGGGAAAGCGCCCTCTGTGACGAAACGCGCACACGTGGCCGGACCAGCCCTACGGCGACGGCGAACTGACGGGCGGTGAACTGACGGGCCGTAGCCCTTCGAGCACCGTGTCGACGATCTGTTCGGACAGGCCGGCCGGGAGTTCGGCGTCCGGCCGCATGACGGTGCGGAAGAGCATGGGGCTGGTGAACATGTCGTTCATCAGCTCGACGTCGACGTCCGTGCGCAGTTCGCCGTCGCGCTGTCCGCGGCGCAGCAGCTCGATCTGGCGCCGGCGCCGCGGCTCGACGACGGTGGCGTGGTACGCCGTCCAGACTTTCGGGCTGCTCTTCATCTGGGCGTAGACGTTGTGCAGGAGCGCCGACGACCGGGTCATCAGCCCGCGCTGGCGCAATTGTTCGAGGAGGGCCACGAGGTCGTCGCGCAGCGACGTGCCGGGGAGTTCCGGGTCCGGTGGCTCCGCCGTGCGCACGACGTCGACGAAGAGTTCCTCCTTGCCGCTCCAGCGCCGGTAGATGGTGGCCTTGCCGACGCCGGCGGTACGGGCGATGCGCTCGATGGACAGTTCGGCGAGCGGTACGCCCTCTTCCAGGAGCCGCATCACGCCCTCGACGATGGCGCGCTCCACGGCCTCGCTGCGCGGCCGGCCCTTGGCGGGGCCGTCTCTGCGAGGCCGGCTTTCGGCAAGGCTCACGTTGTCCCGTCCCTTCGGTCGCCCTGGGGGGATTCTCCCCCACCGCCTGCCCGCCCCAGGACGAGCCCTACTCCGCCGACACCAACTCCTGCTCCTCCTCGCCCTCCTGGCGCGCCGGCTCCTTCCCCGGCAGGAACAGCGCCACGGTCACCGCGCCGATCACCGCGACGCCCGCTCCCCACAGCGCGGTGACGTGCATGGCGTGCAGGAACGCGTCGTTGGCCGGGCCGATGAGCGCGTCGCCCCTGGGGCCGAGCTTCGCGGCGACGCCCAGGGTCGCCTCGATGGACTCCCCGGCGGTGTGGCGCAGGCCCGCGGGCACCGCGCCGAGCCGGTCCTCGATGCCGCCGCGGTACGCCGTCGACAGCACCGAGCCGAGGACGGCGATGCCCAGTGCGCCGCCGACCTGGCGGAAGGTGTTGCTGAGCGCGGAGGCGGAGCCGGCCTTCTCGCGGGGCAGGGTCTGCATGATCACGACGCTGACCGGGGTCATGATGTGCGCCATGCCGGTGCCCATCAGGAAGAAGATCACCTCGAGGATCCAGATCGGGGTGTCCGCCTCCAGCGTGGCGAAGGCGGCCAGCATCGCCGCGATGACCACCAGGCCGGCCGTGGTGGTGGCCTTGTAGCCGAAGCGGTCGACGACCAGCCGGGCGCGCGGCGCGAAGATCATCTGGGCGGCGGCCAGCGGCAGCAACAGCAGACCGGTCTGGAGCGGCGAGTAGCCGCGCACGCTCTGGGTGTAGAAGACCGAGAAGAAGGTCACGCCCATCAGGGCGAAGAAGACCAGCGCGATGGCGGCGATCGCGGCGGAGAAGACCTTGTTCTTGAAGTACGTGACGTCGACGGACGGATGGTCACTGCGCTTTTCGAACACCACGAAGGCGACGAGGACCAGGACTCCGGCGGCGATGGTCGCCAGGACGGTGGCGTCGGTGAAGTCGGCCTTCTGGCCGCCCTTGATGATGCCGTAGACGAGCAGGACGAGGCCGACGACCGACAGGGCGACGCCGACGGGGTCGAGCCGGCCCGGGTTCGGGTCGCGGGAGTCGGGCACCAGCCAGAGCATGAGGGCGACCACGACGACCACGATCGGCACGTTGATGAGGAAGACCGAGCCCCACCAGAAGTGGTCGAGCAGGATGCCGCCGGTGATCGGGCCGATGGCGATGGCGAGGCCCACGCCGCCCGCCCAGATCCCGATGGCCTTGGGCTGCTCCTCGCGCTCGAAGACGTTCATCAGGACGGCGAGGGTGGCCGGCATCACGAAGGCGGCACCGAGACCCATCAGCGCGCGGAAGGCGATCAGCTCGCCCGGCGTGCCGGAGGAGGCGGCGAGGGCGGAGCCGATGCCGAACACGACGAGCCCGCCGAGCAGCACCTTCTTGCGGCCGAGGCGGTCGCCGAGCAGACCGGCACTGAACAGCAGGCCGGCGAAGACCAGGGTGTAGGCGTTGATCGCCCACTCCAGTTCGCCCTGGGTGGCGCCCAGGCCGGTCGGGGCGGGGGTCGAGATCGCCTTGATGGCGACGTTCAGGATCGAGTTGTCGAGCACCACGATCAGCAGGCTCAGCATCAGGACGCCGAGGATCGCCCAGCGGCGCCGGTGAACCGTGGCAGGAGTTGTCATGGTTTCGAGGCTAACGATTTACGATACGAGACGGTACCGTATCGGAATTTCTTTACCGTGTTCTTACGTACGCCGCCGTCACAGGTCCTGCACAGATCGTGCGCACGCGGGGATCACATGGGGGTCCCCTGGCCCTCTCCGGCACGAGGTGCCACCATGGACGTGGTCCGGGGACGCCGTCAGGGCGCCTCGAGATGACGAAGGAGCCGTTGCAATGACGCAGCTTTCGGCTGCCCAGCCTGCGCAGCAGAACACCTCCGACGGCAGCAAGACGCTGTACGGGGGCAAGGGCACGCGCCGTATCACCGTGCGCGACATCGCCGCCGCCAAGGAGCGCGGCGAGAAGTGGCCCATGCTCACCGCCTACGACGCGATGACCGCGTCCGTCTTCGACGAGGCCGGCATCCCGGTCATGCTGGTCGGGGACTCGGCGGGCAACTGTCACCTCGGGTACGAGACCACCGTGCCCGTCACCCTCGACGAGATGACCATGCTCTCCGCGGCGGTCGTACGGGGCACACAGCGCGCCCTGATCGTCGGCGACCTGCCCTTCGGCTCCTACCAGGAGGGTCCGGTGCAGGCGCTGCGCTCGGCGACCCGGCTGGTGAAGGAGGCCGGGGTCGGGGCCGTGAAGCTGGAGGGCGGCGAACGCTCGCACCGGCAGATCGAACTGCTGGTGGAGTCCGGGATCCCCGTGATGGCCCACATCGGGCTGACCCCGCAGTCCGTGAACTCCATGGGCTACCGCGTCCAGGGCCGCGGCGAGGAAGCCGCCCAGCAGTTGCTGCGGGACGCGAAGGCCGTGCAGGACGCGGGTGCGTTCGCGGTGGTCCTCGAACTGGTCCCGGCGGAGCTGGCGGCCGAGGTCACGCGCGTGCTGCACATTCCGACGGTCGGCATCGGCGCGGGACCGGACACCGACGCCCAGGTGCTGGTGTGGACCGACATGCTCGGGCTGACCGGTGGGCGGATGCCGAAGTTCGTGAAGCAGTACGCGAACCTGCGTGAGGTCATGGGGAACGCGGCCAAGGCGTTCGCGGAGGACGTCGTCGGCGGAACGTTCCCGCTGGAGGAGCACTCGGTGCACTGACCCGAGCTGAGCCATTGCGGCACCACAGGCAGCCCGCCGATCTTCCCCCGTCGGCGGGCTGCTGCCGCACTCGGCTCCGACCGCCCCCAGACCCCCGCCGCGTCCACCCACCTCTCGGCCGGCCGAGAGGTGCACCAACAAATTCAGTCGTCGGTGGCTGTCGGTGGCTGTCGGTGGCTGTCGGCGGACTGTCGGTCGTTTGTCGGTGGGCCCTGACAACGTCGTCCCCATGACGCGAACCGACAAGAACCCCAGTGGCGCGGGCAGCGCCGTGACCGTACGGGGGATGGTCAAGCACTACGGCGAGACCAAGGCGCTGGACGGGGTCGACCTGGACGTGCGCGAAGGCACCGTGATGGGTGTGCTCGGGCCGAACGGGGCCGGGAAGACCACCCTCGTGCGGATCCTGTCCACCCTCATCCAGCCCGACGCCGGCCGGGCGACCGTCGCCGGCTACGACGTCGTACGGCAGCCCCGGCAGCTGCGCCGGGTGATCGGGCTGACCGGACAGTACGCCTCCGTGGACGAGAAGCTCCCCGGCTGGGAGAACCTCTACATGATCGGCCGGCTCCTCGACCTGCCCCGCAAGGACGCCCGCGCGCGGGCCGACGAACTGCTGGAGCGGTTCTCGCTCACCGAGGCGGCCAAGCGGCCCGCGGCGACGTACTCGGGCGGCATGCGGCGGCGGCTCGACCTGGCCGCGTCGCTGATCGGACACCCGGCCGTGCTCTACCTGGACGAACCGACGACCGGTCTCGACCCGCGTACCCGCAACGAGGTGTGGGACGAGGTCAAGCGGATGGTCGGCGACGGCGTCACCGTCCTGCTCACCACCCAGTACATGGAGGAGGCCGAGCAGCTCGCCTCCGAGCTGACGGTCGTCGACCGCGGCAAGGTGATCGCGAACGGCGCCATCGAGGAGCTGAAGGCGAAGGTCGGCGGCCGTACCCTGCGCATCCGCCCACTCGACCCGCTGCAGCTGCGGCCGCTCGCCGCCTACCTCGACGAGCTGGGCATCACCGGCCTCGCGTCCACCACCGTGGACGCCGAACGCGGTGCCGCCCTCGTCCCGATCCTCAGCGACGAGCAGCTGACCGCCGTGGTCGGCGCGGTCACCGCGCGCGGCATCACGCTCTCCTCCATCAGCACCGAACTGCCCAGCCTGGACGAGGTGTTCCTGTCCCTCACCGGCCACCGTGCCAGTGCCCCGCAGGAGGCCGCGCCCGCCGACGACCGCCAGGAGGTCGCCGTATGAGCGCCACCGCACTCGCCCCCACCGACCTCGGGCCGGACGCCCGGATCCCGCTGCGCGGCCACCTGCGCCACACCGGCGCGCTGGTCCGCCGCAATCTGCTGTGGATCCGCCAGGACCCGGAGTCGATGTTCGACGCCATCCTGTTCCCGGTCGTCTTCACGCTGCTGTTCGTGTACGTCTTCGGCGGCTCCATCGGGCAGTCGCTCGGCGGCGGCCAGGACGCGTACGTGCAGTACGTCGTGCCCGGCCTGATGGCCATGATGGGCATGAACATGGCCCAGGGGGTCGGCACGGGCTTCAACCAGGACTTCAACACCGGTGTCATGGACCGCTTCCGGTCCCTGCCGATCGGGCGCGGCTCGGTGCTGTTCGCCAAGATCGCGGTCGAGCTGATGCGGATGCTGTTCGCGACCGGGGTCCTGATGGTCGTCGGCGTGCTGGTGGGCTTCGACATCACCAACTGGACCGGTCTGCTCGCCTCCGTGGGGCTGTCCGCCGTCTTCGGCACCGCCCTGATGTGGGTCTTCCTCACCCTGGGCGTGGTGATGAAGAACGCGCAGTCCGTGCAGGCCATGGGCTTCCTGGTGCTGATGCCGCTGCAGTTCGGCTCGTCGATCTTCGCGCCGACGCAGTCGATGCCGGGCTGGCTGCAGAACTTCACCGACTACAACCCGCTGTCCTCGCTCGCGGACGCGGCACGCGGACTGATGGTGGGCGGTCCGGCCGCGCACGACGTGTGGGTGACCCTCGCCTGGTCGGCGGCGATCACCGCGGTGATGGCGCCGGTCGCGATCCACAAGTTCCGGACCAAGGTCTGACCCGGCGCCCACGGCACGGGCGGTGCGCGTCAGACCAGGGCGGCGGCCTCCGCGAAGGAGAGGCCGCCGCCCTCGGCGTACGCCGCCTCGTACGCCTCGTCGTCGAGCGCGGCGCGGGTCCGCGCCACGGCTCGGTCCAGGACCTCGCGCTCCATGCCGGACCGGGCGTGGCGGGGCGGCAGCAGGGCCGCGGCGGCGCCGAGGCATCGGGCGGCGTCACGGGCGCGGCGCCCGCCGTCGGCACCGGCGAGGGCCATCGCGGCGATGACCAGGTAGCCGGAGCGCATGTGCGGCGCGATGGCCAGGGACAGGGGGTCGTCGCCCCGCTCCAGGGCCTGCCGGACCTTGGTGAGGGCCTGCTCGTACCGGCCGTCGAGGGTGTCCGCCCAGGCCTCCGCCCCGAGGATGAACGCGTCGAAGACGACAAAGTGGGAGATGTTGAACTCCTCGCGCAGCAGCCGGAGTTGCTCGCGGGCCTCCGGCACCCGGTCGGTCATGCCGAGCCAGGCCGCCAGGAAGAGCCGGGCGGCGGCCATCGCATCCTGACCGGCACCGTCCTGGCTGACGATCACCTCCCGCAGCAGGCGCTCGCCGCGCTCGGCGTCACCGGCGTCACCGGCCTCCAGCAGCGCACTGCCCAGGCGGGCGGTGAGCACGGCCACCTGGGCGCGGGCACCGATGCGTTCGGCGTGCTCGATCGCGGCCTCGTAGTCGGCCGCGGCGAGCCGGTACTCACCCTGTCGCTCATGGGCCTCGCCGCGGGCGGAGAGGGCCTCGGCCGTGCCCCACAGGTCCCCGAGGCGCCGGTAGATCTCCAGCGACTCGTCGGCGTCACGGGTCGCGTCGCCCGCCCAGTCGGTGCGGTTGGCGAGCAGGTTGGCGCGCATATGGAGGCCGGCGGCGAGCTCCCATTCGAAGCCGGGCGCGCTGCGGCAGGTGTCGACGGTGGCGTCGATGACCTCGCGCAGCCGCGCCACGTCGCCGGTCATCATCACGGCGAAGAAACAGAAGGACCCGGGGATGCGGCAGCTCTGCGGCATGCCGGGCTCGTAGGTCCCGGCGATGACACGCAGCTTCTCCTTCGCCCGCGGGGTCTGCCATGCGTCCAACTCCGTGTCCATGCAGGCGAGATGGACGAGGTGGGCGCCACGCCTGGCCTCTTCGAGGACCTCACCGGTCCACGGCATCGGCACGTCCGTGCAGCGCTCCCACACCGGGGCGGCGCGGCGTCCGGGCGGGGCGAAGGGGTCGGGGCCGAGGGTCTGGGCCTCGCGGGACCAGTTGCGGGCCACCAGGCGCAGGTCGCGCATCTGCCAGTACCAGGCCATCGACAGCACCAGGCACAGCACCTCCTGCTCGTCGCGCGCGGCGACGGCGCGTTGCAGGGCGGCGCGGATGTTCTCGCTCTCCCGCTCCAGCCGCCCGATGGCGGCGAGTTGGCCGGAGCCGCGCAGCAACGGGTCGGTGGCGCGGGCGAGTTCGCGGTAGTACGTCAGATGCGCGCGCTCGGCGTCGTCGCGGTCACCGGCCTCGTCGAGCCGTTCACCCGCGTACTCGCCGACGGTCTCCAGGAGCCGGTAGCGCATGCCGTCGTCGCCCGAAGGCGCGGCCACGACAAGGGACTTGTCGACGAGCGAGCCGAGCGCGTCGAAGGCGGCGGGGCCGCAGAGGGCCTCGGCGGCGGCCAGGTCGCAGCCGCCGGCGAAGACGGACAGCCGCCGCAGCACGTCCCGCTCGCCCTCGTCGAGCAGTTCCCAGGACCAGTCGACGACCGCCCTGAGCGTCTGCTGGCGGGGCAGGACGGTACGGCTGCCGGAGGTGAGCAGACGGAAACGGTCGTCGAGCCGGTCGGCGATCTGACGCGGGGTGAGCATCCGCAGCCGGGCGGCGGCGAGTTCGATGGCGAGAGGCAGCCCGTCGAGGCGCCGGCAGATCTCGGCGCAGACGTCGGGATCGTCCTCCACCCGGAAGCCGGGCCGGGCGGCGGCCCCGCGCTCGGCGAACAGCCGCAGCGCGACCGGCTCCGGCAGCGGTTCCACAGGGCGCACCAACTCTCCCGGTACGCCGAGGGGTTCACGGCTGGTGGCCAGCACCGTCAGACCGGGGCAGCGCTCCAGCAACTCCTCGACCAGCCGGGCGGCGGCCTCGACGACGTGCTCGCAGTTGTCGAGGATCAGCAGCATCCGGCGCCTGCCGCAGCGCTCGGCGAGCCGCTCGACGGGGTCGTCGTGCCGCTCGCCCCCGGCCCGCATGGCCTCGGCCCCGGCGCCGTACAGCACGGTCTCCCGCGCCCCCACGGCGGTCAGCACGGCCTCCGGTACGGCGGCCGGGTCGTCCACCGGCGCGAGCTCGGCCAGCCACACCCCGTCCCCCGCCGACTCCCCCACAGCCTCGGCGGCCTCCTGCGAGAGCCGCGTCTTCCCCGCGCCACCGGGCCCGAGCAGCGTCACGAGCCGGGCGACGCCGAGATCCCCCCGGATGGCGTCGATGTCGCCCTCCCGACCGACGAAGGAGGTGAGACGGGCACGGAGGTTGCCGGGGGGCGGGGGTACGGGGCTGGTCAGTGGTCCGCCGGGGGTGTGGACTGTCGCCCCACGGCCGGCCAAGCCCTGCGCGCCACCCCCGGCGATCCCGGCGCCTCTGTCAGCCGTGCGGGACGTCCCGGTCGCAGGCGCGCCGGAGCCGTCGGGTCGCAGCAACTCGCCGTGCAGCGCCCTCAGTTCCGGGCCCGGGTCCACGCCGAGCCGCTCCGCCAGCAGCTGTCGTACGGCCTCGTAGGCGCCCAGTGCCTCCGCCGTGCGGCCGGCGTCGCGCAGGGCGCGAAGGCGCAGGGACTGGAGGGGTTCGTCCAGGGGGTGGGTGTCGCACAGGGCGGTCAGTTCGGGCAGGGACTGTTCGGCGTGGCCGAGGGCGAGGGCGGCGGTGTGGCGGGCGCGCAGGGCGTCGAGGTGCCGGGCCTGGCGGCGGGCCGCCTCGGCGGTGCGGTCGGGCAGATCGGCGAGGACGGGACCGCGCCACAGGGTGAGGGCGTCGTCGAGGACGACGGCCGCCTTCGCGGGGTCGCCGTCGGCCAGCGCCCGCGTGCCCTCGCCGACCAGCCGCTCGAAACGGTGCAGGTCGACGTCGTCGGGCGCGGCGGTGAGACGGTAGCCGCCGTCCACCGAGGCGATCGCGGCCGCACCGAGCGCCCGGCGCAGCCGCCCGACCAGCGCCTGCAGCGCGCCCGTCGCGTCGGCGGGCGGGTCGCCGTCCCCCCACACCTCCTCGACCAGAAGCCCCGCGGGCACGGTCCGGCCGGCCCGCAGCGCCAGCACGGTCAACAGCGCACGCAGCCGCGCCCCGCCTACGGGGACGCTCGCGCCGTCGGGGCGGAGTGCCTGGGTGGTGCCGAGGATGCGGTAGCGCACGGGGTCCATTCTCGCTTGCCCGATGGTTCCTGGGGATCTCCCTAGCACGACCCCCCCACCCCCAAGGGGTTAACCGCCGAAAGTCTAAGAAACTTAGATACAGACCAAGTTAACCTCCGATTCCATGGAAAGATCTCCAAGGGCGCTCATTACCGTCCGGCTCACCATCGAGACGGAATCGTCGACCAGCCCCGAACGGCAGGTCGCAGAGTGCACGTCGTTCTGTGAGCGGCGCGGCTGGAAGGTGATCGGTGTCGCCAGAGATCTCTCTGTCTCTGCCACCGCAGTGCCACCGTGGAAGCGTCCGGAACTATCCCAATGGCTGGATGATCGTGCCCCCGAATTCGACGTCGTCGTCTTCTGGCGCCTCGATCGGTTCGTTCGCCGAGTCGGTGACCTGCACCGGATGATCGAGTGGGCTGAGAGCCATGGGGACAAGGGGTTGGTGTCCGCCACCGAGCCGTTCGATCTCACGAGTCCGACGGGAAAAGCGACAGCCACCATGATTGCCACTTTTGCTCAGATGGAAGCGAACGCCGCCGCCGAGCGTGTTGCCTCGGCGCGTGCGCACCTCCTCACATCCACGCGGTGGGGCGGGAGTTCACCACCCTTCGGCTATCGCACCTACGCGAGAGACGGCGCCCGATACCTGGAGGTCAGTCCGGAGACGGCGGCCATCGTCCGGGAAGCCGCTCACGTGTCATGGACGGCGAATCACTCAACGCCATCTGTCGAGACTTCGAAGAGCGGGGGGTCCCCTCCCCTGCGGATACATATCAGCGCAACAAGTCGGGCAAGGACTTCGTCTGGCATCCCCGCACGCTGAAGGGGATCCTCACCTCCCCCACCCTGCTGGGCTGGAAGACACGCAGTGAGGATGTTCCCGGCAAAAAATACAAGAAGCGCGTCCTGGTCCACGATCAACATGGCCATCCCGTTCGCGTCGCCGAAGGGGTGCTGGGCCAGGAGGCATTCGACCGTCTTCAGGACGTCCTGGCCGAGTCCGCCTCCGCGACCGGCCGCCGTTCAGCCGCGCCCAGGACGCCGCTCCTGGACGTGATCAAGTGCGGTGGGTGCGGCAAGAACCTTCAGCTGCACACGACCCGGAAACGTCGCCAGGACGGGACTTACCGGATCACCGAGAAGATCCGTTGCCTGTCACGCGTCGGCTCCCCGGCCTGCCCTGGCTACGTTTTCCTGCCCGACGAGGAGATCGTCACGCCAGTGCGGGGGATGCTGGCCCACGCAGTCGGAGATGTTCCCGTCGCCCGCCGGGAATACGTCCAACGGGCAAGGGCCAAGGGCGAGGCCACGCATCCGTCACGCGATGCCGACGAAGATCACTGGCGGTTCGTCCCGCTCGGTACAACCTTCGGCGAGCGGTGGCGGACTCTGGGCATCGCAGAGATCGGCGAGGATCTGATCCGTGCCGGCATCACGATCAGATGTCACCCACGCGAACGCGGCGGCCACGTCCTGGGGATTCCCGAAGACTTCCAGGAACGGCTAGCGAAGTTCCTGGCGTAGCCGAGCTCTCACGAGGCATGTGCACAACCTCACGACGGTCTTCTCCCGGAAACTCACAGCCTCGCGAAACGTTGTCCCCACGTCACCGTTACGGTCGAGGCTTCCCAGATCGGCCGCCACCTCCCAGGAGCCCTGCCCATGACCACGATTTCTCGCGCGAGCAACCAGCGGGTCAGCCCTGTGTTCCTCGGAATCCTCGCTGTCACAGCGGTGACCGGCTGGGCCACCTGGACCGGCTTCGCCGAGCAGCCCGGTCTGGCCGTGTTCCTGTTCGTGACCGCCGCGTGGATCGTCTCCCTCTGTCTGCACGAATACGCCCATGCTCGCACCGCCCTGCACAGCGGTGACATCACCGTGGGCGCGAAGGGCTACCTGACCCTCAATCCTCTCGCCTATACACACGCCCTGCTGAGCATCGTGCTCCCCGTGATCTTCGTGATCATGGGCGGCATCGGTCTTCCCGGCGGTGCCGTCTTCATCGAGCGGGGCCGGATCCAGGGCCGCTGGCGGCACAGCCTGATCTCGGCGTCCGGTCCGCTGACGAACGTCCTGTTCGCGATCGTCTGCACGGCCCCGTTCTGGCTGGACGCCCTGGACGGCGTCCCGCGCGACTTCCGGTTCGCCCTCGCCTTCCTCGCCCTGCTCCAGGTCACCGCGGCGATCCTGAACTTCCTGCCGGTTCCGGGCCTGGACGGCTACGGCATCCTCGAGCCCTGGCTGTCGTACAACGTCAAGCGCCAGGTGGAGCCGTTCGCGCCCTTCGGCCTGCTGTTCGTGTTCGCGCTGCTGTGGCTGCCCGCGGTCAACGGCGTGTTCTTCGACGTGGTCGACTCGATCCTGAAGAGCCTCGGGATCAGCGACTTCGACAGCTACTGCGGGCAGGAGCTGTTCCGCTTCTGGCAGGGCACGAACGAGTTCTGCCAGGTCAGTCAGTGACGGACTTGCGGACCTGCGCGCGCTTCACGTAGTACCAGCACATGTTGGACGACAGTCCCGCCATGAGCACCCACACGATCCCCAGAAAGCTGCCCTGGACGAAGGAGACGACCGCCGCGGCCACGGCGAGGACGCAGACGGCGAGGGCGTAGAGGGCGAGGCGGGGCATGGGGTGGATCTCCTGTCGGGGGGCACTGCGCTGCTGTACCGAACAGTGTCCCCCATACCCCCGTGCCCTCACACGTCGGTGATACGGAGTCCCGCGTGCGCCTTGTACCGGCGGTTCACGGAGATCAGGTTCGCGACCAGCGACTCCACCTGGTGGGCGTTGCGCAGTCGCCCGGCGAAGATGCCGCGCATGCCGGGGATACGGCCGGCCAGCGCCTGGACGATCTCCACGTCGGCGCGTACCTCTCCCAGCACCATCACGTCGGTGTCGATCTCGTCGACTTCCGGGTCCTGGAGCAGGACCGCCGACAGGTGGTGGAAGGCGGCCGTCACCCGTGAGTCCGGCAGCAGGGCGGCGGCCTGCTCGGCGGCACTGCCCTCCTCCGGCTTCAGCGCGTACGCGCCCTTCTTGTCGAAGCCGAGCGGGTTGACGCAGTCCACGACGAGCTTGCCCGCCAGTTCCTCGCCCAGCGACTCCAGGGTCTTGCCGTGGCCGTCCCACGGCACGGCGACGATCACGATGTCGCTGCGCCGGGCGGTCTCGGCGTTGTCGGCGCCCTCGACGCCGTGGCCGAGCTCATCGGCGGCGGCCCGGGCACGGTCCGCGGCCCGCGAGCCGATGATCACCTTCTGGCCGGCCTTGGCGAGCCGGTAGGCGAGGCCCTTGCCCTGCGGGCCGGTGCCGCCGAGCACGCCGACGACGAGTCCGGAGACGTCGGGCAGGTCCCAGGGGTCCTTGGCGGGGGCCTTCTGTGCACTGTCGGTAGAGGTCATGGCCCGACTTTACGTCCGCCTTGCCCACGGCGAAGTCTCAGGTGGGCGGCATCACGGGAGCTACCGGTGGGACGAGGGGCCGCCCTGGCCGGAACCGGAACACGCCGACCGGACAGCGGGCCCGTTCTGTACCCGAGTCGGGCGAATTCGGGGTGAACCGGGTGCCGGAGGGCGCCGGTTGCGGCAGGATGCGGTCGCATGGATGCCGTACGGGTCGCGTTGCTGCGCGAAGTGCTCGCCGGAACCGAGTGGTTGGGGGCCACGCGGCGGTTCGCGGGGGCGCTGCGGGGGTCCGTGGTGTCGCACGGGGGCGGACTGCTGCTCGTGGGCACGGCTCGGTACGAGCCGTGGCATCTCGCGGCCCACCTGGTGGACGAGGCGGCGTGGTCGGGGACGCCGGAGCTGGCCCCGACCCTCGTCCGGCACGACGCGCGGGCGTCCGACCCCGCGCATCTGTCGGTCGGGCCGGGGCGGTTGGCCGCGGCGCGGCGGGGGGAAACGTTGCTGGTCGTGTCTCCCGACGGGCCGGGTGCTCCGCTGCTGGAGCGGGTGCACGACGCGCGGCGGGCCGGGGCGACGGTGCTGGCGCTGGGCGACGGCGGGGGCGAGCTGACGGCGATGGCGCACGAGTCGCTTGCCGTGCCCGACGGGGCGGAACTGGACCTGGACAGCGTGCAGCACCTGGTGAGCGCGGCGGCCGGCGAGAACTCCCTGCCGACGCCGCGCGGTCACCGCCGCTTGCGCGACCGCCTCTCCAGGCTGGCGGACGAGCTCACGGCACCGCCCCCCGCCCGCTGGTGACCTCCACCGGCCGGGCGGGGCACGGACCCGGCACAGGGCACGGACCCAGGCTCGATCCGCTCAGTCGTCGTCCCGGTTGGCCGCCGGGGCGTCGTGCCACTTGGGGTCGTTCTCCCATTCGAGGTTGCGCTCGCGGGCCGTCGCCATCGCGTGCTCGGCCTCCTTGCGGGTGGCGTACGGCCCGAACCGGTCCTTGGCGGGGCACTCCGGCCCCTCCTCGACCTTCTGGTGCTGCAGGCAGTAGTACCACTCGCCCGGTTTGCCGACCGTCCGCTTCTTGAACAGGGCCATGACCAGCTCCTCTCGCCACCGACATGTTCCCCCATGGCCGCTGGTTAGACTCGCTGGCATGTCTGGCCAGTCGCTGCTCGTCCCAGGGGAGCTGTCCCCCACCCGTTCCGTGCCCGGAAACATCCGCCGCCCCGAGTACGTCGGCAAGCCCGCGCCGACGCCGTACACCGGCCCGGAGGTGCAGACGCCCGAGACGATCGAGGCGATGCGCGTTGCCGGCCGGATCGCCGCTCGGGCGATGGCGGAGGCCGCGAAGCTGATCGCGCCGGGTGTCACCACCGACGAGCTGGACAAGGTGGCGCACGACTACATGTGCGACCACGGCGCCTACCCGTCGACGCTGGGCTACCGCGGCTTCCCCAAGTCCCTGTGCACGTCCGTCAACGAGGTCATCTGCCACGGCATCCCCGACTCGACGGTCCTGGCCGACGGCGACATCGTCAACCTGGACGTGACGGCGTACATCGGCGGGGTGCACGGCGACAACAACGCCACGTACCTGGTGGGGGACGTCGACGAGGAGAGCCGGCTGCTGGTGGAGCGGACCCGGGAGTCCCTCGAGCGCGCGATCAAGGCGGTCAAGCCGGGCCGGCAGATCAACATCATCGGGCGGGTCATCGAGTCGTACGCGAAGAGGTTCGGGTACGGGGTGGTGCGGGACTTCACCGGCCACGGGATCAACTCGTCGTTCCACTCCGGGCTGATCATCCCGCACTACGACAGCCCGCACGCGACGACCGTGATCCAGCCCGGCATGACGTTCACGATCGAGCCGATGCTGACCCTCGGGACCCACGAGTACGACATGTGGGACGACGGGTGGACGGTCGTGACGAAGGACCGCAAGCGCACGGCCCAGTTCGAGCACACGCTGGTGGTGACGGAGACGGGCGCGGAGGTCCTGACCCTGCCGTAGCCCCGTCGCAGGACCGCGGCAGGACCGCGGCAGCCCTGCGCAGCCCTGCCGCTCGCCCGAGCCCGCTCTCTTCGGAGGGCGAGCTTCCTGCATGTGGGGCCCGGCTTTTCCGGGTACGGTTTTACCGACAGAGAGTCGGCAAAGCATTGACTTAGGTTGCCTAACCATAGGAAATCGGGGCCATGGACTCCTTCTCGACACTCATCCGCACCGCCTCCCATGAGCAGCACGAGGAGGCGAACACCTCGACGTTCATCAGCGACCTGCTCGGCGGCGGACTCGGCGTCGACGCGTACGCGCGCTACACCGAGCAGCTGTGGTTCGTGTACGAGGCGCTGGAGAGCGGGGCCGAGAAGCTGGCGTCGGACCCGGTGGCGGGGCCCTTCGTCCGGCCCGAGCTGTTCCGGCTGACCGCGCTGGAGCGGGACCTCGCGCATCTGCGCGGCCCGGACTGGCGGGCGCGGATGTCCGCGCTGCCGGCGACGGGGGCGTACGTCGAGCGGGTGCGGGAGTGCGTCGAGCAGTGGCCGGCCGGCTACATCGCCCACCACTACACGCGCTACCTCGGCGACCTGTCCGGCGGCCAGATCATCCGCGACAAGGCGGAGACGACCTGGGGCTTCGCGCAGAAGGGGGACGGCGTCCGTTTCTACGTCTTCGAGGAGATCTCCAACCCGGCCGCGTTCAAGCGGGGTTACCGCGGGCTGCTGGACGCCGTCGACGCGGACGATCTGGAGAGGCAGCGGATCGTGGCGGAGTGCCGGAAGGCGTTCGCCCTGAACATCGGCGTCCTCCGGGCACTCGGGGACGAGTTTCCGCTGAGCGCCTGACCGTCAGCGCTCCAGGAAGACCCGCCCGCCGACCTCCACCCAGCCCCCCGGCTGCGGAGCCGTGAGGATCTGCGAGCCCGCGCCCTGCGTGATGTTCAGGGCGCGGCCCAGCCGGTCCGTGAGCAGGAGTGCCGCCGCGCCCGTCGCCTCGTCCTCCTCGATGCCGTCGTCCCGGCCGGGGAAGGCGCGGGCGCGGACGCGTCCGGCCGCCTCGTCCTCCCAGGCCCAGGCGTAGATCCACTCCCCCTTCGGCGGGACCGGCAGGTCGTCGACCTCCGCCGCCGTGGGGTACTGGCGCAGCGTGCGCGGCGGCACCCACTCCGCCAGCGCCTCGATCCAGCTGAACTCGCCGTCCAGACGGGTGCCCACCACCCCGGCCGGGGTGACCAGTTCGGGCACGTCGAGCAGCCAGGCCGCACCGACGCAGGGGTGGCCGGCGAAGGGCAGGCGCAGGGTGGGCGTGTAGATGTCGATGACGCCGCGCTCGGGGTCGTCGACGAACACGGTCTCGCTGAAGCCCAGCTTTCCGGCGAACGCCTGCCGTTCGCCGGGGTCGGGCAGCAGGGAGCCCTCGCGGACGACACCGAGTTCGTTGCCGTATCCGCCGTTCGCTCCGCAGAAGACACGGAGCACGTCGTAGTCAGTCACGCGGGGCATTGTGCCCTGAGTGGCTCGGCGATCCCACAGGAGAATGCCATGACCGTACTGGACAAGGCGGTTGACCAGGCGCCGCGCCGATCGGGGACGCCCGGTCGGCGGCGCTGTCCTTCCCCTTCCGGGTCGAGGACGTCGTCCGCATGGGCCGGGCGCCCTGGGCCGCGCTCGGCGCGCAGGACGACGACGTGGTCGTGGCCGAGGCGATGGCCGCGACCGAGGTGACCGCCTTCGCCCTGTGGCCGTTCTCCGCGCTCGGCGGCGGCGAGCGGGCCGGGGACGCCGTGGTGGTGGTCCTGCACGACCTGGGTCTCGCGGCTGCCTACGCGCACCGGGTGGCGATCCTGCACGCAGGCCGGGTGGCCGCCGAGGGGCCGCCCGCCGAGGTGGTCTCCGACCGGCTGCTGACGGAGGTCACGACCAGCCGGTCGAGGTGCTTCCGCATCCACGCACGGGAGAGGTCCTGGTGACTCCGCGCCGGGATGCTTGACCGGTTCTTGACCTGTTCCTGAGATCCAGTTTTGGCCACCGTGATCAGGTCGTGCTCATAGGGCGTCCGTGAGAGCTGAATCACCGCTTGAGGGGGTCGAACACGGGAAAACCTTAGGTACGTTAGGCTAGCCTCACCTTATGTGAGGCGCGTCACGCGTATTTTTCGGCCATTCCCTGGAGCCCGCATGCGAGCCGTCAGATTCTCCGCTCTCACCGCTGCCGCCACCGCGGCGGCCCTCGCCGCCGTCACCGGCTGCACCGAGAAGGGCAGTTCGGGGAGCAGCGACCGGGTCATCGAGGTGACGGCGACGGACGACAAGTGCGAGGTGTCGAAGACGGAGTTCCCGGCCGGCCACGTGGAGCTCGCCATCGAGAACAAGGGCTCCAAGGTCACCGAGGTCTACGTCCTGTTCCCGGACGACCGGATCGTGACCGAGCGCGAGAACATAGGCCCCGGCACGAAGCAGCGGGTCACCGCCGAGGTGAAGGCGGGCGACTACCAGATCGCCTGCAAGCCCGGCATGAAGGGCGACGGCATCCGCCAGGACGTCAAGGCCACCGGCGGCACGGTCGCCAAGCGCGACCCGCGCCTCGACAAGGCCGTCGCCTCCTACCGCGCGTACGTGCAGGCGCAGGCCGACGAGACGCTGCCGCTCGCCGAGACCTTCGCCAAGGCGGTCAAGGACGGCGACCTGGAGGCCGCCAAGAAGGCCTACGCGACCTCCCGCATCGGCTGGGAGCGGACCGAGCCGGTCGCCGAGTCGTTCGGCGACATCGACCCGAAGGTCGACGTCCGCGCGGACGGCCTGGAGGAGGGCCAGGAGTTCACCGGCTGGCACCGCCTGGAGAAGGCGCTCTGGCAGGACAAGAAGATCGGCGCCGCGGAGAAGACCTTCGCCGACCAGCTGATCACCGACCTCAAGGACTGGCAGAAGCGGGTCGGCAAGGCCGACATCACCCCGACGTCCATGGCCAACGGCGCCAAGGAACTCCTCGACGAGGTCGCCACCGGCAAGGTCACCGGCGAGGAGGAGCGCTACTCGCACACCGACCTCGTCGACTTCAAGGCCAACGTCGAGGGCGCCGAGAAGTCGTACGCGCTGCTGAAGCCGGTGGCGAAGGAGAACGACGCCGCGCTGGTCACCGAGCTGGACAAGCAGTTCGCCGCGCTGAACACGCTGCTCGACAAGTACCGGGCCAACACGTCGTCGTACGACTTCACCTCCTACGACAAGGTCGGCGACGCCGACCGCAAGGAGCTGTCGGACGGCGTCAACGCGCTCGCGGAACCGCTGTCCAAGCTCGCCGCCGCCGTCGTCGTGAAGTAGGGGCGGGCCATGACCGACGACTCCGCACAGGCCGCGGTTCCCTCCCGGCGCGCGCTGATCGGCTGGGGCGGTGCCGGGCTGGCGCTCGGTGCCGTCGCGGCCGGCGGCACGGTCGCGATGACGAACGCCGGCGACGACGCCGACCCGGCCGGCGCCTCGACGGGCGCCGCGATCGCCTTCCACGGCACCCATCAGGCGGGCATCTCGACACCCGTCCAGGACCGGCTGCACTTCGCCGCGTTCGACGTGACCACCGACGACCGCGCCGCCTTCGTGCAGATGCTGAAGGACTGGACCGAGGCCGCGCGGCAGCTGACCGCCGGGCACGCGGTCGGCGAGGGCGCGTACGGCGGTCTCCCCGAGGCCCCGCCGGACGACACCGGCGAGGCGCTGGGGCTGAAGCCGTCGCGGCTGACCCTGACGATCGGGTTCGGGCCGTCGCTGTTCGAGAGGTTCGGGCTCCAGGACAAGCGGCCCGACGCCCTGATCGACCTCCCCCAGTTCGCCGGCGACAACCTCGACAGGAACCGCAGCGGCGGCGACCTGTGCATCCAGGCGTGCGCGGACGACCCCCAGGTCGCCGTGCACGCGATCCGCAACCTCGCCCGGATCGGCTTCGGCAAGGTCGTCATCCGCTGGTCGCAGCTCGGCTTCGGCAAGACCTCGTCCACCACGCCCGACGCGCAGACCCCGCGCAACCTGATGGGCTTCAAGGACGGCACCCGCAACATCGCGGGCACGGAGACCGACCGCCTGGAGAAGTTCGTCTGGGTGGACCGGAAGGACGGTCCCGACTGGATGGCCGGCGGCTCCTACCTCGTCGCCCGCCGCATCCGCATGCACATCGAGACCTGGGACCGCACCTCGCTGCAGGAGCAGGAGGACATCTTCGGCCGCGACAAGGGCGAGGGCGCCCCGGTCGGCAAGGCGAGGGAACGCGACGAGCCGTTCCTGAAGGCGATGCTGCCCGACGCGCACGTGCGGCTCGCGCACCCCGACTCCAACCACGGGGCGACCCTTCTGCGCCGCGGCTACTCCTTCACCGACGGCACCGACGGTCTCGGCCGTCTCGACGCCGGTCTGTTCTTCCTGGCCTACCAGCGGGACGTCCGCAAGGGCTTCGTCCAGATCCAGCGCAACCTGGCCACGGACACCCTCAACGAGTACATCCAGCACGTGGGTTCCGCGGTGTTCGCGGTCCCGCCCGGCGTCCGCGGCAAGGACGACTGGTGGGGCAGCACCCTGCTGACCGAGGAGGCCTGAGCCGTGTTCTCCAACTACCTGATCGGCCTGCGCGAGGGGCTGGAAGCCAGCCTCGTCGTCTGCATCCTCATCGCCTACCTGGTCAAGACGGACCGCCGGGACGCGCTGAAGCCCATCTGGATCGGCATCGGCGTCGCGGTCGCCCTGGCCCTCGGCTTCGGCTCCGCGCTGGAATTCGGCTCCCAGGAGCTGACGTTCGAGGCGCAGGAGGCGCTCGGCGGCACCCTGTCGATCCTCGCGGTGGGCCTGGTGACGTGGATGGTGTTCTGGATGCGGCGCACCGCCCGGCACCTCAGGTCGGAGCTGCACGGCAAGCTGGACGCCGCGCTGCAGATGGGCACCGGCGCCCTGGTCGCCACCGCCTTCCTCGCGGTCGGCCGGGAGGGCCTGGAGACCGCCCTGTTCGTGTGGGCGTCGGTGCACGCGGCGAGCGACGGCACCCCGCGCCCGCTGGTCGGCGTCGGTCTGGGCATCGCGACGGCGGTGTTCCTGGGCTGGCTGTTCTACCGGGGCGCGGTGCGCATCAACCTCGCCAGGTTCTTCACCTGGACCGGCGGCATGCTGGTCGTGGTGGCGGCGGGCGTGCTGGCGTACGGCGTCCACGACCTCCAGGAGGCCGACCTGGTTCCGGGCCTGACGAACAAGGCCTTCGACATCACCGGCACCATCCCCCCGGACAGCTGGTACGGCACTGTCCTCAAGGGCGTCCTCAACTTCCAGCCCGACCCGACGGTCCTTCAGGTCACGGTGTGGCTGCTGTACTTGGTCCCGACGCTCGCGCTTTTCCTCGCCCCGGTAGGGTTCGCCTCCGGGAAGGGGAAGGTGAAGGAACCTGATGAGCCAGGATCGCGGCCCTCGAAGGCTCCGCAGTCTTGACCGGAGCGCACTGATAGCAGCCTCAGTGACCGCTTTGTCGCTGACGGCGAGCGGATGCATGGTGGTGCACGGGGAGCGGGAGGTGCTTCCCGCGGCCACGCAGGCGGAGGCCGCCAAGGCACTCCAGCAGTTCACGAACGCGTACAACGAGGCCGACAAGGAGTACGACAGTTCCCTGGACGCGGACTTCGTCACCGGCGCCCTGGAGGACATCGACCGGGCCAGGCTGAAGGCGGGCGCCGCGAACAACCCGGACGGCAACCCGACGCACACCGAGCTGACCCTGACGGACGCGAAGTACACGATCCCGAAGAAGGCGGGCTGGCCGCGCTGGTTCCTCGCCGACGCGGCCGGCAACAAGGGCGGCACCTCGCGCTGGCTGCTCGTGTTCACGCGGGGCGGCCTCGACGAGCCGTGGCAGGTGGCGTATCTGACGCTGGTCGCACCGGAGAAGGTGCCGGAGTTCAAGAAGGACGCGGACGGCTTCGCCGAGCCCGTGCCCGTGAACTCGACCGACGTGGCCGTGGCGCCCGGGAACCTGAGCAAGGACTACACCTCGTACCTCAGGACCGGCGGGGACGGCTTCGCCGACGGCCTGAACACCGACCAGTGGCGTACGGCCCGCAAGAAGAACGCGAAGAAGCCGGGCCTGGTCACCCAGTACATCGACGAGCCCCTGACGAGCGGCGCCTACGCGCCGCTGGCGCTGCGTACGAAGGACGGCGGGGCGCTGGTGTTCTTCACCACGCACCACTACGAGAAGCAGACGGCCGCTCAGGGCACGTCGGTGCCGACGCCCAACAAGGACGTCCTCGCCCTGACCACCGGTGAGATCAAGCAGTCGCTCACCATGCAGTTCGTCTCCAACGAGGTGGCGCTTGACCCGGCGAAGGGCTCGGGCGACCAGAAGGTGGCGGTGCTGGGCCGGATCCAGGGACTGACGTCGGCGCAGGGTGAGTAGGAGCGGCCGGGACGCCTACGCCGGCCCGGGGGCGGCGGCTTCCAGGTCGTCGACGCTGCCCGACATGATCGTGCGCACATGCCCGGTGATGTGCTCGGCCGGCCAGTCCCACCAGGCCACGGCCAGGAGCCGGGCGATGTCCGGCTCGCCGAAGCGCATGCGGATCAGGCGGGCCGGGTTGCCGCCGACGATGCCGTAGTCGGGTACGTCGGCGGTGACCACGGCGCCGGTGCCGATGATCGCGCCGTGTCCGATGCGTACGCCCGGCAGCACTGTGGTGCCGTGGCCGAACCAGACGTCGTGGCCCACGACGGTGTCGCCGCGGCCGGGCAGGCCGGTGAGCAGGTCGAAGTGCTCGGCCCAGGAGCCGCCCATGGTGGGGAAGGGGAAGGTCGAGGGGCCGTCCATGCGGTGGTTGGCGCCGTTCATGATGAACCGGGTCCCCGTGCCCAGGGCGCAGAACCTGCCGATGATCAGCTTCTCCGGCCCGTAGTGGTAGAGCACGTTCCGCGTCTCGAACGCGGTGGGGTCGTCCGGGTCGTCGTAGTAGGAGTACTCCCCCACCTCGATCAGCGGCGACGTGACCAGCGGCCTGAGCAGCACCACCCGCGGCTGCTCGGGCATCGGGTGCAGCACGGCCGGGTCGGGGGGTAACGGCATGGCAGGCGGTCCCTTGCGGCGGTTCCTGGCGGAGGCGGGGCTCAGCGGCGCGTGGGCCAGGCTGCGTTGGCGTGGTCGGATTCCTCGCCGATGTAGCGGGCGCAGGCGTCGGTGAGGACTTCCAGGAGGGTCAGCGGGTCGGGCAGGGGGTGCTCCAGGCCGCGGATCCAGTACACGGACCGGTCGTCACCGGGCAGCCGGGCGGGCGGGACGAGGACGTAGGAGCCGCGGCAGTGCCAGCGCAGGCCGGGGTGCTCGTCCATCGTCTCGGGGTGGCAGTCCAGCTCGCACGGCCACCACTCGTCCTCGTCCTCGGGGGTGCCGCGGGTGAGGGTGAAGAAGAGCAGCCGGTCACCGCCGCTCTCGGCGACCGGGCCGACCTCGATGCCGGACTCGAGCAGCCGCTCCAGCGCTTCGCGTCCGACCTCCAGCGGCACGTCGAGGACGTCGTGCACCATGCCGGTCGCGGTGATGAAGTTGGCCTGCGGCTGGTGCCGGGCCCAGCGTTCGATCTGCCCGCGGTCGGTGGTCGACTGGGTCTGCCAGGCGAACGACACGGGGTGCCGGGCCGGGGTGGGACATCCGACGCGGTCGCAGGAACAGCCGTAGCCGGGGGCGGGATACGCGGCGGGCGCCAGCGGCAGCCCCACCTCGGCGGCGGCGAGCAGCAGGGCCTCACGGCCGTCGTCCCCGACGGCCTCCTTCGGGCGGCGTCCACGCAGCCATTGGGAGATTTTGCCCTGCCGGCCGGTACGACCGCCGAACTCCGCGCTCATCTATCCCCTCGCCTCGCTGTCGTGCGGAACAGCATGCCCTATGGTCCCACTTTCCCGCGCTTCGGGGGGCCGGAGCCGACAACCGGGATGGCTGGGGCGAGACGGGCCCGTCACCGGGATCGAGTGTCATTGCGCGCTTTGTCATGATTTACGCCCCTACCGTGGTCGGCATGGTCACATGGATCACGTTGACCGGTCTGGCCTCCGCCGCTTCCGTGGTCTCGCTGACCCTCACGGGGCCGACGGCCCCGCTGGAGTGGGGCGCCGGGCCGCTGACCGTGGACTCGCTGCCCCGCGTGACGTACGTCGCTCATCGCGGCGGAGCCCGTGAGGTGCCCGAGAACAGCATGTCGGGGCTGATGGCGGCCTACCGGCGCGGTACGGCCCAGGTGCTGGACCTCGACACGCAGATGCTGCGCGACGGCACGCTCGTCGTGCTGCACGACCCCACCCTGAACCGCACGACGTTCCTCGGCGGCGAGGTCCGCGGGCTGAGCGCGCCGGAGTGGCAGGGGGTGCGGCTGCGGCCGCGGGCCTCGCTGCCCGGGAGCTGGCGGTCGGAACGCCCGCCGACGGTGGCCGAGGTCCTGGACCGCCTCGGCGGACGGATCGTCCTGATGCTGGAGGCGAAGGACCCGCGCGGCCTCGACGGGCTGGCCGGGCTGATCCGCGCCCGGGGCCTGACCCGCTCCGTCTTCGTCAACTCCAACGATCCCGAGGTGGCCCGGCGGACCCATCGTCTGGGTCTGCTCTCCCAGCTGTGGCGCACGGCCGGGCAGCTGCGGCGGGACCGTCCCGAGCGCTGGCGCCCCTTCGTCGACCTGCTCGACGTCGACCACCGGGCGCGGGACGCCGACATCGCGCGGGCGGTGCGCTCCGGCATCCCCCGCGTCTGGGCGCACACCGTGCTCACGCCCGCCCAGCGGGACCGGGCCCTGGCGCTGGGCTGCGACGGGATCGTCACGGACGCGCCGGGGCGGCTGGCACGGCGGCCCGCCCGGAAAACTCACCCGGGCGCGAGTCCGTGGAGGGCGTAGTCGACCAGGGTGTCGGTGTACTCGTACGAGATCGGGCCGGTGTACTGCAGCCAGCGCTGCGCCAGCGGGGAGACGAAGAGTTCGAGGGCGATGCGCGGGTCGATCCCCTGGCGGACCTGCCCCGCCTCCTGCGCGGCGCGCAGCCGGTCCACGTACAGCTGGAGCGACGGTTCGAGGAGCTTGCCGACCATGACCCGGCCGAGCTGCTCGTCGACCACGCCCTCGGCGGCCAGGGCGCGGGACGGGGCGTCGAACCGGGGGTCCTGGAGCTGGTCGACGGTGGCCCGCAGCACGGCCTTGAGGTCGGCGGCGAGGTCGCCGGTGTCCGGGATGACGTACACGTCCTGCGGGTCCGCCTCCCGCGCCGCCTGTTCGCTCAGGTCGAGGAACGCCTCCAGCAGCACGTCCGCCTTCGACGACCACCACCGGTAGATCGTCTGCTTGCCGACGCCGGCGCGGGCGGCGATGCCCTCGATGGTGGTCCTGGGGTAGCCGACCTCGGCGACGAGCGCGAGGGCGGCGTCGTAGATGGCGCGGCGGGACCTCTCGCTGCGGCGGGCGGTGTCGGGGACGGGCTGCTTGACCATGTGCCGACGGTAGCAGGCAGATGAGACGGCCCGTCTCGTCGGGCGCCCTTGTCCCGCCCCCGCCGCCCCCAAACCCCCGCTCCTCAAACGCCGGAGGGGCTGGATTTTCAGCCCGTCCGGCGTTTGAGGACGAGCGCGAAGCGCGACACGGGGGTCTGGGGGCGCAGCCCCCAGGGACGGGACGGGAAGGGGCGGCGGGGGCGAGACAAGCTCACGGCGGCCAGGGGTCGCCCCAGTCCGTGTCGCGGGCCGCCTTGTACAGGTCCCCGTGGCGCTTGGTGACCGTACGGCGGGACAGGTGCTCCTCGGGCTCGCACAGGTCCAGAAGCACCTGACCCTTGCGGATCTGCGGCCGCCGCACCACGCGCGAGGCCGCCGGAGCAGCGGGGAAACGGGCAGCCGCGACGTACGCGAACTTCTCGTCCTCGTACGGGAGGGAGCCGCCCTTGACCTGCCGGTGGAGGGAGGAGCGGCTCACCCGGGCCGAGAAGTGGCACCAGTCCTCACCCGGGACGATGGGGCAGGCGGCACTGTGCGGACAGGGCGCCGCCACCCGGAATCCGGCGGCGATCAGACGGTCGCGGGCCTCGATGACGCGGGCGTAGCCGTCGGGGGTGCCGGGTTCGACGATGACGACGGCCCGGGCGGCGTGCGCGGCGGCGTCGACGAGCGCGACCCGGTCGGGGGCGGTGAGCTCGTTGAGGACGTACGACACGGTGACCAGGTCGGTGCTGTCGAGGGTGAGCGCCGAGCCGATGCGGGCGCGCTGCCAGTGCGCGGTGCGCAGCGCCGGGTTGGTGGCGGCGATCTCCCGGCCGAGGGCGAGCGCGGGTTCGGCCCAGTCGAGGACGGTGACGGGTCGCTCGCCGGGCCAGGTGGCGCTGACGGCCCAGGTCGCGGCGCCGGTGCCGCCGCCGACGTCGACGTGGCTGCCGGGTGCCCAGTCCGGGGCGGCCTGCGCGAACGCCTCCAGCGCGGAGCGCACGGCCTCGAAGGTGGCGGGCATCCGGTAGGCGGCGTAGGCGGCCACGTCGGCGCGGTCCCGGAGGATGGGGGCGTTGGTGGGGGTGGCGCCCCGGTAGTTGCTGATCAGCCGGTCGACGGCCTGTGCCGCCTGCCGGGGCGGGAGGCCGTCGAGCAGGGCGGCGAGGGCGGTGCGCAGGGTTTCGGCGGCCGGGGGTGCGGGGGCGTTCACCCGGCGATTCTATGGGCGCCGCGTGTCGGTGCGGGCCTTGCCGGGGGCTCCGCGGTCGGACGGACAGGCGCCCGCCTACGTCTCCCGTACCGCCCGCGCCACCCACGTCGCCGCCCTCGCCCGCGGTCTGCTGTCCGGGGGCCGTCTTCGGGGATGGACCGTGTTCGCCAGCAGGACCAGGAACGTGTCCGTCGCCTGGTCCATCACCAGCGAGGTTCCCGTGAAGCCCGTGTGGCCCGCCGCTCCCCTGCCCGCCAGCTCCCCCATGAACCAGGGCTGGTCGAGAGCGAAGCCCAGGCCCGGCGGGGTCAGCATCAGTTCCACGAAGTCCGGGCCGAGGATGCGGGCGGGGCCGTATGCGCCGCCCGCGAGTAACGCACGGCAGAAGACGGCGAGGTCCCGGCCGGTCGAGAACAGGCCCGCGTGGCCGGCCACGCCGCCCAGCGCCCAGGCGTTCTCGTCGTGGACCACGCCCCTCAGCATCCCCCGGTCCGCCTTGGCCCACGGCCTGCGCTGGTCCTCCGTGGCGGCCGCGCCGGGACTCGGGCCGAAGCCGGTGGACGTCATGCCGAGGGGGCGGGTGATGCCGTCGTGGACGAGGACGTCGAGGGTGCGGCCGGTGATGCGTTCCAGGACGTGCTGGAGCAGGAGCAGGTTCAGGTCGGAGTAGGTGTAGGTGCCGGGCACGCCCATCGGGGGCTCCGCCCGCAGCATGGCCAGGCGTTCCGCGTCGTCGGCACGCTCGTACAGGGGGAGGTCGGGCCGCAGGCCGGAGGTGTGGGTGAGCAGCTCTCGTACGGTGATGCCGTGCTCGGCGGCCGCCCGGAAGTCCGGGAGGTAGGCGCCGACGCGGGCGTCGATGCCGAGCGTGCCCCGCTCGATCTGCTGCACGGCCGCGACCGACGTGAACAGCTTGGTGAGGGAGGCCAGGTCGAAGGGGGTGTCGACGGTCATGGGAACGCGGGCCTTGCGCGGCAGTTCCACGCCCTGGTCGGTCGCGGGGTCGTACGAGGCGTACCGGACGGCCCAGCCCGCCGCCTCCTCCACGGCGATCACCGGGCCGCGTCCGGCGACCACGACGGCACCCGCCGCCCAGGGGCGCTCGCCGGCGGTGAGGTCGTGGACGTGCTGGACGAGGTGTCGGAGTTCCTCGGGGTCGAGCCCGGCCCGTTCCGGGGTGTCGCTGCGCAGTCTCGGCGCGCTCAGCTCTCCGCTCCCTCCGCGCTCGCACGTCTGTTCCAAGGACGGCACATAACCACGAAGCAGGCACCCGCCACCAGTACGGCACCCAGTTGGACGAGTGCCATCGGTACGGCGGTGTCCTCGCCGGCGATCCCGACCAGCGGTGCCGCGACCGCGCCGATGAGGAAGGACGAGGTGCCGAGCAGCGCGGAAGCGGCGCCGGCCGAGTGCTCGACACGCATCAGGGCCAGTGCCTGGGCGTTGGGCATGGTCAGGGCGATCGCGGACATCACCAGGAACAGTCCGGCGGCGATCGGGACGAGCCCCACCTCGCCGAACACGCCCGCCGACATCAGCAGCAGCGCGGTCGCGGCGACCCCGAGCAGGACGAGGCCGACGGCGAGCACCTTGTCGAGGCTGACCCGGCCGACCAGCAGCTTTCCGTTGATCTGCCCGGTGATCACCAGCCCCACGGAGTTGACGCCGAACAGCAGGCTGAAGGTCTGCGGGGAGGCGCCGTAGATCTCCTGGACGACGAACGGCGACGCCGAGATGTAGGCGAAGACGACGACGAAGGCGAAGCTGCCGGTGAGGACGTAGCCCGAGAAGACACGGTCGGCGAGCAGGGCGCGCATGGAGCGCACGGCCTCGCCGAAGCCGCCGCCGTGCCGGTCGGCCGGTGCCAGGGTCTCGGGCAGCCGCAGCCAGACGAGGACCGTGAGCGCGGCCCCGATGACCGTCAGCACCACGAACACCCCGCGCCAGTCCGTCACCCGCAGGATCTGCCCGCCGACGAGCGGCGCCGCGATCGGGGCGACCCCGGAGATCAGCATGAGGTTGGAGAAGAAGCGGGCCATGGCCACGCCGTCGTACATGTCCCGTACGACGGCCCGCGCGATCACTATCCCGGCCGCGCCGGCGAGGCCCTGGGCCAGCCGGAAGGCGACCAGGAGCTCGACGGTGGGCGCGAAGGCGCACACGGCGGTGGCGGCGACGTAGATGACGAGTCCGACGAGCAGGGGGCGTCTGCGGCCCCACTTGTCGCTCATCGGGCCGACCACTATCTGTCCGAGCGCCATGCCGATCAGGCAGGCGGTGAGCGTGAGCTGGACGGTCGCGGCGGTCGCGTGCAGGGAGTCGGTGACCTCCGGGAGCGCGGGAAGGTACATGTCCATGGCCAGCGGGGGCGTGGCGGTGAGGCCGCCGAGGACGAAGGTGACGAGCAGGCCGGTGCGGCGCACCGCCCGGACCGGGATGTCCGTGCCGGGTGCCGCTGCCTGTGACGTGTCCGGTGTCGACGCCCCGTGCTCGGGCATGTGCCCCTCCCTCTCCGAGTGATCCGCCGCCTATGCTCTCAGCTCGTACAGAGTGCCGAGGTGCGGTGAAGCGAGGGTGGGGCCGGGATGACGGAGCAGAAGGTGCGCTGGGGGATCCTGGCGACGGGCGGGATCGCGGCGGCGTTCACCGCCGACCTGGTGGATCTGCCGGACGCGGAGGTCGTGGCGGTGGCCTCGCGGACCGAGGAGTCGGCGAAGGCGTTCGCGGAGCGGTTCGGCATCCCGCGCGCGTACGGCGGCTGGGAGGCGCTCGCGCGGGACGAGGACGTCGACGTCGTGTACGTCGCCACCCCGCACTCGGCACACCGCGCGGCCGCGGGCCTGTGTCTGGAGGCCGGGCGGAACGTCCTGTGCGAGAAGGCGTTCACGCTGAACTCCCGCGAGGCCGAGGAACTGGTCGCGCTGGCGAGGAAGCGCGGGAGCTTCCTGATGGAGGCCATGTGGATGTACTGCAACCCGCTCATCCGGCGCCTCGCCGACCTGGTGCGGGACGGCGCGATCGGCGAAGTACGCAATGTGCAGGCCGACTTCGGGCTTGCCGGTCCCTTCCCGCCCACCCACCGGCTGCGTGACCCGCAGCAGGGCGGCGGCGCGCTGCTCGACCTCGGCGTCTACCCGGTGTCCTTCGCCCACCTGCTGCTCGGCGAGCCGTCGGACATCGCGGCACGCGCCACCCTGTCCGACGAGGGCGTCGACCTGCAGACGAGCGCGCTGCTCTCCTGGGACGGCGGCGCGCTCGCCTCGGTGCACTGTTCCGTCATCGGCGGCACGGCCACCACCGCATCCGTCACGGGCTCGCTGGGCCGCATCGACATCCCGTACGGCTTCTTCCACACCGACCGGTTCGTGCTGCACCGCGACGGCCGCGACCCGCAGGAGTTCGCCGCCGACCCGGCGGACGGTCCCCGGGGCAGCCTCCGGCACGAGGCCCTGGAGGTCATGCGCGCCCTGCGGGCCGGCGAGACCGAGTCCCCGCTCGTCCCGCTGGACGGCACCCTCGCGGTGATGCGGACGCTCGACGCGATACGGGAGCGCGTCGGCGTCCGCTATCCCGGCGAGGACCCGGTGGAGCCGGTGGAGCCGGCGGCCGGGCTCACGCCGGCGTGAGCCCCTGCTCCCCCACCTGGGTCACGAAGGACGCGGCCGTCGCGATCGGCGCCCCGGGCCTGGTCACGTACGGCACGCTTCTGAAGTCGGCCCGGGCCCGCTCGCGGCCCAGCTCGACGGTCACGTAGCCGCGCAGCCCGTTGTAGAACTTCATGTGCGGGTTGGCCCGGGTGTACGTGTCCCAGGTCGCGGGCTTGTCGGCGCCGTCCCGGCCGCTGGAGATCGACGATCCGACGATCTCCGTGCCCAGGGTGCGGGAGGCGGGGTCGTCGAAGTCGTCCTTGATGTCGTAGGCGTACGCGACGTGCACGTCACCGGTGAGGACCATCAGGTTGTCGATGCCGGCCGCCTTGGCCCCGTCGAGGATCCGGCGGCGCGAGGCCCGGTAGCCGTCCCAGGCGTCCATCGACAGCCGTGCCGGGTCGGTCAGGTCGAGCTTGCGCTGCGAGAAGTTCACCTGCTGCGGTACGACGTTCCACAGGGCCCGTGAGTCGCGCCAGCCGTCGAGCAGCCACCGCTCCTGGGTCTCGCCGGTCATCGTGCGTGCCGGGTCGTCGATCTCGGGGCCGGGCAGGTCGAGGCCGTCGCCGTAGGCCTGGTCGGAGCGGTACTGACGGGTGTCGAGGACGTCGAACTGGGCGAGCCGGCCCCAGTGCAGACGCCGGTAGAGCCGCATGTCCGGTCCCGCGGGCTGCTGCGGGCGGCGCAGCGGCTGGTTCTCCCAGTAGGCGCGGTAGGCGGCGGCGCGGCGCAGCAGGAACTCCTCCGGCGGGACGCTGTTCTCGGGGATCTCGTCGGCGTAGTTGTTCTCGGTCTCGTGGTCGTCCCAGGTGACGACGAAGGGGTGCGCGGCGTGCGCGGCCATCAGGTCGGGGTCGGACTTGTAGAGGGCGTAGCGCAGGCGGTAGTCCTCCAGGGTGACCGTCTCGCGGTTGAACACCGCGGGGAGGGTGCGGTCGGTGTAGTTCCGGTAGCCGCCCACCGAGTTGACCGCGTACTCGTACAGGTAGTCCCCGAGGTGGAAGACCACGTCGACGTCCTCGGCGGCGAGATGGCCGTACGGGGTGAAGTAGCCGTCGGTGTACGCCTGGCAGGACACGGCGGCGAAGGTGAGCGCCGAGGTGCGGCTGCCGGGGGCCGGTGCGGTGCGGGTGCGGCCGACGGGGCTGATCCAACTGCCCGCGCGGAAGCGGTAGTAGAAGACGCGGCCGGAGGCGAGGTGGGCGACCTCGGCGTGGACGGTGTGGTGGAACTCGGGGTGTGCCACGGCCGTGCCGCGTCTGGCGATCCGGCGGAATCTCTCGTCGTGGGCCACCTCCCAGTGGACCAGGACGCGTTCGGCCGGAAGTCCGCCGTCGGGCTGGTACGGGGCGGGGGCGAGCCGGGTCCACAGGAGCACGGAGTCGGGCAGCGGGTCGCCCGATCCGACGCCGAGGGTGAAGGGGTTCTCGGTGATCCTCGCGGCGTCGAGCTCGGCGGCGCTCGCCGTGCCGGCGGCGGGCAGGTTCACGGAGAACGCGAGCGCGGCGGCCGCGCCGGTGACGGTCAGGAAGCGGCGGCGGTTCACGTGGCGGGCGACGGCGCGAAGTTCGGGGGCGTGCTGTGACGGGTGGGTGTCGAGTGTCATCCGGTCCTCCCCTGACTGGTGAGTGCAGGAGCCATTGGAGTGGCCGGGGACGACATCCGATTGGCACGTACACAACACTCAGATGGCGGACGGATGAGTTCCGTACGGCGGCCCCCGTCCGGCCCCTCCCGTACGCTGCGGGCCCATGAATGCCATGCGAACTGCGAAGGATTCGAGGATCGCGGTGGTGACCGGCGCCGGCTCCGGCATCGGCCGCGCGGTCGCCGTGGAGTTGCTGCGAGCGGGCTGGTCGGTGGCGCTGGCGGGCCGCCGGACGGAGACGCTGGAGGGGACGGCGGCGCTGGCGCCCAACGGCACCGAGGGCGCCGCGGCCGCCGCGATCGCCGTACGCACCGACGTTTCACAGCCGGACGACGTGGCCGCGCTGTTCGCCGCCACCGTGGACCGCTTCGGGCGCGTCGACCTGCTCTTCAACAACGCGGGGACCTTCGGGCCGGGCGGGGTGCCCGTCGAGGAACTGCCGTACGACGCCTGGCGGCACGTGGTGGACACCAACCTCAACGGGGCGTTCCTGTGCGCGCAGGCGGCGTACCGGCAGATGAAGGAGCAGGACCCGCCGGGCGGCCGGATCATCAACAACGGCTCCATCTCCGCGCACACACCCCGGCCGCACTCCGTCGCCTACACCGCGACCAAGCACGCGCTGACGGGGCTGACCAAGGCACTGTCCCTCGACGGGCGCCCGTACGGCATCGCGGTCGGGCAGATCGACATCGGCAACGCGGCGACCGACATGACCGAGCGGATGCGGACCGGGGCGCTTCAGGCCAACGGGGAGATGGCGCCCGAGCCGGTGATGGACGTCGCCGACGTCGCGCGGACCGTGCGGCACATGGCGGAGCTGCCGCTGGAGGCGAACGTGCAGTTCGCGACGGTACTGGCGACGACGATGCCGTACGTGGGCCGCGGCTGAGCACAACCTGCACAACCGGAATTCGAGACTCCGCACCATAAGTGCCGGTGGAAGCCTTATGCTCTTCATCTCCTCCACGAGAGCTTCACACTTGGAGGAACCGGATTCCACAACCGCACCCGAGGGGGGTGGCGGCAGCCGTTCCACCGCGTCGGGTGGGGGTGGATCCCGCGAGGGGCTGCGGGGTACGCACCGATGCGCGGAACGGCTGCCGCGTCGATCCGCCGGAGCGGCAGCTCACCGCCCGAGGATGCGCTCGACCTCCGCCAACTGCTCCGCGGTGAGCGGCCCCTTCTCGATGGCGCCCGCGTTCTGCTCGGCCTGGGCGACCGAACGGAAGCCGGGAATCGGGACCGTGCGCGGGCTGCGCGCCCACAGCCAGGCGAGGGCACCCTGGGCGGGCGTACGGCCGCCGCTGGTGAGGACGTCCCTCAGCGCGTCGACGCGGGCGACCCAGTCGGGAGCGGCACCGGAGCCCTCCTCGAACCCCTGCAGCCACTCCGGCGGACGGCTCCTGATGTCACCGGCCTCCAGGGCCCCGTGCCGCTTGCCGGTCAGCAACCCCATGGCGAGCGGGCTGCGGTTGATGCTCGCCAGGTCCAACTCCTCGCACAGCGCGAGCATGTCGGGCGCGTCCTGCAGCACGTTGATCGCGTGCTGCACGGCCGCACAGTGCTCCCCCTCCGCGAACACGGCGGCACGGGCCGGGTCGTCGGTGCTCCAGGCGTACGCCCGGATCAGCCCCTCCCGCACGAACTCCTCGCAGGTGTCACGCAGTTCGGCGGCACGCTCCGGGTCGGCGTCCGAGAGGTGCAGCTGGTAGAGGTCGACGTGGTCGGTGCCCAGGCGGGCGAGGGATGCCGTCAGGGCCCGGCGGGCGTAGGCCGGGGTGTCGTCGCCGCCCGTGAGCGTGCGGGTGGCCTCGTCGAAGACGTTGCCCCACTTGGTGGCGAGGACCACGTCGTCCCGGCGCTTGCCGAGCGCCCGGCCGAGGACGCGCTCGCTGTGCCCGGCGCCGTAGGTGTCGGCGGTGTCGAAGAAGGTGACGCCGAGATCGAGGGCACGCCGGACCGCCCGTACGGACTCCTCGTCGTCGACCTTGCCCCAGCCGAGCGGCTGCCCGTCCGCGTCCTGCCATTCGCCGCCGATCGCCCAGCAGCCGAAGCCGAGGGGGCTGACCTCGATGCCGGTGCGGCCCAGTGTCCGGGTGGTCTGCGCGCTCTGCGTGGTCTCAGTGGACTGCGTGGTCTCCATGGCGTAGCACGCTAGGAGTTGGAGTGCACTCTAGGGCAAGGGGTTTCTGCGAGGGGCTTCTGCGAGGGGTTTCTGCGAGTTGCCGTACGAGGCTTTCAGGCCTGACCGGTCTCGAAGCGGGAGATCCTGCCGTCGTCCTCGACCGTGAAGCTCCACCGGGTGCGCATCTCGCCCCAGGTGTCGTTGCTGTAGCGGGCGAGGAGGGCACGGCCGCCCCAAGACTCGTTGTCGACCTCCATGTGGCCGTGCGAGGTGAAGATCTCACGGTCGATCCACTCGTCGAGGTCGCGGTCGGCCCCGTCGTCCGCCATGGTCGCGCCAGGGGCGAGAAGCTTCACGAAGGCCTCGCGGTCGTGGGCGTTGACGGCGGTGACGAAGGCGCGGACGGCCGGGTCGCTCAGCTTGGCTGTCTGAATCGTCATGGCAGTCAGAGTCACACCGCCGTCGCGGGAGCGCCACCCGAACGGCACGGCGGGCGGAGCCGGGGGGTGTGAGGGGTGCGACGGTGGAAACGCGTGGGGTGTTCCTACCTCTTCACCTCTTCTGTCAGTACCGGGAGTCATCGTGAGCTCTTACGACCGACGTGATCTGGGCCTGCTGCTGCTCCGGCTGGGCGCCGGCGGAGTGCTGGCCGCGCATGGCACGCAGAAGCTGTTCGGGTGGTTCGGCGGACACGGACTGGAGGGCACCGGCCAGTTCTTCGAGTCCGTCGGCTACGCGCCCGGGAAGCAGAGCGCCGCGGCGGCCGGGCTGGCCGAGGCCGGCGGCGGCACCCTGCTGGCCCTGGGCCTGGCGACCCCGGCGGCCGGTGCGGCGGCGGCCGGTGCGATGGCGGGTGCGGCCGCGGTGCACACCCCGAACGGCTTCTTCAACCAGAGCGGCGGCTACGAGTACGCGGCGTCCCTGGGCCTGACCGCGGCGGGCCTCGCCGTCGCCGGCCCCGGCCGGCTTTCCCTGGACCACTCGCTGCGGCACGCGGTCAACCGCGGCTGGATGGTCCCGGCGGCGTTCGCGGCGACCGGACTGGTGACGGCACTGGTCGTGGGCGCGCGGAACCGGCGGCTGCGGAAGACGGAGGAGGGCGAGCAGCAGGCGCTGTTCGAGGAGACGTTCGACGAGTGACGAGGAGGGACATGGGGCCTGGTGTTCCGCGGGCAGCGTGACAGGCTTCCCGCATGACTGATCAGGCCACCTCTCCCCCGACGACTGCCGAAACGACCGCCGAAACGACCGCGGAATCGACCGCGGACCTGTGGAGTTCCATCGACGCGCTGTGGACGTGGCTGGAGGCGAACCGCCCGATCGACGGCGACCAGGACGGCCTGCTGCTGCGCATGCTGAAGCTCTCCGAGGAGGTCGGGGAGGTCGCCCAGGCGGTGATCGGGGCGACCGGCCAGAACCCGCGCAAGGGCGTCACCCACACCTGGGACGACGTCCAGGGCGAACTGTGCGACGTCGTGATCACGGCCCTGGTGGCCCTGCGCACGCTCACCCCGGACACCCGCGAGGTCTTCGCCCGCCATCTGGCCCGCGTGACGGAACGCTCCCTGGGAACGGCCCCGGCGCCCTAGGGAAGCCGCCCGCTCCGGTCGGCGTCGACGAGGACGTCCTCCGTACCGCCCTCCGCGCGCCGGCGGGCGAGCAGTTCGTGAAAGACGACGGGCCCGTCGCCGAACTGTTCGCTGCGCTCCCGGGGGCGCCCCTCGTTGTTGTAGTAGCCCGGGGTGCACTCGACATGGAACCGGAACCGGTACTGGTCGGGTGCCTTCTCGCGGATCGTCGCCACCCAGGCCGCCTCGGCATCGGCGCTGGGCTCGACGCACCGCGCACCGCGCCTGCGCGCCTCGGCGACGACGGCACCGATGTGGGTGGCCTGTTCGTCGAGGACATGGACGAAGTTGACCGCGGCGGCGTTTTGCAGCGACCCGAGCTGGAAGAGGTTCGGGAAGCCGTGGGTGCACAAGCCGTGGAGGGTACGCGGGCCGCCCTCCTTCCACCGGTCCAGCAGGGCGACACCGCCACGTCCATAGGCCGGCAGCTGCCCGGACACCAGTCCCGACACCCCGACCGCGAAGCCGGTGGCGAAGATGACGCAGTCGACGTCGTACTCCGTGCCACCGACGACGACACGTACGCCTCGATGTCGCAGTGGATGCCGGGGTACCGGTTCCAGTACCAGGTGCCGCCGAAGTCCCCGCCCTTCTCGATCAACCGGACCGACGCGACCCCGGCCTGCCGCAGCCGAGCCCCGGCGAGCAGCCCGCCGAACCCACCACCGACGACCACCGCCTCGACCCGGTCGTGCAGCGGCTGCGGCGTGAACTCCCGGTCGGCGTAGGGGCCTTCGTCGTACGAGCCCAACTCGCCGCTGGTGACGCGGTACCGAGCGCGGCCGTCGGGCCGGATGCGGCGGTCGTTCATGTCTCTTCTCTCCTCGGTCGGGGAGGACGGGACAGGGGCAGCTGAGAGGCACTCAATCGAACTGACCTGACGGTTCCCTGACAGCTTCCGGCCAATCGAGCGGTCGGCCGTACCGAGGCCGTGCCCCTGTCGACGACGCGACGCGACGCCGCTCGACGCCCACACGCCGGGCCGTTGTCAGGGGCCCGCGCTAGTCTGCGTCCGTCCGACAGTTCAGCTCATTTCGAGCATTTCGATCACTTCGGGAGGTATTGATGGCCTCACGCCTCAACCCGTATCTCAGCTTCGACGGCGACGCCCGGCAGGCGATGGAGTTCTACAAGGAGGTCTTCGGCGGCACCCTCAAGCTCAACACCTACGGGGAGTTCGGCCAGCCGGGCACCCCGGACGCGGACAAGATCATGCACGGCATGCTGGAGACGCCGAGCGGCTTCACTCTGATGGGCGCGGACAACCCGCCCGGCATGGAACACACGCCGGGCAACACCTTCTCGGTGAGCCTCAGCGGCGACGACGAAACCGAACTGCGCGGCTACTGGGAGAAGCTGTCCGCCGGCGGTTCCGTCTCCGTCCCGCTCGACAAGCAGATGTGGGGCGACGTGTTCGGCATGTGCACGGACCGCTTCGGCATCCCGTGGATGGTCAACATCGTCCAGCCACAGGGCTGACGGAGCCCCACCGGGACGACCGCGCACGCCTGAATCCCCGGGTTCCACCGACTGAACCGTCGACGGAACCCGGGACCGGATGACTTGGATTTGCCGAGAGTCCGGAGCGGCGGCGACCGGCAGCCAAGACTGAGCTGTCACCGACCGACAAGGCGGACCGACAAGGTGGACCGGCAAGCAGGCCCGGCAAGGCAGACCGACAAGTGCACGTCATCCGCCGGAACTTGCAGGACGAGCGCCGACGGGCCTGGCGCTGACGGGCCTGGCGCCGACGGGTGTTACACATGATTGCTGTTGCGATCTCGTTAACTGGAACCCTTGACGCTGAACGCGCTTACGCGTTGGCTTTCACCACCTGGTCACCAGGCTGCTCTCTAGCCCCGGAAGGCACCTGCAGTGAACGCTTCACCCATCCTCCGCTCCGCCGCACGTCGTTTCCCCCTCGTCGTGGCCGTTTCCACCTCGACCCTGATGCTCGCCGGGTGCGGCGCCATCGAGGGCATAGCCGGGAGCAGCAGCTCCGTGAGCCCGAAGAAGGGCGACGACATCACGGTGGGTCTCCTGCTGCCCGACAAGGACACGAGGCGCTTCGAGAAGTTCGACTATCCCCTCATCAAGGAAAAGGTCGCTTCCCTCACCAACAAGAAGGGCACGGTCCGCTACGCCAACGCCGGCGCGAGCGCGGCCAAGCAGAGCCAACAGTTCCAGCAGATGATCGACGCCAAGGTGGACGTGATCCTGGTGGACTCGGTCGACGCCAAGGCCATCGCGTCGGACGTCCAGAAGGCCAAGGACGCGGACATCCCCGTCATCGCCTACGACCGGCTCGCTCAGGGCCCGATCGACGCGTACGTCTCGCACGACAACGAGCTCGTCGGCCAGGTGCAGGGCCGCGCCATCGTCGGGGCACTCGGCGAGGAATCCAAGACCAGCAAGATCGTCATGATGAACGGCTCGCTCGCCGACCCGAACACGGCCCTCTTCAAGCAGGGCGCGCTCAGCGAGCTGGACGGCAACGTCATCATCGCCAAGCAGTACGACACCAAGGAGTGGCTGCCGTCGGTCGCCAAGGCGAACATGGCGAAGGCGATCCAGACCCTCGGCCTCGACAACATAGCCGCCGTCTACTCGGCGAACGACGGCATGGCGGGCGCTGTCATCGAAGCCCTGAAGGAGGCCGGAGCGAGCAAGATCCCGCCGGTGACCGGCCAGGACGCGGATCTGGCCGCGCTCCAGCGGATCGTCTCCGGCGAGCAGTACATGACCGTCTACAAGCCGTTCCTGCTGGAGGCGCACAACGCGGCGGAGCTGGCCGTGGCCAAGGTCCAGGGCCGCTCACTCGAGTTCGACGCGCTGACCCCCGACGCCGTCGACAGCCCGACAGAGAAGGACATCCGGTCCAACCTGGTCCCGGTGGTCGCCGTCACGAAGGACAACATCAAGGAGACGGTGATCCGGGACGGCGTCTACACCGTCAAGGACATCTGCACTCCCAAGTACGCGGCGGACTGCGCGGAGATCGGGCTGAAGTAACGAAGGCCAGGAAGACAGCTCCTCGGCGAAGACGTCGAGGAGACCTTGCCTGGTCGGAGGTGAGTCCCGCCTCCCTCACACAGGCGGCTGCGGCGCGCGCGGCCGCCTCCGGGGGCGAGAACTCGGCGTCGAAGTCGGCTCACCTGCACCGCCCGTACCGCCGACGCCCCGCTGGAAAGCACACCCTCACCACACCGCCGAACCTCGAACGTCCACCCGCACAAGTCCTCACCGCCGTTACCCGGCTCAGGCGGCCGAGTCGACGGGTTCGGCCTCGTGTCGGCCGTGGCGTTCCCTGCACTCCCGGCAGAGTGCGTGCGGATCCTGCGAGCGGAAGGCGCGTTCACAGCCGTCGCAGGTGACCAGCGGTACGGGTTGCGATGGGGACGTCACCGTCGCCGTACGGGCAGGTCCCGGCGGCAACGGCGGTGGGAGAAGGGTGGTCAGGCGGTATTCGAGGAGCCGGGCCGGATTGCGGATGAGCTCGGCCTCGGACGGAAGGCCCGCGGTGAGCGTGCGGGTGATCTGGTCCGGCGTCGCGGAACGCGCTAGCCAGGACTCGACAGCGGGCGCGAGCCGCTGAACGTCCCGTTCGGACAACAACAGCCGGGCGTCGGCGAGACGTAGCCGCGCAAGCAGGTCGGCCGCCGGTCCGTCGGGCAAGGTCACGGGTTCGGGGCAAGCGTTCCTCGTACGTACAGAAGTCGTCGGTGAGTCAGGCCGCGAGCCCTCCGCCAGACCCTGAACAGCCACCGGCGCCGGAGCAGGAGCAGGAGCAGGAGCAGGACGAGGCTCGGCCTCATCCTGCGAGGCGGGGGACGGGGCAGGCGCGGCGACAGCCTCCGACCCGCTGCCCCGCACCGAGGCTCGAACGGCCACCCCCGGACGATCGAGAAAGAACGTACGCGTGGCGATACGGCCACCCCCGAGCGGCACCCGGCGGCGGACGAGATACCCGGCCGCCTCCAGCTCGCGCAACGCCCTGCCGATCGTCACCTCGCCCTCCGGGAAGCGCAGGGTGAGCGCCTTGATGGTGACCGAGGCACCATCCGGCAGGGACTGGATGTGGACGCCGATACCGATCGCCGTGGCGGAGAGGCGGGGGTGCTGGGCGAGGTGGTTGCCGACGACGGTGTAGCGCTCGGTGTGGCGGTGCCGTACGTGGAGAACTCCGGCGCGGGGCGCGTCCGGCGGGAGTTCCGGAGGCGCGGGCGGCGAGTGCTCGGGCGACGGGTACGCGGGCAGGGCCGCGTTAGACTGCGGATCAGCCATTGGGAAGCTCGTATCTTCCTGGTTGGTCAGGCCCTCGCCGGGATTGCAGTCCTGCCGGGGGCCGTTCTCTGTTTGCGGTTGTGTGCGGCGACCGTACCCCACCCGCGCGACCCACTGACGGTCCCATCACTCGAACGAGTGGCGCCCCAACTCGCGTACGCCCAGGCCGGGTTTGGTGGGTCTGGTTGTTTCCCCAAAGGCTTTAAAGAACGTCGCGCACGACCGAGTCGCGGGATCCCGCGTGCCGGTACCGAGCTGGGCAGATAACCCGTCACCGGCCCGTCAACGCTCCAACGCCCCTGCACGCGAACCAGGTTGTGCGCAACTGGCCAAGACGGTGTGCGAACCAGCCCCCGGGCGGAGTGGCGAGGTTCCGGTACGCGTCACTCCAATGGCATGATCGATTGGCCGTTCGAGGTGACGGGCTTGGAGGGGGAACAGGTTGTCTTTCGACGAGGAATGGGCCCAGTTGAAGGCCGACGCCCTGGCGCGTCAGCAGACCGGCATGCAGATCGATCAGCTGCCGGCAGACAGCGGCGGCGGGGCCGTCGCCCGGCTACCGGTTCCCTGGTCGCCAAGGCCGAGTCGATCAATGGCAACGCGAATCTGCTGATCGAGATCACGGGTTTTCTCCATGAGGGTCGGCCCGTGGATAGCGGCCAACAAGGAGATCATCAAGGCCGCGGCACGGAATTCGGGGCTGCCGCCGGACATGGTCGCCGGAATCGCGTGGCAGGAGGTCGGCGGACAGCCCGGCATCCTGGACGACATGACCGACACCATCCGCGAACAGGCGGACTCTCCCTTGAGCCCCATCGCTCCTGAGAGCCTGCCCTGGCGACTCGGCGGTGACCCGGACAACACGTCCATGGGCCCCATCGCCATCCAGGTGCGACGGGGCGCCGAGGTCCTCGGTTACGACCCCGAACACCTCACCGACCAGCAGCGCGGCACGGTGGAAACAGCCCTGCAGGACCCCGCGCAGAACATCTTCATCGCTTCGGAGTACCTGGCCCAGCTCGGCGGAGAGCGAGTTCGCCGATGTGCCGGCCGAGGAGATGACACCCGCCCAGTTCCAGGAGCTCGCCGCGCGTTACAACGGCGGGCCGTACTGGGAGACCGACGACGCCCAGTCATACGGGCGTGGGTTCGCGAACAATCTGGACGAGGCAAGGAACGCACTGCGCTGATGACCAGCCCTTCCCACGTGGACGACGACCGCGGCTGCCTCCGCGTGGTCCTCGCCGTACCCCTCACCCTGCTCACCCTCATCGCCGCGTACTTCTGCTGGACGGCCCTGACCATCACGCCGTCCGGCACCTGGGACGACGATGCCTACGCCGGAATCGTTATGTCGTGCGTCGTCACCATCGCGGCAGCCGGAGCCGCGGCGGCGCTGTGGCTGGTGCCTTCGGTGCGCAGGGCCATGCCGTGGTGGTGGATACTTCCCGCCCTGCTGTTGAGCGTGGTCGCAGCAGCGCGATGGGCGGTGGGCGGTTAGGCCCACCGTCGCGTGTGGCATCCGCCCGGACAGGTTCACCGCCCGAAGACCACGACGCGTCCGACCACGCCGACGCCACCTGGATGCGCTCCAACCGGACCGTCCGCTTCCAGCAGGTCGGCACATCGTCAGGCGGCACGAGAACGATCGGCTTCGAAGCCGTGCTAACCGGCGCTCATACCGTTCGCCGCAGCAGCGGTTCTCCCAGGAAGAACGTACTCCGCCCAGACAGTCTTGCCCGGACCGTCGGAGCGCGATTGCCAGTCCCAGCACGCAGCCAGATGCGATACGAGGAGCAACCCGCGGCCCGTCTCTTCGCCACGAGCGATGTCGGCGACGGCGGGACGCCGAGGGACGCGTTCGGCGCGAGTGTCGGTGACCTCGACACGAACTGTGCGGCTGTCGGCCGGCGCGTACACGCGGAGGTGGAAGTCGCGACCGGCAACGTGGCCGTGCCGCACGGCGTTCGCGGTCAACTCGGCCACGATCAGCACGATCTCGTCGTGGGGTGCTGCGTCGTACGGGATGCCCCACGCGTCCAGGCGTACGGCCGTCAGTCGGCGTGCGAGTCGGGCACCGCGGGGTGTGGAGGTGAAGCGCATCTCGAAGGTGCGGTCGCCGCGCGCTTCGGAGGCGGAGATCAAGTACGGAGTGTGAGGGGTGAGTTGAGCGGGGGCGGTGGGGCTGTCGGGCTTGGTCGTCATGCCGTTAACGGTCCCGTTGGTGGCGTAGCGTGACCAGTGGTGACGCACCGACGCTGACCGGCTGTACGCGCGGTGTCGGTACGAGTACGAGGCGCGCGGCGTTACGGCGTTCCCTGCGGGGACGTTGGGCCGGGGAGGCGGTGGTCGATGACGGATGTTACGGCGAGTACGGCGACGGGGGCCGAGGGGACGCCAGTCAGTGACAGCGAGGCGGTCGTAAGTCTCGCGGACGGTTGGGAGAACGACGACGGGGGCGGACAACGGCCGGAAGGTGATGCCGGACGCGGCGTCGTCACGGCGTTCGGGCAGACCATGAAGACGCTGCGGGTGCGTGAGGGCATGGAGCGGGAGGAGTTCGGAAGGCAGCTCGGCTATTCGGCGTCCACGATCGCGTCGTTCGAGCAGGGGCGGAGGATTCCGTCGCCTCGGACGATCGAGCGGGCGGATGAGCTGCTGAGGGCGAGCGGGTTGCTGTGCCTGTGGAAGGAGCAGGTGGAGCGGGCCCAGTATCCGGCGTTCTTTCAAGGGATGGCGGCCTTGGAGAAGGAGGCCATTGAGCTGCTGTCGTACGACGCCCTTGTGGTCAAGGGGTTGCTCCAGACCGAGGAGTACATGAGGGCGCTGCTTGACATGCGTCGTCCGCCACTGGACCAGGAGACGATCGAGCAACGGGTGGCCGCACGGCTGGCCCGACAGGACATCTTCGACCGGCGGCCCTCGCCGCTGCTGAGCTTCGTGATGGACGAGTCGGTGTTGCGGCACCGGTACGGCGGAAAGGAAGTGCTGCGGGGTCAGTTGGAGCACCTCCTCCTGATCGGGCAGAAGCGGAACGTCGAAATCCAGGTTATGCCGACCGAGTGCGAGGACAACGCGGGCGTGAACGGGCCGTTCACTGTCGTCAGGCGCAAAGACGGCAAGGCCTTCGTGTACGCCGAGGCGGAGGGAACCAGCACCCTTCAGACCGACCCCGAACGGGCGGGTCTCGCCGCCGCCCGCTATGGGATTATCCGATCACAGGCTCTCAGTCCGCGAGAGTCACTGGAGTTCGTCGAAGGGTTGCTGGGAGAGCTATGAACAACGCTGGGTCCTCGACCGACGCCTCCGGCCTCGCCTGGTTCAAGAGCAGCTACAGCGGAACTGAGGGCGGCGATTGTGTAGAGATCGCGGCTGCTACGGCAGTTGTGCACGTCCGGGACTCCAAGGCCGCCGCCGGGCCCGTCGTTACGGTGTCGCGGGAGGCGTGGTCGGGGCTCGTCGGGTTGGCCTCGTCGAGGCGGGGCGTATGACGCTCGTACGACCGCGAGAGCCCTGCCGGTTCCTGTGGACGGCAGGGCGCTCGTCCAGGCGGGGTGTCTAGTCAGCCGTCGGCGTCTCCTCCTCGGCGCCGACCTGCCGGTCACTCTCCCCGGGCGCGCCAGGACCGCGCTCGCTCAGGCACGCGGGGGGCAGTTCGGAACTGGTCCACCCCGACGGGACAGTGGTCATAACGGGCGGGCGTTAAAAAACGTGCACTGGTGGACTGGGCACCAGAGGTCAAGGGACACGTGCATCCGATTTCGCGAGGACGTGACGCCCGTTGAGTCGAGGAAGGTTACTTCGGAGGCCGCCGATCAACGGGTCCGCCTCGGCTACTTCACCCACAGGACCATGCAGCATTTGAACATCATGCTCCATGACCAGTTCCTTGTTGTCCCGCTTGAGCTGAGCATTCTCCCGCCGCGGCCGCTCCAGCTCGCCACTCACCGGCCGGCGCCGTCTCAGCTCGGCGGGCCCGCGACACGGCTGGCCAGGGAGGTCTCGTTGATGCACAGGTCCTTCGCGACCTCGGCGATCGGCTTGCCGGTCTCCGTCACAATGCATACGGCCCCCTCGCAGAACTCCGGATCGAACGTCCGTCGCTTCTCCGCCATGACTCCCAACTTCCCCTGCAGTCACGGCCTTCGCACGACGAGGGAGCGACACACCCGACCGGCAACGCGTCACCGAGACCCTCAGTGTCGCGATCGGCTCGGTCGCGACCGTTGTCCGCTAAACGGCATGAACGAAGGAACGGTACTCCCTGGCCACCAATTCCACCTCACGAGGATGCCTGTTGAGGTACTGCGCGACGGAGACGATCTCGCCGTCGGCTGCTATGTCTGCGTACGCCTGTGCGTACGCATAGGGGTGTGCGAGTGAGGAGTAGGCGCGAACACCCCGCTCGTGTCGCGCCCAGATGCGCCGCTCGTCGATCGCAGATGCCTTGCCACGGCTGGGGCCAATCTTCTCCAAGAGCACGTACTGAAGCCCGAGGAGGTCCAGCAGTTCTTGGTCACGCTCCCACACGGTCCCGCCATACATGTTGCTCATCAGGAACAGGGGGTCCCGATGGACGAGCCGTACTGCCTCGGGGAGCGACATACCTCGCCCGTTCCAGCACAAGGCACCACGCACTGAGCTCGGCTGTCCCTGATCGGATACGGCTTCGCCCATGACCATGGGCAGGAACTCCTCCATCCGATCCGGCCACCCGTGGATGATCGCTTGCAGGAGGTTGCAGGGGTTGTAGATGTGTAGCCCGACATCTCCGTCCCCGACCCTCCCACTCGCCTCATCGAGCCAACCATCAACCAGCAACTCCCACTCCTGGTTGCCAGCCAAACTCTGTCGGATCTCCTTCCGGAACCCTTCCCAGCGGCTCGTAACCTGCGGGCTTGCGGAGCCTGTGTAGAGAAGCTGGCTGTCACCTCGATCGCCCCCGGTGAGGAATCGGAACAGGTCCCGCTCTTCGAAGGCCGCCGTGTCATCGAAGGCTCCGGTGCCTCGGAAGTCTCGAATGGCCCAGTGGGGATCGTCAGCGAGATTGTTCAGCAGCCCCGGTAGAGCACCTTCCATGTTCATACCGCGCATCTCGCTGCGGGCAAGGCGGTTGCAGATCGCGGACAGGGCCAGGTACTCAGCAGGGTGCTCGGCGGCAAACGGCTCCGGCCCGTCGTAACCCCTCAGGAGGTCCGCTGATGCGCGTGCCTCGTTGACCCGGCCTACCGCCAGGTACAGGCCGAAGGGTGCAGGAATGCGTTGCTTCTCCGCGACTCGATCGAAGTCCGCCGCAAGCAGGTCCAGCGCCCCAAGATCGTCTGCAACCTTGCTGATGACGCGCCAGCCATGCCGGCGTTGTTCCTCCGTAGTGAAGAAGAAAAGGTTGTGAATGGGGGTGATGCGGGGCTCGAACGCCCGAGGCAGTAGCTGCACCCGCTCGGCTCCGACGGGGTGACCGTCACCATCTAGGAGGAGCCGGTAGCCGCGAAGATCATGACTCCAATCGCGCGCCGCGTGGCTGACGGCTGTCAGTAGTTCCTCCCAGTCGTCCGGCAATGCCACGATCACAGCTCGGATACGGTCAGGTGCGAGATTCCTCTCCCGACAGAGAAGCTCGGTGTACTTGTTCACCTCGTGCAGGGCTTGGCGTGCGCTGGAGCGCGACCGCTTCAGCTCGATGACCACCCACATCTGGTGGCGGTCACGAGCCAAGATGTCGATGCTGCCCTTGGTGCCGTGCGCGTTGGGCAGGGGGTACTCCTTGAATTGCACCGGCCGGAGGCCCGGCTCGATCAACTCCAAGTTCTGTACGAGCGCATCACGCAGCTCGTGTTCAAGAGGCGGTCGCATGGCCGAAGACTAAACCGTAGGACCGACAACGGCCTTACCGCTGTGCATGGTTGGCGACGGCCCTGCACACGTCATCCGCTCTCCCGCTGCGACCTTGGGCCACCCAGAGGACGCCAGGGCACCTCCGGAACCCCAAGCTGGTGCAACTCCCGTAACTCATCTGGCAACAGCCACCCGACGGTCCCAACCATGAACGGCAACCTACCGACCGACCAAATGAGATGACTTCTGAGCTTTCGAGGGTCGACCTCAGGGAAGCTACCGACTCGCCGCAGCCCGACGCCATACTCACTTCCTCATTTCCGGGCCCACTAAGTTAGAGGTGTCTTGCATTGAGGGACCGTGGCAGTAGAGGTCGTCGGTTGCGAGTGTCCGGTAGGTGACGCCTTCGCAGCTGTTGAGGTCGACAGCAAACCGGGTCTCTGCTTGCTCTTGGAGGTAGGCGCGAACCATGCGTGCGCCACCGCGTTTGCGCTGCCTGTCGATGCCGTACGTCATATCTGTGATCGCGCGGTTGGCTTCGATGGCGTAGCGCGCTCCGAGCCGGAAGAGCGTGAAGTGGTTTTTGACCCGGGCGATGAGTGTGGCATCCCAGGAAGCCGGTGGGCTGACGAAGAAGCGCAGTTGCAGGGTGCCGGAATCATGGACCGTTCGTGCGTCCAGCCAGCCCTCGTGGGATATTCGGTCGATGTAAGGGTGCAGGAGCGTGTTCTCGACGCTGTCCGGACGTTTATTGCCCTTTATTAGATTACACCGCTCGCAGACGGGGACTAAGTTGAGCGGATCTACACACAGTGCCGGGAAGAGGCTCTTCGGCATGAAATGGTCGAGCTGGCGGACGGTGCCTTGTCGGCATAACGGGCACCGTTCGTTGGGCGGAGCGGCCATCAGCTCGTCGCGGATCACCCGTCCTTCGACGGTCTGCATGCCATTATCGTACGCCCAATCCACGAAGGCGCCACCAGCAATCTCGGGGACCGTAAAGCCCTTCGTGTCAAGGTCGTGCAGTTTCCTGTCAGCCGCAGCCGCGCGCAGCGCCTGACCAGCTTTCTGTACGGTGTCGGCCGCCTTGAGTAACCGCTCACGCCGCCCTTCCGCCGTGGTGCTGCGGGCGACGCATGCCCGGTAGCTGTCACTCGCCTTACGCATGGGGATCCTGAGGGGCCACATCAAAGGGGCCCATCCGTCTTCTCTGCGAGGAGGATCCGGACCAGTCCTTTTGCCTCTCCGCCGAGCTTCCCATCGAAATGGGCGACAACCTCCTCGTATGAGTCCAGAGTGGCCACCGCTCTGCTGATCTCCGCGTAGAAGCCGGACTCCATCACCTCCAGCCCGAATACCTCGTGGGTCAGCACGCCCACGTTCTCACCGTAAGTCTCAATCAGCGGGCGCTCAACGCGGCTGCTCCTGCCCTGGCGGATCAGCTTGTACACGCAGGACTGCGGCATCGCCTGAAGGACGACAGGCGAGTGTGTAGCGACTACGGCGACACCGTTGCGGGCAGCCAACAGGCTAGACAGCGCCTGCATGAAGGAAGCCAGCAGTGGCGGATGCAGGTGGGCCTCGGGCTCGTCCACCAGGACTAGGGACTGCTCCGCCACGAGGTGCACGAGCTGTGTCATGGTCAGCACCACGATCGCGTGACCTGAGCTCATCCGCCCGAAGGCAGAGGTCAAGTCACGCACGTGTGAGTCCGTAACTTTCATGCCGGCCCGCATGTCGCGGGCGTAGGCCGCGACAGCCGAGTCCGCGAACTGCGGGTCACGGCTCAGCATCATCATGGCGTCGCGCCAGCGCATGAGGTCGCGTGAGTTGATGACGGCGTGGACTCCAGCGTTGAAGGCCGCTTGTAGTCGTTGCTGCTGGGTGTCGGTGGGCAGATCATCGAGCGAGGTGCTTTGCAGGCCGACGTAGGTGTACTTCACCGCTCGGGGATCACTCTCCTCGACAACTTCGACGAAGGGATCGAACGCGCTGAAGGTGACCGAGACTACGTTCACAAACCGCTCACCCTCTGTGGACGTGGGCGTCGGGAGCACATCCACACGGCCGAATTCCGCATGCCTCTCGGGCCAGACGACCGCGGCGGCGAGATTCCTCAGCAAGGTCGTCTTGCCAACCCCGTTGCGGCCGATGAGGACATGGATATTGCTAGATGGCCTGGAGTCAGGATCGACCTTGAAGTCCAGAGTGCTACCAGCGCCATGTCTCGGTGCGGTGTAGCGGAACCGGTACTCGGTCAGCCGGACACCACCGTGTGCGATCCGGTTGAACTGCGCCCTGATGGTCTGCTCGCCGATCGTCCGCAACAGTGATGAACGTGTGACTGGGTACTGCATGGCGGCCTCAAGAAGGTCGAGATTGTAGGCCACGTCAGAGAGCCCTCGGAGGATCTCTTCGCGCTTGTCGTGTCCGAGCTTCTTGATGTTGTCGTAGTAGAGATCGCTCTGCCCGAGCGAGAAAAGTTCACCCGGCGGCGAGCCGTCGTAGACCCCAGCACGGATGGGGCTGGGGCCATCTTCCTGCCCGGCGACGGCGATCTTGACGAAGCCTAGGTTCGTCTGCGTCAGCGAGTCTCGGTACCAAAGCGTATAGCTGGTGCGGAAGCCGAAGTCATCCCAATCATCGGCTACTAGGACCACAGCCTCGGGGCCTGAGCGCACCGGTGTGTCTTGGGGCAGGACAATGAACTTCACCGGGTTGAGCCTCCGGTTCTGCGGCGGACACCCGCACTTCGGTCGAACTGACTTTCAACCCTATCGCCTCGCCCTGCCACGACGATCGCGACGCCTTCGGCTCAAGCTCGTGCACCAATCTGACGAATCACGCCGCCGCCCGCACCGTGATGCTGTTTGCGTAAGTTTGCTCTGCGAAGGGCTCTTCCTTTTGCGTCCTCATGCCCACTTTTCCTCCGCAAGTGGCGCTTCATTCAGCTGATCACGAAGGCTCCGCCAGTTCGGCACGAACCTCTCCATGAGCTTGGCGAAGCGTTCACCATGGTTACGTTCAAGATAGTGCGTCATCTCGTGGACGACGATGTACTCGAGGCAGCCTGGAGGCTTTTTGGCTAGCTCGACGTTGAACCAGATGTGCCCGGTTTCGCGATTGCATGATCCCCACTTGGTCTTCATGCGCTTGATATTCCACCGCGGTACCGACACTTCGAGAACCGCTTCCCACTTGGCAATCAAATCCGGGATCACATGTCGAAGCTGCTCCCGATACCAACGGTCGAGCAACTCCCGCCGCCGTTCAGCTGTTGTGCCGGCCGGGACGTACAGCAGCAGTCGTTCACCGTCTAGCTCGAAGTGAGCCCGACCGGGACGCTCCACGACCTTCATCCTGCGGCGAACGCCCCACACATAGTGGGACTCACCCGTCACCATCTCTCGCGTGGACTGCCGGGCGGCTGATCGAAGTTGCTCGCGCTGCTCTTTGATCCACGGTAGGCGTTGGATTACAGCGAGTCGCACCTGCTCATTGTCGAGCTGGTGCGGCGCTGCTACACGGACGCGTCCCAGTGGTGGATAGACACCGATGTGCAGGTTCTTGATGTCCTTGTAGATGACGTCAACGTCGATGCCGCGGATGGTGAGAGAGGCACTAGCGGTACTCATGGCGCGCCTTGAGCAGTTCCAGTAGCTCATCAAGCCGGTCGAAGTCGGCGGTCAATGCCTGAGCGAGCGCGCGCCTCACCTTCTTCTCCTTCATCGCGTTACCCACCCACGAGTCGGGCTTGGTATGGAGGATGGTGGTGTCCACAACCGCGGCCAGCTCCGGTGACTGACCGAAGAAATCAATCAGAGCGCGGCGAGCACCGTTGTCAGCCCACTCCGGGTACTGGGTGTCTGACTCGCCTTTGCCGAGCTTGGAGGCGTGCTCCAGGAGCTTCGCGAGGTACTCCTTGTAGTCCAGAGCATTTTGCCGCCGTTCCTCGAGTATGGCGTCGAGCAGCTCCGACATCTTGTCGTAGTACTTCGGGTTCATCGGGCGCTCGTCGATGATCACCACGCGCATGTTATTGGTGATCGTTTCCGCCACCGCTTCCGGGTCCTTCTTGATACCCGCGGGAAGCTTGTCGAGCGCGCCAGCTCCCGTCTCGACGATCAACTGGATCAGCCCGGCTTCCTGGAAGTCAGAGACCACCTCGGAGGGGCTGGCGCTGATGTACGTGTCCAGCAGGTGCCGCATGCCGGCCTCGTACTGCTTGAAATCGACATTCTCGCCAGCGCCGAGCTTCACCTCTTCACGCACGTTGGCGTAGTGGGCGATCTCTTCCTTGATCGCTGTGGCTTCGGCGTCGCTGTATTCAGCAGCCTGCATTTCGTTGGCGAGGTTGGCGTACGCTCGGGTCACGGCCGCCACAGACTTGTAGAGCTCAACCCGCTTGGGTTCGTTGGCCTTGAGTTGCTCGGTGTTGCCCTGTTCCCGGGCGCAGAAGTACCGCTGGTACTGGAGGGTGTTCTTTGGTGGTTCGACCGGCTCACAGAGCGCCCGGATCTTCTCCAGGGCCTCATCAAGGTCGTCACGGGCCTTGTCGATCCGGTCTGACAGCAGCCCTTCGATGTCCTTCGACTCGTAGCCTTCGAGAGCACCGCCGGTGTAGTCCGTGATCGCGGACTCAAGGGAGTTGAACAGGTCGCGGTAGTCGACGATGTAGCCGTAGTCCTTGTCCTCGCCGTCGAGGCGGTTGACCCGGCAGATCGCCTGGAACAGACCGTGGTCCTGCATCTTCTTGTCGATGTACAGGTACGTCGCGCTCGGGGCGTCGAAGCCGGTCAGGAGCTTGTCGACGACGATGAGCAGCCGCATCTGGCCCGGGTCATTGATGAAACGTTCCTTGACGTCCCTCTCGAACTGCTCGACCTTGCTCATCGCTTTGTCGGCAGGCTCGTTGAAGTGGTCCGCGAGCATCTGCCCGTAGATCTCGTACTGGCGCAGCCGCTCGGTCGCGCCGTGGCCTGAGTCTTCCTTGGCAATGTCACTCGCCTGCGGTGTGTACGACGTGATGATGGCGCACTTGCCCCTGAACCCGGCCTGAGTGAACAGCTCGTAGAACTTACACGCCTGGTAGATGCTCTGACTGACGAGAATGGCGCTGCCGCGGCCATCCGACAGACGCGGCTTGATCTCCATGTCGAAGAGGATGTCGTTGACTATCTGCCGGGCACGCGGCTCCGAGCTGACGACCTTTTGAATGGTGCCCCAGCGCTTCTTGAGCTCGGCGCGGGAGAGGTCCGTCATGCCGCGAGTCTTGGCCTCAAACCACTGGTCGACCTTCGCCGGCGAGGTCAGGTCCTGGTCGATGTTGCGAGCCTCATACCGCAGGTCGAGCACTACGCCGTCTGCAACACCCTCGTTGAACTTGTAGGTGTGAATGAAGCTGCCGAACCGCTGGACAGTGGTGTCCTTGTCCTCTTTGAGGAGAGGTGTGCCAGTGAAGCCGATGAACATGGCACCAGGCATGAGCGCCTTCATGGCGTCGTGCATCTTGCCCGACTGTGTACGGTGAGCTTCGTCTACGAAGACGAAGATGTTGCCCTTGGCGTGGAAGTCCTTGGGGACAGTCGCTTTGAGTTCACGAATGAACTCGTTCTCAGCTTCATCGCGGGCGGCCTCGTCTTCCGAGCCACGGAACTTGTGAACCAGCGAGCAGACCAGCCACTCCTCACTTGCATTCAATGTGGCGAGGAGGTCAGAGCCGCTCTTGGGCCGGTAGATGGCCTCCTTGACTCCCCGGAAGACCTTCTGAATCTGATCATCCAGTTCGGTCCGGTCAGTGATCAGCAAGACCCGTGGGTTTGTCCCAACCTGAGACTCGCGGATCCACTTAGCCAACCACACCATTGTCAGCGACTTGCCGGAGCCCTGGGTATGCCAGATGATGCCGCCCTCGCGCTTGGCGATCCGCTCCTGAGCCGCCTTGACGCCGAAGTACTGGTTGTGCCGACACGTCTTCTTCTGTCCCGCGTCAAAGACCATGAAGTCGTGAACCAGCTCAAGCAGACGCTCCTTCGAGCAGAGCTGGGTCAAGGAACGATCGAGGGGATCGGCGATGTCGGACGGTTCACGCCATGTGAGCCAGTACTTCTCCGGCGTGTCGATAGCGCTGTAACGCAGCCCCTCCACGTCGTTGCCGGCCATGACGAGTTGCACCGTCGTGAAGAATGACCGAATAAACTCGGGACGCTGGTTCCCGATGCTCTGCCGGATACCTTCAGAGACGGCAACCTTCGAGCGCTTGAGCTCGATCGTCCCGAAGGCGATGCCGTTGACGTACAGCACGATGTCTGGGCGCTTCCTGTGCTGCCCCAGCACCGTCACTTCCTCGGCCAGAGCGAAGTGGTTGGCTTCGGGGCGCTCCCAGTCGATAAGCCAGACCGTCTGCGTCTGCTCGCCGACACCGGGCTTAACTTTCACGCCGTACCGGAGCAGGCCGTAGACGTCTCGGTTCGCCTCGTACAGATCACGACCGCCACCGAGCGAGGCGTCGCTCTTCAGGTTGTCGATCGCCCTGTTGATGAGTTCGTCGCTGTAGTTCCGAGCGCGGAGGTTTTGCGTGAGCAGTTCCACATCTACGTTGGAATTTGCTGCACGGTATCCCCAGTGGCCGAGGTACTCGTAGCCCAACGAGTCTCGGAACAGCTCGACGACGCGGTCTTGAGTCTTGCGCTCGGGTTGCGCAACGTTACTCATGCTGCACCCTCTTTGACAGGCAGGCGAGTACGGCCGGTCAGGAGCTGCTGCATCATGCCCAGTTTGATGTCGACAGCTTTCTTGAGTCGTTCCTCGAGAGTGGAGAGCTCAGACTCATTATCTTCGAGGACTGAGCCGATGGCGCGCTGCTCATCCAACGATGGAACTTGTACAACAATCCGGCTCAAAGATCTGCCGTTAGTCAAAGCGCGAGTTGTATATGTAGCGGTTGACGTAACTTGCCTCCGAACTCTGTCGGTTTGGAATAGATAGGCAAGAAATCGAGGGTCACAATCCGTTGTGCGTGGACGCCCACGCAGGATAAAACCGCTGAAGGCGGCATCTTGCACATCTTCGACCAGAACGGCCGCGGTGCCGACTTCCTCCACAGTTTCTGAAGTTCTCGTAAAGAAAATGTCCCCCTTCTTAGCGGAAAAGCGCCTACGCTCATCCCGGCTGAGGGTCACTCGCCCTAGTAGATCGGTGGCAGTGATCAATGGACCGTTCATAACGTCCATGAAGTTCACAATTGGTGTTCCTGAACCAAAAAACTCGCTTCCCTTGTTGAGGCCATTCTTGAATTCCAGGAAGCTTCCGACGGAGTCCTCTTCCCACGGTGCAGTAAATCCGGGGAGCCTGGACCTACCGGTGAGGAGTTGCTGCATGAACCCTTGCTTGATTTCCTGCCTTTTAGCGATGAGGCGTTCGAGCCCCAGAATCATCGCGTCGCAATCATCAAGTTTCCCGGCGATCCGGTCCTGCTCTTCTCTCGGCGGCAGAAGGATCTCTACCGCGCCCAACTTGACCGGCGACGTGTGCTTGACCTTGGTGCCAGCGGCGGTTTCAGTAACCGACTTTCGAAACTCGAAAGAGTTGGATACGTAGTACAGGTACTTGAGTGAAACCTCATCGGCCTTGGCCCGAATGCGGCCGATTCGCTGGTTGTGAAGCCAACTGCCGGTATCCGGAACAAACGCAGTACTGCCGAGCAGCCCTTCGGCCTGCTCAGTCATCGCGACGATCAGATCTCCGGCGTTGAGCCGGTAGGCTTCCGGAATGCTGCCGCTGTAGTACCGCTGCCTTTTCTCAGTGCGGCGAAACCCACCCGATTCCAGAAAGTTTCCGGGTGTGGTGACCGCGTCCCTTCCGAATTCAGAGAAGTACTCGCCCTTAAAGGCGAACCCGTGCGAAATGCTGATCAGGTCGGACACCGGCACCGAATGCCAGTCCTGTGGTGGAGCTGCGGACGTCATCGCACCCCCATGTCAGCGAGGTGCCCCGTCACGAGGCTTTCCAGCTTCGCGAGATCGGTCACCAGGTCTTCGACCGTTGCGGCGTATCGTTCGCCGAGTTCCTGGATCCGGCCAACCAGGGTCAGCGTCAGCGAGTCGACCACGTGAGCGACTCGGTCGGCGATCGTGGCGTGCCACTTGTCATCGAGCGCAAGCAGCTTGATCTCAGGCTCGGTGAGGGCGCCATACTTCTCAAGAGTCGCGAGGTCGAGGGTGGCCTGGGCTTCCTTTGCGGATTTTTTGGCGACGGCCTCGTCGTTGTACAGCTTGATCAGATATTGGAGAGCGTTGATCTCCTCCGCGTCAGCTCCCTCGTGCCGAGCCACCTTGAGGCGCGTCGAAGCGAGAGCTTTAGAGATCTTGCCATCGTCCATCGCCTCGGCAAGCAGGCCGTCCTCTGCGGCGTGCTCCTCCATGTACTCCTCGACAGCACGGCTTGCCTCTTCAGCTGCCGCGTGCAGTGCGTCGACCTTGGACTGCTCGTCCGCGAAGTACCGAGCGACGACAAGCGTCGGCGGGATGAGGTCCATCTTGTACTTGGTGGCGCTTCGCCCCGAGCCAATGACAAGGTCCGGGGTCTCGGAGAGCTTGCGCTCCTTGTCCTCGATGGTCTTGCGTGGCTTCGCCGCCTCACACCACCCGTCGTTCATGACGAGGAAGACGTCGTCGTGCATGACGCCGTGCCAATAAGTCATGAGCTGCTCGTAGACGTCGTACTCGTCGAGCAGAGGGGTGTTCTTGAACCGGGCCAGCAGATCGTCACTGATACCAGCGATCAGATTCTTGGGGACAGTGTCCGGGTTGAGGGCTTGCAAAACCGGCCGGTGCGCGGCGAACCAGTCGTCAACCTGGCCGCGGATGTCCATAGCGAACTTCTGGAACTCGTCGGAGTCCAGGATGGCCTGTTGTACCTCAGCCACGCCGACAGCCAGGTCTCTGTAGCCGGGGCGGTTCGGCTTGAAGAGCGCGGCACGAAGGCTCGGGAATGCCTCCCAGTACCCGTTGAGTGCGTCCAGGTCGTGGTCCGGGATCCCGCCGTGAAGGTGGGCGTGAAGGTCCTGGATGTCTTCCGGCTCGGAGGAGTCGATGTACCGCGGGATGTTGAGGTTGTAGTCGTTCTTCGGGTCGGCGATCTCGTGGAGCGGCACCATACGCGAGTAGCGCTCGATCTCGGTCTGCTTGTTGAAGACGTCGACGATCTTGTGGATGTCCTGGCTGCGGAGGCGGTTCTTGTTGCCATCCTTCACGAAACCCTTGGAGGCATCGATCATAAAGACGCCAGTTCGTGCCTGGGCGTTCTCCTTGTCGAGGATGATGATGCAAGCTGGGATGCCGGTGCCGTAGAAGAGGTTCGTGGGAAGGCCGATGATGCCCTTAACGTAGCCACGGCGCAGCAGCTCCTTGCGGATGTTCGCTTCGGCATGGCCACGGAACAGCACACCGTGCGGCAAGATGACTGCGGCCTTGCCGTTGCTCTTGAGGGACTTGAGGATGTGCAAGAGGAAGGCGTAGTCGCCGTTCTTCTCCGGCGGCCGGCCGAACTCGAAGCGACTGTATTCGTTCTCCAGGCCGTTGCTCCACGACTTGATCGAGAATGGCGGATTGGCAACGGCGAAGTCGAAGGTCTGTAGCCGTGCACCATGGGTGAACTGTGGGCTGGTAATCGTGTCACCCTTGCGGATGTCACGGTCCTCGTAGCCGTGCAGGATCATGTTCATCTGGGCCAGCGCCCAGGTGGCGTTGTCCTTCTCCTGGCCGTAGATAGTGAGGCCACGTGGGGCCTCATCAGCGACCTTGAGGAGCAACGAGCCGGACCCGCACGTAGGGTCGTAGACTGTGTGGTCCTGCGGGGTGCCCGCTCCGATGCCGACGACCTTGGCGAGTACTCGCGAGACCTCGGCCGGGGTGTAGAACTGCCCCTTCGACTTGCCCGATTCCGTTGCGAAGTGCTGCATCAGGTACTCGTAGGCGTCGCCGAGCAGGTCGTCGCCCTCAGCGCGACTACCTCGGAAGTCGAGATCAGCGAAGATCGCCACCAGCTTGGAGAGGCGATCCTGCATCTCCTTGTCCTTGCCGAGTTTTTCCTCATCGTTGAAGTCGGCAAGGTCGATGACCTTCTCAAGCCCGTTGGCCTCGGCGAGCTTGCCGATGATCTTGTTGATCTTGTCGCCGATCTCCTTGTCGCCCTTGAGGGCAACCATGTCGTCGAAGGACCCGCCGGCGGGTACGTCGATCAAGGAGTTCGGATCGGACTTGGCCTTGTCTGTCACGTACTTCACGAACAACAGCGTCAGGATGTAGTCCTTGTACTGGCTGGCATCCATGCCACCACGCAGCTCGTCGCAGCTGCGCCAGAGCGAGCTGTACAGGTCCGACTTCTTGAGAGCCACTACCACGCCACCCCCTTGATTGCGTCGAGACCAGAGCCAGACCGCGGTTCCACGGCAGGGTTTACGTGTGGCCTGTCCATCCTTCGGCGCCCATCCTTCGCATGCCAATACGCGATCGCAGCATCACTAGTGGTGATACTCCAACTGAGGGCCCCAACGATAGCGCCGGGAGCTGACGCATGATCCCGCTATCATCCGGCGCTCAAGGGCCAACCCGGTGTCCTACACGATGAGAGAGACGAGGCGCTTTGACGGACACCAGTGGTGTGGTGGTCAGGCTAGGAAACACCCAGGTCAGAGCAATAAAAGGCAGACGAGTCGGGCTGTACGCCGGGTTCTGTCACCCAACCGCCTCGCGGCGGCCGGGGAGACGGCCATCCATCTAGGGCCGGCGTTGCCGCCGGCCTCGTGCGGTCTACCCGCGGACTCGGGCGGGCAGCCCTCGAACGTCCGCGCAGAGTGCGTTTTACCGCGCTCCTTTTGACCTTGCTCCGGGTGGGGTTTACCTAGCTGCCCAGGTCGCCCTGGGCACTGGTGGTCTCTTACACCACCGTTTCACCCTTACCCAGCGCCGAGGCGCTGGGCGGTTTGTTTTCTGTGGCACTGTCCCGCGGGTCACCCCGGGTGGCCGTTAGCCATCACCCTGCCCTGTGGAGCCCGGACGTTCCTCGGGAATCCCCCTGAGGGTCTTCACGCGGCCGTCCGCCCGGCTCGTCTGCCGTGTCGACCATGTTACCGGGCGCGGGCCTCGCCTCTGTCCGGCCGGGGGTCCGGCCCGCGGCGGAGTCGCTGTGCTAGGCCGCCGCGCTCCTCGGGGTGCACCGGAGGTACGGCGGCCCCCGGGCCAGCCGCCGTCGCCAGTACCGACCCCGCCAGGATCAGCGTGAACGCCGCCACGATGCCCGCCGTCAGCCGCTCGTCCAGGAAGATCGCGCCCGCTGCCACCGCCACCGCCGGGTTGACGTACGTGAACACCGTCGCCCTCGTCGGACCGACCTCCTTGATCAGCTCCAGGAAGGCCACGAAGGCGACCGCCGTGCAGATGACGCCCAGTGCCGCCAGTGCGGCCAGGACGGAGGTAGAGGGCATCGCCGACGGCCGGGTCAGGGCCGCCGCGGGGGCGTAGACCAGGGCCGCGAGGGCCAGGCAGGGGGCGATGAGCTGGAGGGTGGGGACGTTCTTCAGGTGGCGGGCCGCGATCAGGGGGGCCGCTGCGTAGCCGACCACCGTCACCAGGACCTCTGCGAGGGAGCGGGCGTCGCCGCCGGTGAGGTGCGGGACCGTGAGGACTCCTACGCCGGCCAGGCCCAGGCCGAGTCCGATGACGCGCCTCATCCCCAGCCTCTCCGTGTCGCCGAAGAAGCGGGCCAGGGCCACTCCTACGATCGGGACGCCGGCGATGAGCAGGCCTGCCGTGGAGCTGGACAGGTGGCGTTCGGCGTCGGTCAGGGTCCACCAGGGGCCGATGATCTCGATGCACGCGAAGGCCAGCATCGGGCGCCAGTGGGTCCGTACGGTCGCGGGCAGGCCGCCCTGGCGTAGGGCGAAGGGCAGGAGCAGGGCCGCGCCCAGCGCGCAGCGCGCGAACACCACCATGGACGGGGACAGGGGGGCGTCCACCGCCACCTTGATCAGCAGGTAGGGGATGCCCCAGACCACTCCCATCAGGGAGAACAGAAACCAGCCGCGTGCAGTCATGCGGCCATGTTCGCCAGGTCAGCGGCGGCCGTCTTGAACGCTGTTGCGGTACGCCGCCGGGGTGACCCCGAGGACCCGCCGGAACCAGCGGGTCAGGTGCGCCTGGTCGGCGAAGCCCACCAGTCCCGCGACCTCGGCCGGCTTCAGTCCGGACTCCAGTAGCCCGCGGGCCCGGTGCACCCGGTGCTGCGCCAGCCAGGCGTACGGGGGTATCCCCATCGTCGTACGGAAGGCTCGGAGGAGTTGGTAGCGGGACAGGCCCAGGACGGCGGCGAGTTCGGCGAGGGACGGGGGCTCCAGGAGCTCGTCGGCCAGGCGGTCGCGTACCGCGTGGGCGATGTGGGCGGCGCCGGGGACCGTGTCGCTCGCCGCGCGGGCCGTGGAGTGGCGGCGGGCCAGCGCCGTGAGGAGCCAGGGAAGGCGGGACTCGGTCTCCAGTGGGTCGGGGCAGGCGCTGAGTTCCGTGTGGGCGCGGCGGAGGGCGGTCGCCAGTTCGGGGTCGTCGAGGAGGGGCTCGGGGAAGTGCGGGAGGCCGTCGCCGAGCGTGCCTTCGGTGAGGAGGGAGGGGTCGGGGTACAGGGCGCGGTAGGCGTAGCCGTCAGAGGCGGCGGGGCGGCCTGTGTGCATTTCTCCGGGGGCCAGTACGACGATGGCGCCCGGGCCGGGGCGGAGGTGGTCGCCCCGGTAGTCGATGACCTCGGAGCCGTCGACGCAGATGCCGATGCTGAACTGCTCGTGCGTGTGCGCGGCGTAGGTGTGGCGGTCGAAGCGGGCGGTGAGCAGGTCGAGCGGGGGGCCGCAGCTGCCTAGGCGTGCCCTGGTCCACCGTGCCTGCTCCATGCGCCGCCCCCTGGTCGTCGTCCTTGTGGGTGGAACGCCGGAGGGCTCAAAGAAAGTCCGACGTGTCCAGGTCGAAGGCGAAGGGGTCCGGGAGGGTGAGGGGCTTGCCGAAGGCGGCGGCGCGGATCTCCCGGTAGTCGCCCGACGCCGGGTCGCTGAACAGTGTGGTCCACGAGGCCTCGCGGTCGACCAGCAGGTAGAGGGGGATGCCGCCGCGGGCGTAGCAGCGGCGTTTGGTCTCGCGGTCGGTCTGCGGCTTCCGGGCGGTCTGGGGTCTCGGGGACGTCACCTCCAGCACCATGGCGACTCCTTCCCCAGGCATCCAGGCTTCGGCTCCTCGATACAGCTCCAGTTCCTTCGGGGCGAACGTACCGTCCGGGATCACGTGGTCCTTCGGGAAGCCGTCCTCGCTCGGCAGCAGCAGACCCTTGTTCGCCGAGAACTCGATCTCGGCCGGGGACCGCCGATACACCTGGCGCGCGGTCCGGCTGATGCAGTGCTCGTGGTGCCCGTCCGGCACCGGGGTCACGACGAGCTCCCCCTCGATGAGTTCCGCTCGAAGGCCCTCGGGGGTGTCCAGGTCGACGAACCAGTCCAACAGGAGCTTCCGTGTGATCGGATCCAGTGCCATGGCTTCCATGCAATGGCGGTTCAGTCGCTCACCGGAACGGAACCGCGGAAGATCACCTGTACGAGAAGGCGCCGGCCCCCGGCCTTGACCCTGCCGCAGCGTCAGCGTTTGTACTGGTCCCATGCGGATCGGAGAACTTGCCGTCGCGGTCGGGGTCACGACCCGGGCCGTTCGGCACTACCACCATCTCGGCCTGTTGCCTGAGCCCCGGCGGCTCGGCAACGGCTATCGGGACTACACGCTGCGGCATGCCGTCGTGCTCGCCCGGATCCGGCGGCTCACCGAGCTCGGGCTGGGGCTCGCGGAGGTGCGGGACGTGCTTGCCGAGGATGCCGGGAAGGATCTCGTCGAGGTTCTCACCGAGCTCGACGAGGATCTGGCCCGGCAGGAGGCGGCGATCCGGGAGCAGCGTGCCCGGCTGCGCGGGCTCATCAAGCAGGGGTCGTTGCCTGCCGAGGGGCCGGTCTCGCCGGAGCTCGCGGCGCTGCTCAGCGAGGTGGGGGACGTCTCCGACTCACCCATGGCGGCCAAGGACCGCGAGATCCTCGCTCTCATCGACACCTCGGCGACACCGGAGGCCCGGGAGCAGCTGATCGGGCTGTTGGGCAGCACCTTCACCACCCCTGGTGGGGTGGAGCGGGCCCTTGCCGCCTACGCCTTGCTCGACGCGCTCGCCGACGCCGACCCGGACGACCCGCGCGTGGACGAGGCCGCCCGTGCCCTCGTCGCGTGCTTGCCCGCCGAGCTGCTGCCGGAGGCCGCCGCCATCGATCACGACGACAGTTTCCTCCGCGCCTTCTACGCGGACTTCGCGCCCGCGCAGGCCGAGGCGATCCGCCGGACCTTGCGGATCCTGACCGAGGGCAGGAACGAGGGCAGGGACCGATGAGGACCGTGCGCGTGCTCGTTCGGCACGAGCTGGGGATGCTCGTGAGTCTTGTGCTGTGGGCGGGCCGGAGGACCCACGGCACCGGCGACGGCGGGCGGGTCTTCGGGTACGCGCGCGGGCAGGGCGCGATGATGTTCGGCTTCGGGTTCGTGTGTGTGGTCGAGACGCTGACGATGTCCGTGCTGCTGCGCGACTATCCGGTCGTGCATCGGGTGTGGCTCGCCCTGGACCTGTACACCCTTGTCTTCGTCGTCGGGCTGCACGCGGCGAACGTGGTGCGGCCGCATGTGCTCGACGCCGGTTCGCTGCGGATCCGCCGGGGCGTGCACGTGGATCTGCGCGTTCCCCTGGAGACGATCGCTGACGTACGCCGTGAGCTGCGGGCCGGTCATCAGCGTGCCGACGGTGAACTCGACCTCGCCGTGGGCGCGCAGACCTCCGTCACGCTCGTACTCGCCGAGCCTGTAGCGCACTTGACCTTCATCGGCCGTCGCCGGGACATTCGTCTCGTGCGTTTCCATGCCGAGGACGCCGACAATCTCGTACGTGCGATCAAGCAGGCGCGAACAGCACTTTCGACGGGGCGTCCAGTGCCGGATCGGCCCGCGTGAGGCGTACCCGCAGCCGTTCCCCCAGGGGAAGAGGGTCGCCCTCGATGCGGGCGATGATCGCCGGGGACTCCAACTGCACCGTTCCGACGGTCGGTTGCCGTTCCTCCACGTCCACCACCCACCCGTCGAACACCTCCCCCACCCGGCCCTTGAGCAGTGCGGCCTCGACGATGTCGACGCACCCGCGCTCGGCGGCCCCGACGCGCCGGGTGCCGTCGGCCATCTCCTTGCGCAGTACGTCGAGCGAGGCGAGCACCCAGTCGGGCGGGGCGTCGCCGGCGACGGCCGCCAGGCAGATCTCCGACGCGTAGCGGTCGACGAGGCGGCGGAGCGGGGCCGTGCAGTGGGCGTAGGGGGCGGCGACGGCGGCGTGCGTGGTGATGTCCGGCAGCGCGCCGTCCCGGAAGGGGGTGTAGCCGGCGCCGCGCAGCAGGGTCGTGCACTCCTGGAGGAAGGCCGCGTGGTGCGGGCGGTGCGGGTCCAGGGAGCGGACCAGGTGGGCGTACGAGACGTGGTGCGGCCAGTCGATGTGCAGGGCGTGGGCGGTGCGGCGGAGGCGGCCGACCGCGCCGTCCGGGGCGGCGGGGAGGGTGCGAAGTATGCCCGTGCCGTTCGCGGTCATCAGGTCCGCCGCCGCCATCCCGGTGAGCAGGGAGATCTGGGCGTTCCAGCCGTCTGCGGGGAGCGGGGCGCGGTACGTCAGCTCGTACGTGTGGTCCTGGTCGACGATCTCCTGCTCGGGGACGTTGAGTGAGATGCCGCCGCGTTCGGCCTCCAGCGCCTCGCGCCGCTCGCCGATCTCCTTGAGCAGCGCCAGCGGCTCCTCGGCGGTGCCGGAGTCGATCCGCTTCTGTACGGCCGCGTAGTCGAGCTTGGCCCGGCTGCGGACGAGGGCCCGGCGGACGTCGACGGCGAGCGTACGGCCGTCCGCGTCGAGGTCGATCGTCCACAGCGCGGCCGGGCGGGCCTGGTCGGGGAGGAGGCTGGCGGCGCCCTCGCTGAGCACGGGCGGGTGCAGGGGGACCCGCTCGTCGGGGAAGTAGAGCGTGGTCACCCGGCGGTGGGCCTCCGTGTCCACGGCCCCGCCGGGCACGACGAAGGCGGCGACGTCGGCGATGGCGTACCGGACGCGGTAGCCGGTGCCGTGCCGGGACAGGTGCATCGCCTGGTCGAGGTCGGTGGAGGCGGGCGGGTCGATGGTGAACAGGGGGAGGTCGGTGGCGTCGTACGCGGGGACGGCGGGCGCCTTCGCCGACCGCTCGGCCTCGGCCAGCACCTCGGGCGGGAAGCTCTCGGGCACGCCGAGTTCCGTACGCAGTGCGGCGAGGGCGGCCCGGAGGGGGGCTTCGGGGGCGCCGGACACGCGGATGTGGCGGCGGGGCATACAGCGAGCGTAGGGCCTGTCCGGCGGATCAGCTCGGGGGAAAGCCGCGATGCCTGATCAGCGCAGGCGAGCGGGGCTTGGTGCGTGCAGCTGCAAGGCGGAGGAAGGAGTCGACGCGATGGGGGTCCCCCCGCGCGAGGTTGTTCGAGCGTGGGGGAGTCGGCGACTGACGACAACGCGGCAGATGGGCGTGCCAAGCCCCGCGTCTCCGAGAGGATCCGCCGGGCAGGCCCTACGGGCGAGGGCGGCTCGGGGGCACGCCGTACGCTGTTGCGGAGCTCAGGAGCTCAGGAGTTCAACCGAAGGGGATCGATCCGTGCTTGTCCTGCTGCCGCCCTCCGAAGGCAAGGCCTCCTCCGGCCGCGGCGCCCCGCTGAAGCTGGAGTCGCTGTCGCTGCCGGGGCTCACCGCCGCCCGTGAGGCCGTACTGGACGAGCTGGTCGAGCTGTGTGCGGGCGACGAGGACAAGGCACGCGACGTGCTCGGGCTGAGTGAAGGGCTGAAGGGCGAGGTCGCGAAGAACGCGGAGCTGCGGACCGCGGGGGCGCGGCCCGCCGGGGAGATCTACACGGGTGTGCTGTACGACGCCCTCGGCCTGGCGACCCTGGACGCCGCCGCCAAGAGGCGCGCCGCCCGGTCGCTACTCGTCTTCTCCGGGTTGTGGGGCGCGGTCCGGGTGACCGACCGCATTCCCTCCTACCGCTGCTCGATGGGCGTGAAGCTGCCCGGGACCGGGGCGCTGGGAGCGCACTGGCGTACGGCGATGGCGTCCGCGCTTCCGGAGGTGGCCGGGGCCGGGCTGGTGCTGGACCTGCGGTCCTCGGCGTACGCGGCCGCGTGGAAGCCGAAGGGTGAGGTCGCCGGGCGGACGGCGACGGTACGGGTGCTGCACGCGCCGACCCGGAAGGTCGTCAGCCACTTCAACAAGGCGACGAAGGGGCGGATCGTGCGGAGTCTGCTGTCGGCCGGGATCGCGCCCAGGGATCCGGCGGAGCTGGTGACGGTGCTTCGGGACCTCGGGTACGTGGTGGAGGCGGAAACACCCGCGAGGGCCGGGACGACGGCTTGGGCGCTGGATGTGCTGGTGGACGAGGTCCACTGAGCTGCCGCACAGCTAGAGCCGTACACGCGTTGCAGCATGCGCAACGACCTTTGCGCATGCTGCACACCGAGGGCAGGATGACGCCATGGCCCCGTCACTCCTGGACCTCGCCCCCGTCGTGCCCGTCGTCGTCATCGACGACGCCTCCGACGCCGTGCCGCTCGCCCGGGCGCTGGTCGCAGGAGGGCTGCCCGCGATCGAGGTGACGCTGCGGACGCCCGCCGCGCTCGACGCGATCCGGGCGATCGCCGGGGACGTGCCGGGGGCGGTGGTCGGCGCGGGCACCGTGCTGACGCCGGCGCAGGTGACACAGGCGGTGGGGGCCGGGGCGCGTTTTCTGGTGAGCCCGGGCTGGACGGACGTACTGCTGGAGGCGATGCGGGCGTCCGGGGTGCCGTTCCTGCCGGGAGTGTCGACGACGTCCGAGGTGGTGGCGCTGTTGGAGCGCGGGGTGCGGGAGATGAAGTTCTTCCCGGCGCAGGCGGCGGGCGGTACGGCGTATCTGCGGTCGCTGGCGGGGCCGTTGCCGCAAGCGCGGTTCTGTCCGACCGGCGGGATCGGGATCGAGTCGGCGCCGGAGTATCTGTCGTTGCCCAACGTCGGCTGCGTGGGCGGAAGCTGGATGCTACCGGCGGACACGGTGGCGGCGCGGGACTGGGGGCGGATCGAGGAGCTGGCCCGTGCGGCCGCCACGCTCAGCGCAGGTGGGACGTGTCGTTGAGGAGCCGGACGCTGGCGTTGCCGTCCGCGTAGTACGCCACCGCCGACAGGGAGGCCGCCGACAGTTCCATGCGGAACAGGGACTCGGGCGGGGCGCCGAGGGCGAGTCGTACGAACGTCTTGATCGGCGTGACGTGGGTGACCAGCAGGACCGTGCGGCCCGCGTACGCCGCGACCAGCTTGTCGCGGGTGGCGGCGATCCGGGTGGCGGTGGCCGCGAAGCTCTCGCCGCCGCCGGTGGGTTCGGCCTCCGGGGCGGCCAGCCACTTGTTCAGGTCGTCCGGGAAGCGCTCACGGACCTCGCCGAAGGTCAGGCCCTCCCAGGAACCGAAGTCGGTCTCGCGCAGGCCCTCGTCGACACTCACCTCGAGACCGAGGCGGGCGGCGACGGCTGCGGCGGTCTCGCGGGTGCGGGCGAGGGGCGAGGCGACGATGTCCTGGACGGTGCCGCGCCGGGCCAGCGCCGCGGCGACCCGCTCCGCCTGGTCCCGCCCGATGTCGGAGAGGGAGGGGTCGCTCCCGCCGCTCCCGGAGAACCGCTTCTGAGGCGTGAGCGGCGTCTCGCCGTGCCGGAGCAGCACGAAGGTGGCAGGCGCCCCCATGTCGGCCGCACCCCACCCGGGCGAGGCCACGACCTGCGCGGCCCGCACATCCGCACCGGCCTTCGCGGCCCCGCCACCGGGTGAGTCCGCCGCTCCGCGGCGGGAGGACAGGGCGGGTGACGAGGCAGCGGCAGTGAAGGGAGGAAGCCCGGCCGGAGAGGACGCGCCCGCCATCGCGGCACGCGCACGCGCCGCACCCGCAGTCGCGTCTCCCGGCGGCCCGGACGGCTCAAGGACCGCCGGGCTCGCGGCGGCCGAGCGCTCGACGGCCGGGCGAGCCGCGGCCCTGCTGGCCGCGGCCGAGCGCGCGTCGGCCGCGTCCAGCTCCGCCGTGGAGGCCGACGCCACCCACTGCTCGCCCCGCTTGCCCGCGTCCATCGCCTCGTTGGCCAGCCGGTCCGCGTGCTTGTTCTGCTCGCGGGGGATCCACTCGTACGTCACCTGGGAAGCCGGGAGGATCCGCGCCGCCTCCGCCGCGAGTGGCTTCATGTCGGGGTGCTTGATCTTCCAGCGGCCCGACATCTGCTCGACGACGAGCTTGGAGTCCATGCGGACGTGGACCTTGGCCGTGGGGTCGAGTGCGTGCGCGGCGCGCAGGCCGGCCACCAGCCCCCGGTACTCGGCCACGTTGTTCGTGGTGACGCCGATGTACTCCGCCGCCTCGGCGAGGGTCTCCCCCGTCGCCGCGTCGATCACCACGGATCCGTAGCCCGCGGGCCCCGGGTTGCCCCGTGACCCGCCGTCGGCCTCGACGATGAACTCCCGCACGTCCGCAGCCCCTTACCGGATCACCGTGGTCCTAGAGACCCGACTCGGACGTACGCACCAGGATGCGGCGGCAGTTCTCGCAGCGGACGACCGTGTCGGGCGCCGCCGAGCGGACCTCGTTGAAGTCGGTGATCGCGAGCTCCTGGCGGCAGCCCTGGCAGGTGCGCTGGTAGAGCTTGGCCGCGCCGACGCCGCCCTGCTGGGCGCGCAGCTTGTCGTAGAGCTTGATCAGGTCGGCGGGGATCGTGGCGGCGATGACCTCGCGCTCCTTCGTCGCCGTCGCCGCCTCGCCGTCGAGGGACTCGAAGGCGGCGTCCCGGCGGGCCGTCGCGTCCTCGATCTTCGACTCGACGGACGCGACCCGCTCGGTCAGCTCGGCGGCCCGCTCCTGCGCGGACTCGCGGCGCTCCATGATCTCGAGGACGACGTCCTCCAGGTCGCCCTGCCGCTTGGCGAGGGAGGCGATCTCGCGCTGCAGGTTCTCCAGGTCCTTGGGGGAGGTGGCCGCGCCGGAGTCGAGGCGCTGCTGGTCGCGGGCGGCGCGCTGGCGCACCTGGTCCACGTCCTGCTCGGCCTTGATCTGCTCGCGGGCGGTGTCGCTCTCCTCGGTCTGCGCGGCCACGAGGAGGTCGCGCAGCTGGGTCAGGTCCTTGGTCAGCGCCTCGATCTCGGCGTGCTCGGGCAGCGACCTGCGCTTGTGCGCGAGCTGCTGGAGACGGACGTCGAGGTCCTGGACGTCGAGAAGGCGGATCTGGTCGGCGGGCTCGGCGTTCAGTTGGGGGCTCCCAGGTTTTCAGTGGTGGTGACGGACGCCGCGTGGGCGGTCCAAGGGTCGGTGACCGTCTTGGAGACGTGGACGCGAAGGTCCCATCCGTTGCGGTCGGAGATCTCGTCGAGCTGCGTGGCGGCCAGCTCGCACCAGGGCCACTCGGTGGCCCAGTGTGCCGCGTCGAGCAGCGCGAGGGGACTGTGGGTGTGCCCTGCCACGAACTCCGACGCCGGGTGGTGGCGCAGGTCCGCGGTGAGGAAGGCGTCGACGCCGGCCGCGCGGACGTCGTCGAACAGGCTGTCGCCCGAACCGCCGCTCACGGCGACCGTGCGCACCACGGCCTCGGGGTCGCCCGCCACCCGGATGCCCTGCGCGGTGGCGGGCAGCCGCTCGGCGGCGCGGGTGGCGAAATCCCTCAAGGACAGCGGGTGGTCCAGCTCGCAGATGCGGCCCAGGCCTCGGCGGCCGGACGGATCGGTCGGGTCCGGCACCAGGGGGCGTACGACGCGAAGGTCGAGCGCGCCGGCGAGGGCGTCGGAGACGCCCGGGTCCGCCTTGTCCGCGTTGGTGTGGGCGACGTGCAGCGCGATGTCGTTCTTGATCAGCGTGTGCACCACGCGGCCCTTGAAGGTGGAGGCCGCGACCGTCGTCGTACCGCGCAGGTAGAGGGGGTGGTGGGTGACCAGCAGGCCGGCGCCCAGCTTCACCGCCTCGTCGACGATCTCCTGGACCGGGTCGACGGCGAACAGGACCCGCGTGACCTCCTGGTCGGGGTCGCCCACGACGGTGCCGACCGCGTCCCAGGACTCGGCCCGCGCGGCGGGCCACAGGTTCTCCAGCGCGGTGATGACTTCAGACAGACGGGGCACGAGGAAAGGCTACCTGTCTGTTCTCCGCCACTGAACCGGCGCCGCCGTCGCTCCCGCCGCTCAGCACAGTCGCCCCGGCTTCCTCAGGCAAATCGTTCCTGGGCCACCCCTTTGTGTGAAGTGACTGCTCGCCGGTCCCCCGCGTGTGCGTACGAAAACTAGCTTCGTGGCCGGAGGTGACCAGACGATGACGGCCTGTGCGATCGAGCCCCCGGCGGAAGACGCGGATGGTGCCACGCGGCCGGAGTGCGCCATCACGGCGGACGGTGCCTACGCCGCCCGTCTCACGCAGGACGGCGACTCCTGGTTCCCGGAGCGCTGGACGCTGGACGGCCCCGAGCCGTACGCGGTGCCGCTGCCCGGCAACCAGCCGGAGGAGCCCGGCACCGAGGTCCAGCCGATGGGCGACGGACGCGTCCTCATCCGGCGGCTCGCGGGCGGACGGCACACCTTCTCGCTTCTCTATCCGACCGGCCCCGACACCGGTGAGCTGCCGCTGGGCGCGGTCGAGTGCCCCGACGAGGGCACCCGGCTGCGGCTGCTGCCGCCGGCACCGGGCGGCGAGAAGGCGTACGCCGTCGCCGTGGGCCGCAGCTCCAGCGCGGTGTGGCTGGTGGCGGGCGGCGCCTTCGGGCCGGAGCACCTTGCGGAGGTTCCGGGGCGCTGCTCGGGCGGGGTGTGGCTGGACCACGCCGGTCGGATGCTGGCCCTGGACCGGGAGGCCGACGGCCGTACGAAGGCCGTCGTGGTCGACCTGGAGCGCGGCGGCGAGGTCTCGCCGCTGCTCCAGATCGCGGCGGAGAGCGACGACCGGCTGCTGCTCGCCGACCCGGACAGCGGACTGCTGCTGATCCGCTCGGACGCGCCGTCGCCGGGGCACGGACGGCTGGGCTGGGGGGTCCTGGGCAGCACCCTGCCGGTGCGCTTTCCGGAGTGCCTGCGGGTGCCCGACTGCACGGTCACGCCGTTCGCCATCCAGCCCGGGCAGGTGCTGATGCCGGAGAGCTGCGCGGTGGCGTTGCGGGTCGACGGCCCCGTCGGCAGCTGGGTCGGGGTGTGGCGGCCCGCGCAGCGCCGGATGCACCACCTGCCGCCGCCCCGGGGCTGGCTGGCGGGCGCGGGCCTCTGGACCGGGGACGGGGTACTCCACCTGCCGTACGCGACGGCCGAGGCGCCGTGCGGGCTGGCGCGGGTGGCGGCGCCCTCGGGGGACGCGGGGGAAGCGGGGGGCTCGGGGGGTAGGGGGGGCACGGGGGCGGAGGGTCCGGTCCGGGACGGTACGGCTTCGGGGGCGGCGTCGGAGGGGTCCTCCGCGGCGTCCGGCGAGCCGTCGGAAGCGGACCCTCCGGCCCCCGCCGTACTGCGTCCTGTGCCCCTTCAGGAGGCGCCCCTTGGGCGTCTTGTAACGAAGTAGTGCCGGTTGGCGTGGCCGCCTGGATTCGGGGTGTGGGCCGCCGGTTAAACTCGCCCGGCTGTCAGAAAGATCATGTTGACGGGGTGAGTTTTCCGATGAGTGACGCCAGCACGAACCAGCACACCGCCGACGTCCAGGAGTCCACCGGCCACGGCCGGCACCGGGGTCCGGTTTCGGCGCAGCACGACGGCGAGGCGGGCCAGGCGGCCCCCCGCGGCCGTCACCGCAGGCCGGTCGAGCAGACGCAGACCGAGTACGCGGCCTGACCAAGCTGGTCAAGCCTCAGGCGCTCGGCTTCCTTTCGACGGTCCCCGGCATCAACGGATGCCGGGGACCGTCGCGTTCGGTGAGGGCGCACGGGTCAGCTCGCGCCCGTCAGCGTCCGGGCCACCAGCGCCGCTTCCGGTCCGTAGGCGGCGATGAGCGTGGCCTCCAGGTTTTCCCCGTCGAGGGTGTCCTCGTACGTCTGCGGGCCGACGCCCTCCAGCGCGCAGGTCGCCAGCGCCGAACCGGCCTGTGCGGCCTGCACGGTGTCGAGTCCGCGCACGGTCGCCGCGAGGAAACCCGCGCGGAAGGCGTCGCCCACGCCGGTCGGGTCCGTGGCGGACCGGGCGGGCACGGCGGCGATCTCCACCGGTGGCTCGCCGGCGCGGTCGACACGGCAGCCCTTCGCGCCGAGCGTGGTGATCCACGTGTGCGTCTCGGCCAGTACCTCCGCCTCGGTCCACCCCGTCCTGTCGAGCAGCAGCGCGTGTTCGTACGCGTTGGTGAACAGGAACCGTGACCCGGCGACGAGGCGTCGGACGGCGGGGCCGTCCAGGCGAGCCAGTTGCTGGGCGGGGTCCGCCGCGAACGGGACGCCGAGCGCCCGCGCGGTGTCCGTGTGCCTCAGCATCGCCGCCGGCTGGTCGGCACCGATGTGGACGATTTCGGTGCCGCCGAGGCGCCGCACGGTGTCGGCCAGGTCGATCTCGACGGCCTCGTCCATCGCGCCCGGGTAGAAGGAGGCGAGCTGGTTGCCGTCCCGGTCGGTGGTGCACGAGAAGCGGGCGGTGTGCCGGGTCCGTGAGGTGCGCACGGAGGCGAGGTCCACTCCGAGCGCGCCCAACTGCGCCCCGTACGGCTGGTAGTCGGCGCCCACGGCACCCACCAGGACCGGCCGCAGACCGAGCAGGGCGAGGCCGTACGCGATGTTGGCACCGGCGCCGCCCTGGCGGATGTCGAGCGTGTCGACGAGGAACGACAGGGAGACGTGGGCGAGTTGATCGGCCAGCAGCTGCTCCGCGAAGCTCCCCGGGAAGGTCATCAGGCAGTCCGTGGCGACGGAGCCGGTGACCACGACGGGCTGCTCGGATCTCTGCGGGCTCGCGCGGCGGGACTTCAAGGTGGCGGGCGGGCGACGGGACACAGCGCTCCCTGGGGTTGGTTGGCGGCGGCTGTCGGCCGGGAGGGAAGAAGGGACCTACGGCCGGGCGCGTGCGGTCGTCCTGCCGTCCGGGGCGCACGTGTCGGGCGGGCCGACGGACAGGATGGCCGCGAGCAGGTCGCCCTGTCCGGCGCCGAGGTCGGCGGGCGGGGCGGTCGGGCGGACGCGGCCCGTCGCGTCCGACGGTGGCGGGGCGGCTCCGGAGGCGAGGGGGCCGGGCCGCGGCTCCGGCTCGTTCGCGCTCGGGGCGAACACGCTCAGTGCGTCCAGCAGCGGGTGTGCCCGGGTGGGCTGCGGCTGGGGAAGGACTGTCGGCATGGTTCTCCTCACGGGCGCGGGAGCGAGGCGGCCGGGCGACGGTCGTGCAGGCAGTCCTCCAGGAAGCCCAGCGCGCGCAGGTGGTAGGCGCGGGCCGCCCAGCCCAGGCTGATGTTGTGACCGGCGCCGGACTGGTGTTCCGTCATGACACGGCGTGCTCGGGGCAGTTGGACGCGCAGCCGGGTCAGGGTGGGCGGGTCGTGACGCCACCAGGACTCGTGCTCGCCGAAGGTGAAACGGACGGGTACCCGGATGCGGCCGGCCAGGGCGGGCCACGTCTCGGGCCAGCGTGCCGCGTCCCGCAGCTCACGTTCCGGAACGGGGGCGACCACGGCCGCGCCGGCGCTGAACGTGCCGGGCGGGTACAGCCGCAGCGGGCCCCAGTTCCTCGACCAGTGCCCGCCCGGGCCGGCCGGCTCGTCGAGGTCGGCCGCGTAGGCGTTGCCGCAGCCCGAGACGTCGACGCCGAGCAGCTCCGCCGGTGCGTCCGCGGCCAACGCCAGCGCCACCTTGCCGCCGAAGGAGTGGGCCAGCAGGAAAAGGCCCTCGCCGGTCCCGTACCTGGTGGCGAAGTCCCGCAGGGCGGCGCCCAGCGTCACCGCCTGCTCGGCGACGGACTGCCCGTACGGCAGCCGGGCCGCCGACACCCCGTAGCCCGGCCGGTCGACGGCGAGCACCGCGTGCCCCAGTTCCGAGGCAAGCCCGAGCAGGGACTGCCCGGGACACGCCCGCCCGTCGAAGTAGCCGGCGCGCATACCGGCTCCGTGCAGAGCGACGACCGTCGCCCGCGCGACGCCCTGCCGCGGAAGCGCGAGCAGGGCGGACAACGGGATGCCGCCGGCATCGAGGACGATCCGCCGCACGTGTGCCGAACGGGTCTCCGCGGTGGGGGTGGACCCGGGGGTGGCGAAGGCGGGCGGCCGGGCGGCGGAGGCAGCCGGCGGGTCAGCGACGGACAGCCCGTCGACGGGTGCCGGCGGGCGATCCGGCGAACGCAGACGCCGGTCCCCGGGCACGGGCGGGCCGTCAGGAGGGGTGGGCGAGCGGTCGGCTGAGGCGGGTGGCGCGTCGGCGGGCGCGGGCCGACGATACCCGGCCGCGGGCAACCGATCCGCCGGACCGACCCGCTGCTCCCCCGGCGCGGGCAACCCCCGGGCCAGAGGCGGCAGCCCGTCGGCAAGGACGACCGATCGGCCGGCGGACGCGGGCAGCCGGTCGGTGCCCTGTGCGGCCGGCTCGGCCTGCCCCGGCGCACCGGGCCCGTGGCGCGTCGCACCTCGCGAACACGGCGCGGGCGGCCCGTCGGCGGAAGCAGGCGAGTGGTGGGTCGGCCCGGGTGGGCCGTTGGTCGGGGGTGAGGTCATGCTCGGCTCCGGGTCTCGGCGTGCAGTTTGGCCGCGTTCAGGGTGGCCAGGCTGTTGGTGCTGAGGGCGGTGCGGACGTACTGGACGGCGTCCGGCACGGTCGCGCCGGGGCCGAGGACCTTCGTGATGTTCGCGGTGTGGACGACGAACGTGTGCTGGGAGGAGGCGGCGACGCCGTCGGCGTTCGGGAGGAACGTCCAGCGGCCGGTGTGCAGGGTCATGAGGGCCGGCAGGGTGACCTGTTTGTACACGATCTTCCGGTCCGGGAAGGTCACCCGGAACGACTTCGTGGTGTGTGTCGACCCGTCCTTGGACCGGGTGTCCATCTCCAGGACCTGGAGGCCGGGCGGGTCCTCCGTGAGCCGTACGAGGTCCACGTGCGGCAGCCGCTCGGGCCACAGGTGGGCCTGGTCGACGAAGTCGTAGACGTCCCGCGCCGAGCCGGCCACCTGGACGGTGTCCTCGAAGGAGCAGACGAGGCCGGTGTCGGCGGGAACGGGGTCGGCATGTGCCTTGAGGGCGTCGAGTTCGGAGCGCGAGTTGCGGTCCACGGCCTCGTCGATCCAGGCGAGTCCGGCCGCGTCCACCGCCCGGTAGGAGTGCAGCAGGCGCACCAGGGACTCGCCGGAGGAGAGGGGTTCGATCAGCCACGCGCCGCTCATGGCCGCCACCGGAGGCGTGCTGACCTCCTGGCGGAAGTCGACGCGCAGCCCGTCGGGGTCGAGGACGCGCCGTGAGATCCAGCTCTTCACCTCGCTGCCGGCGGTGGCCCAGATACGAATGCGTTCCTCGTGCTCGCCCCGCTCGACGTGTTCGACGTGGACGGTCGGTGGAAAGACGCGCGGCCAGTGGGCCACGTCCGCCACGATGCGGTAGACGGTCTCGGCCGGCGCCGACACCTTGATCTCGTGTACGACCTCGCGCTGTTCGGACGGCACTACGGCCTCCTCGTACTCGTGGACGCGTGGGGACGTCCGGTTTCGGGGATCAGAAGGTGCCGAGCCCGCCGCAGACGTTCAGGGCCTGCGAGGTGATGGAGGCGGCGGTGTCGGACGCCAGGTAGCCGACCAGGCCCGCCACCTCCTGCGGGGTGGAGTAGCGGCCGAGCGGGATCTTCGCCTGGAAGCGTTCGAGGATCGCGTCCTCGCTGGTGGCGTGCAGGGTCGCGTAGTTCTTGCGGACGTGCTGGGCCATGGGCGTCTCGACGTAGCCGGGGCACACCGCGTTGACCGTGATGCCGGTGGGGGCCAGTTCGTTGCCGAGGGCCTTGGTGAAGCCGACGACGCCGTGCTTGGAGGCCGAGTACGGGGCTCCGAGGACCACGCCCTGCTTGCCCGCGGTGGAGGCGACGTTGATGATCCGGCCCCTGCTCGCCGTCCGCATGCCGCCGGTGTTGAGCACCTCGCGGGTGACGCGGAAGACGCTGTTGAGGTTGGTGTCCAGGACGTCTTCCCACAGTTCGTCGGTGAGGTCGGCGGTCACGCCGCCGCCCGCCCGGCCGGCGTTGTTGACCAGTACGCCGACGGGGCCGAACCGTTCGACGGCCGCCTCGACGAAGGCGCGCACCGACGCGGTGGACCGGACGTCGACGGGGGCGCCGGCGACATCGAGTCCGCGCTCGGTCAGCTCCTTGACGGTGGAGACGACGTTCTCCGCCGTACGCGCCCCGATGAACACGCGGTGGCCCTGCTCGGCCAGGAGGCGGGCGACCGCGAGGCCGATGCCGCTGGTGGCGCCCGTGACGAGGGCGGTCCGTTGCTGCTGCATGTGCTTCTCCCGGGGGCTCAGGCGGCGGCGGTCGCGCCGAGGTGGGCGGCCACGGCGGCCACGAAGGAACGGGGGGTCGGCGCGTCGGAGAGGATCGACTCCTCCAGCGAGATGCCGTACTCGCGTTCGACGCGACCGGCGGTCTCCAGCAGGGCCAGCGAGTCGTAGCCGAGCAGGCCGAACTCGGTGTCGAGGACGTGCTCGTCGAGCTCGATCCCCTCGGGGGCGCCGGAGCCCTCGAGGAGGATGCGCTTGAGGTCGTCGAAAGTGAAGGCGGCGTGGGCCATGAGGAACTGTCCTTCGGTGTCAGGGAGTTGGGAAGGCCGAGAAGCTGAGGGCTCCGAGGGAAGCGGGCTCAACCGCCCGCGGCGCGGACGACCATCGCCGAGTTGAAACCGCCGTGCCCGCGCGCCAGCACCAGCGCCGTGCGCAGCTCGGCGGGGCGTGGTTGGGAGAGGACCAGGTCGAGTCCGTGGCGGTCGGCGGGCTCGGTGTGGACGGTGGGCGGCACCAGGCCGTCGGCCAGGGCCAGGAAGGCGGCGGCGAGGTCCAGGGAGGCGGCGCCCGCGTAGAGGCGGCCGGTCATCGTCTTGGGCGCGGTGACCGGGACCCCGTACGCGCCGAAGACATCGACGAGCGCCTCGGCCTCGGCACGGTCGAGTTCCGGGTCGGCCGCCGCGTCCGCGAACACGACGTCCACGTCGCGGGCGTCGAGTCCGGCGTCGGCGAGGGCGAGTTCGACGGCCCTGCGCAGTCCGGGCCGCCGTCCGTCGAAGGTCGCGGCGCAGCCGCTGATCTCCCCGTACACCCGGGCGCCGCGGGCCCGGGCGGCCTCGGTGGGTTCCAGGACGAGGAGTGCGCCGCCCTCGCCGGGGACGTGGCCGCTCGCCCGCTCGTCGAAGGGCAGGTAGGCGGTGGAGGGTTCGTCGGCGGTGCTGAGCCGTCCGCTGGTGTGCAGTCCGACCAGGCCCCAGGGGCAGAGGGTGGCGTCGACCGCGCCCGCGAGGACCAGGGGAGTGCCTCGTCTGATCTGCCGACGGGCGTGGGCGACGGCGTCGAGCCCGCCGGCCTGGTCGGTGACGACCACGCCGCTGGGACCCTTCATGCCGTGCCGGATGGAGATCTGGCCGGTGTTGACGGCGTAGAACCAGGCGAACGACTGGTACGCGCTGACGTACTGGCTGCCCCTGCCCCACAGGCTCTTCAGTTCGCCCTGGCTGAACTCGAAGCCGCCCGCCGAACTGGCGGTGATGACGCCCATGTCGAAAGCGGGTACGGCGGCGGGGTCGATGCCGGCGTCGGCCAGAGCCCAGTCGGCGACGGCGAGCGACAGCCGGGTGACCCGGTCGGTCTGGGGCATCAGACGGCCCGGGACGTGGTCCTCGGCCCTGAAGCCGGTGATCTCACCGGCGAGGCGGGCGGGGTAGCGCGAGGCGTCGAAGCGGGTGAGCGGGCCGATTCCGCTCTTGCCGGCCAGTGTCGCGTCCCAGAAGTCCTCGATGCCCAGACCGTTGGGCGCGGCCACGCCGAGTCCGGTCACTGCCACGGAGGTGGTCACGGCGCCTTCCTTTCGGGGCGGGCGAGCACCATGGCGCTCTGAAACCCTCCGAAGCCGCTGCCGACCGTCAGGACGGCGTCGGTCAGCTGGTCACGGGCGGTCAGCGGCACGTAGTCGAGGTCGCATTCGGGGTCGGGGGTGTGCAGGTTCGCGGTCGGCGGGACCACGTTGTGCTCCATGGCCAGGGCCGACGCGGCGATCTCGATGGAGCCGATCGCGCCCAGGGAGTGCCCGACCATCGACTTGATGGAGCTGACCGGGGTGCGGTACGCGTGGTCGCCGAGGCTCTTCTTGAAGGCGGCGGTCTCGTGGCGGTCGTTCTGCTTGGTGCCGGAGCCGTGGGCGTTGATGTAGTCGATCTCGGTGCCGTTCATGCGGGCCTCGTCCAGTGCCACCCGGATCGCCTCGGCCATCTCCGCGCCGTCGGGCCGCAGTCCGGTCATGTGGTAGGCGTTGCTGCGGGTGGCGTAGCCCGCGATCTCGGCGTAGACGTGCGCGCCGCGCCGCCGGGCGGCCGTCAGTTCCTCCAGGACGAAGACGGCGGCGCCCTCGCCGAGGACGAACCCGTTGCGGGTTCCGTCGAACGGCCGGGAGGCGTGCTCCGGGTCGTCGTGGCGGGGTGTGGTCGCCTTGATGGCGTCGAAGCAGGCCATGGTGATCGGTGAGATCGGCGCGTCGGTGGCTCCCGCGACCACGACGTCCGCGGTGCCCTCGCGGATGAGCTCCACGGCGTAGCCGACCGCGTCCAGGCCGGAGGTGCAGCCGGCCGAGACGACGCCGCTCGGCCCCTGCGCTCCGACGGTCCTCGCGACCTCGGCGGCGAAGGAGCTGGGCACGAAGTAGTTGTAGAAGTGCGGGTCGGCGTAGTCCAGGTCGACCAGGTCGAGCCGGCCGCCGTCGCTGACGACGCGGTAGTCCTCGTCCAGGCTCATGGTGGAGCCGACGGCGGTGCCGATGGTGACGCCGACGCGGTACGGGTCGAGCGTCTCGATGTCCAGGCCGCTGTCGGTGACGGCGCCGCGCGCGGCGACCACGGCGAGCTGGGCGGCCCGGTCCATGCGCCGCACCTCGTGCGGGGTCAGGCCGTGGGCGTACGGGTCGAAGTCGATCTCCGCGGCGACCCGGGAGCGGAACGGGGCCGGGTCGAAGAAGGTGATGCCGCGGGTCGCGGTGCGTCCCTCGCTCAGCAGCTTCCAGAACTCGCCGGTGCCCACGCCGCCCGGCGCCAGGACCTCCATCCCGGTGATGACGACCCGTCGGTCCCTCATGCCGCGGCCTCCCAGCGGTAGCAGGAGGTGGCCACGGAGTCGGCCGGTGAGTGCCAGACGGCCGGGTCGTAGGGCGGGATGATCCGCATCAGCGCGTCGCAGATCTTGATGAAGCGCGGGTCGGCGTCCTTCCATGCCTGGTCGATCAGCGCGCCTCCGTCGGCCTGGACGAAGTGCTGGATGTGCAGGTACACGTCGCCGTCCAGGAACAGCTGCCGGTGGCGCGTGCCCATCTGCTCCGCGAAGTCGGTGGTGTCCAGTTCCTCGAAGAGCCGGCGGACCTCGGGCATGTGCACGGGGTCCATGCGGTTCACGATCACCGTGCTGTACAGGGGTTCCTGTGTCGGTGCGGGGCCGCCCGACCACTGGTAGAAGCGGGTCGCGGGCCGGGCGGGCAGGATGTCGTCCGCCCGGCCGGGTGCCGCGGCGGCCTCGTCGTGGTCGAAGTCCTGGACGTGCACGACAAGGTCGCTGTAATGGAACAGCTGCCGTCGCCGGATTCCCGTCGCGGAGCCGGCCCGGGCATCGAATTCACTGAACAGTTTCCCGATCTCAGAAGGGGAGCCGAAATCCAACCGACTCAGACTGACGCTGGTTTCCATGGATTCTTCCTGCCTGCCGCTCCGTACCTTGCGACTCCAGGCTGCCGGAATCCGGCGACAAGCTCAAGGAGGGGTTTTTCGTGAATTCCTCATTTCCTTGCGGCGAAAGTGCGGGTACTGCAGGAATCGGTCGGCGCAATGTCAGGACTTCTACAGATCCCGCTGTGCGGGCAGGCGACGGGGTAGGCGACGGGCATTCAGCGGGCATGCAGCGGGCATGCAGAAGGCCGACGCGGCACTGCCGCGTCGGCCTTGGTGAATCCGCAGTTCAGGCAGCTCGTCCCAGCATGAATCCCACTCCCCTGACGGTCACGATCCAGTCGCTGGCGCCGAGTTTGCCACGCAGGCTGCTGACATGGGTGTCCACGGTCCGCCGGGACCAGGAGTCGCCCCAGATCTGCTGCATGATGACGCGTCGGGAAACGATGGTGCCGGGCTGCGAGGCCAGCATGTGCAGAAGATCGAACTCCTTTTTCGTCATATTGACCTTACGACCCTCGAACGTCACCTCCCGTGATTCCACATCGATGAGCAAAGGTCCGTGCTCGATACGGGAAAGACTTCTCGGGCCGGGTTGCGCGCGGCGCATCAGGGCCTCTATACGGGCCAGTAGTTCGCGCACCCCGTATGGCTTCACGAGAATTCCGTCGGCTCCTGCCTGAAGGCTGAGGACGGTGTCGAGTTCGGAGTTGCGGCCGCTGACCGCGATGATCGGCGTGTCACTCGTCTCGCGGACGGACCGGCAGACCTCCAGCCCGTCCACATCCACCAGATCGAGGTCCACGAGCACCAGATCGGCGTCCGCGTGGTGGGCGAGCGCCTCGGTGCCGCGCGCCACGGACCGCACCTGGTGACCGTGCCGTTCGAGGTGCCGCCGCAACACCTCACGGTCCTGTGCGTCCTCGCCGGCCACCAGGATTCTCCAGGAGACCGACGAACGGAAGGGCAACGGTGTCCTTCCGAACGGGTCTCGTGCGTTTCTTCCGTCGTCGGTGCTCATCAAAGAACGCTCCCCCCTGCACACCTGCACACCTGCACACCTGCACACCTGCACAACGGACTTCGGGCTGCTGTCAGTTCGGCCGCACCGCGATCGCGATGGGCAGCGCCCCCGCCGCGCTGCGGGAGACGTCGGTGACGACGAGGCCCGCCCGGGACAGCTGGTCCCGGATCTCCCGCTCGCCGGTGAAGTTGAGGTACTTCGCCCGCAGGATGTCTCCGAAGACGGCCATGTCCCTGAGCAGGTCGGCGTCCTCGATCCCGTACTTCGCCCAGCTGCCCGGCCGGCCGCCCTCGGCCCAGGGCGGCGCCGGGGGTACGGGGATGAAGCTGACCAGGAGCCGGCCGCCGGGGCGCAGTGCCCGCGCGAAGTTGCGGTACAGCTCCACCAGGCGCTCCGGGTCGGACTCGTACATGTTCAGCCCGTTGCTGGTGAGCAGGTCGGCCTCCGCGTCCAGGTCGAGCCGCCAGGCGTCGCCCACGCGGAACTCGCACAGGTCGGCGAGGCCTCGTTCGGCGGCGTTCTCGCGGGCGAGGCCGACCGACTCGGGGTCGATGTCCACACCGATGAGGCGGACGCCGGTGGTGCCGCGGTAGTCCTGCTGGAGGAGATCGTCCATGAGGCCGCAGGGAACGGAGGCGAGCACGGCGCCGTCCGTCACGAAGGGGGCGATCGCCGCCTTGAACCGGCCGAAGCGTTCCCTGATGCCCGGCAGCAGCGACCGGGTCAGCAGCCAGCGCTCCAGCTCGGTCGCCACCGGGTCGCCCGGCCGGTGTCCGAAGACGTACGAGGTCCAGTAGCCGTTCAGTCCCTCGTTGTGGAGCAGGAAGCGGCCCAGGTCGAACTCCTGCAGCTCGGCCAGGAGTCGCAGCTCCTCGTCCAGAGGCAGCAGCAGCCGGTCCGCGGCCCGCAGACGCCGCTCGATCCGGGCGGCCAACCGGGCCGTGCCGTCGGGGGTGACTGCGCTCCCGGTGTGGTGCGAGAGTGCGGTTTCCATCGGTGTCTCCTCGGTTCCGTGGGTCCCGCTCGGGCGGGGCGGTCGGTGGGCGGGCGACGTGGTGAGGCGTCCGCCGGTCACCAGGTGACGGGCAGCCGGCGCAGGCCGAAGACCAACGCGTCGTACTTGAACGGCAGTTCGTCCAGGCCGACGGCGAGGCGCAGGCCCGGCAGACGCCGGAAGACGGTGTCGAAGACGATCTCCAGCTCGGCCCGCGCCAGGTTCTGGCCCAGGCACTGATGCGGGCCGTAGCCCTGGGCGAGTTGCCTGCGGGCGTCCCGCAGCACGTCGAGGTCGTCGGGCTCGGGGAAGACCTCGGGGTCACGGTTGCCTGCCACGTTGGAGGCGACCACTCCCTCTCCCGCCCTGATGACGACGCCGCCGACCTCTACGTCCTCGGTGGCGACCCGGGCCATGCCGATCTCGACCACCGAGAAGTAGCGCAGCAGTTCGTCGACGGCTCCGGATGTCCGGCCGGATTCGGCGGTGACGGCGGCGAGCTGGTCGGGGCGGGTGAGCAGGGCGACCATCCCGAGCGCGATCATCTCGCTGGTGGACTCGTTCCCGGCGAGCAGCAGCAGCTGGGCCAGGCCGGCCAGGCCGGGGCGGTCGATGTCGCCGTGCTCGGCGTGCTGCCGGGCGATCTCGCGGCTGAGCAGGTCGTCTCCGGGGTGCGCCTCCTTCTCGGCGATCAGCCGGTCCATGTTCAGGCGCATGTCGCGGGCTATCTCGTCGCGCTCGGCGGCGGTGGTGGAGCGCTTGAGCATGCCGCCGGCCAGTTCGTAGAAGCGTTCCAGGTGGGCCGGTGTCGCGCCGAGCAGTTCGGTGATCACCCGGGACGGCACGGTGAGGGCCAGTTCCTGCACCAGGTCGACCGGCCTGGGAAGTTCCAGAATCTTGTCGAGGGTGTCGTCGACGATTTCCTGAATACGCGGCCGGAATGCGGCCACGCGCCGCATGGAGAACTCCGTGATCATCGGCTTTCGGGCGGCGGTGTGCTCTTCTCCGTCCAGGGAGATCATGAACGGCGCGAAATGGGTGAACGCATTCTTTCCGCCGCGCGACATCGCCGGAAAGCCCGGGTCGCTGCGGTTGGCACTGAAGCGCGGATCGACCAGAACGGTCTGGATGTCCGCGTGCCGGGTGAGCAGCCAGGCGAGACGGCCGTCGGACATCCTCACCCGGCTCACGGGCTCGGTGCGGCGCAGCTGCTCGTAGGTGTCCGGGACGCCGAAAGGGCAGGTCCGGGGTATCGGGAAGGTGACGGGCTCGATGGCGGGCCCGGTAGCGGTGACGTGCTCGACGTGGGTCATGGCACTCCTTTGCGATCGCCGCGGCGCGGGTGTGCCCGGAGAGGATCTGCGGGTGTGCCCGTGGGGGATCGGCGCCACCGACCACCAGGGCCGATCACCGGACTCCCTCGCCCTTCGGCAGTCGTTACACCGTATTGACAGATACGTTGTAGCGGACCGATGCGGCGGATCGCAAGGCCGCAAAGCCGGCGCTCACCCCCTTCACACCTTCCCCGATTCCCCGCCTCGGCGCGCCTGACCTGCGACGACAAGCCGGGCATCCGTCCAGGGAACCGGCAGGCGGAACGGAGCCGGCTCATCCACAGGGCAGTCCGAGCCGGCCGTACCCGAAGACGGGAGCGGAGACTCGCCGTCGGAAATGAGCCATTCCGTCGGAGACCGGCCGGAACACCACCCACCCGCCGACACCCGCACGGCGTCGCAGAGGGGAATGGTCACGCGCGGCTCAGGTCTGGCGGAGACGATCGAGACGTGCCCGTTTTACCTACCCATTCCGCGATAGGGATCGTTTCGTTCCGATTGCTGGAACGAAACAATCCGCTTTTCTGCCGGTCGGTGACCGGGAACGGGACCGCGCCGCGAACACGGTTTCGGCCATCTGATCCAAAGGCCATTGATTTGCGCTGCGCCAACGTGTGAGCGTTGAGCCACGTCGTGAGGGGGAAACTTGTTGCAGGTCATCGAACATTTCCGGCACCTCACGACGGAGTTGACCACCTCGGCCACCCTCCCCGCCAACTTCCTCCAGGCGGCCCTCAGGCGCCCCATCCAGCCACACAGGACCCCGGAGAGCTGGCGGATCCTCCTGGTGGACAACGACGATCAGGACCGTGACGTCCTGGAGAAGAACCTGCTGCGACAGGGCCACCAGGTGCGCGGCGTCTCGACCGGCGCGAACGCGCTGGACGCCTACGGGGACGCCGACCTGATCGTGCTCGGCCTGGAGCTGTCCGATCTGGACGGACTGGAGATCTGCCGGGTGATCCGGACCGCCTGTGACGTGCCGATCATCGCGGTCACCGCCTGTTCCTCCGAGGTCGACACGGTCCTCGGGTTGCAGGCCGGGGCCGACGACTTCGTCGTCAAGCCCTTCGGCTTCCGGGAACTCACGGCACGGATCGACGCCGTGATGCGGCGGGTCCGCCCGCCGTCCCGCACGCCCGCCACCATCGAGCACGGGTCGCTCCGAATCGACGCCGGAGCGCGCGAGGTGACGTGTGCCGGGCAGCGGATCCGGCTGACCCGCAAGGAGTTCGACCTGTTGCGGTTCCTGGCGTCGCACCCCCGTACGGTCATCGCGCGGGACGTCGTCATGGAGCAGGTCTGGGGCGGCTCCTGCTCCCGGCGCACGGTCGACACGCACGTCAGCAGCATCCGGAACAAGCTGGGTTCCAGCGACTGGATCGTGACCGTGCGCGGGGTGGGCTTCATGATCGGTGAGGCCTGATCCGACACCGGATCCATCGGGATCCGCTGATCCGACGCCGGAGCCAGTGGAGCTCCCCGCCGACGGCGGGGAGCTCCGCACACCGCCGCTCGCCGCGGGGCCGGTACGAGCGGACGGTGATCGGGGGCCGGGCGGGACCCGACGATGGTCAGCCCTTGCGGGCCGGATTGCGGACGAACAGGACCATGGCCGCTCCGATCGTCATCGCCACCGCCGGCCACAGCAGGGAGTCGGCCATGACGGCCGAGACGACGGTACGGACGAACTCCGGCACGCTGTGCCCCGAGTCGAGCTGCTGGAAGTCGATGCCGCCGAGCCTCTCGCGCTGACTGCCGGTCAGGCTCGCCGCGTGCGCCTCGATCTCGCTCTTGAACTGGGCGGCCATGACCGTCGCGATGACCGCTGCGCCGAGCGTGGACCCGATCTGCCGGGACGTGTTGAACACCCCCGACCCGACGCCGATGTACTGCGGCGGCAGGCTCTGCATCGCGGCGACGGCCAGCGGGCTCATCATCAGCGAGCTGGAGGCACCCATCCAGGCGGCGTGCGCGAGGAGGACCACCAGGGACATGTCCGGAGTCATCAGGTAGTGCCGTACGAAGAGCGCGGCACTGAACAGCGCGAGCCCGGAGAACGCCGGCCACTTGGGACCGACCCGGTCGACCAGCTTGCCGATCTGGGGCGCGAGCGGAACCGAGACCAGCGCCGACGGCAGCATCATCAGGGCGGCCTGGCTCGGCGTCATGCCGCGCCCCGACTGGAAGTACAGGGTGCCGGGGAAGCTCGCGGCGGTGATGGCGAAGCCGGCCGTGACGATCGCCAGGTTGGCGGCGGCGAAGGTCCTGACCCGGAAGATCCCCAGGGGCACCAGGGGCTCGCTCCTGTTCACGAGTTCCCACAGGACGAAGAGGACCGCGAGGACCACGCCGAGGGCGAGGACTCCGTACACCGAGACGGGGATCCCGGTGGCGAACCCGAGGATGTGCAGGTCGTCGGTGATCTCCGACCAGTTGTAGCCGCTGCCGTTCTCCAGGGCGTAGACGAGGCTGAACAGGGACAGACCGCTGATCAGCACGCCGACGAAGTCGAAGCGGTGCGGGCTGCCGGGCAGGGACGGCACGAAGCGCTGCGCGACGAACAGCCCGACGATCCCTATGGGCACGTTGATGAAGAAGATGGACCGCCAGCCGAACGCGTCGATGAGCAGACCGCCGGAGATGGGTCCGACGAGGATCGCGGCGCCGGAGACCAGCCCCCAGTACGACATGGCCCGGCCGCGCATGTCCTTGGGGAAGATCTTGCCGATGGTCGCCATGGACTGGGGGGCCATGGTGGCGGCACCGAGGCCCTGGAGGGCGCGGAAGGCGATGAGCTGTCCGATGCCCGCCGCGAGCCCGCACAGCAGTGAGGCGACGGTGAAGAGGGCCATGCCGATCATGTAGATCCGCTTCGTGCCGAAGCGGTCGCCGAGCCGGCCCGCGAGCAGCAGCGGTACGGAGTACGCCAGCAGGTAGGAGCTGGTCGCCCAGACCGTCGTACTGACATCCGTGTGGAGGTCGGCGGAGAGCGTCGGCATCGCGACGACCACGATGGTGGTGTCGAGCATGAGCATGAAGAAGCCGACCATCAGGGCGGCGAGGGCGCCCCACGGCACCTGTGCTTCCGGCTCGGCTTTCTCGGCCTGCGACGTGGACATGATCCGAGGCCCCCTCTCCTGTCGATTACGTCGTATTAGTCAATACACCGTATCGACAGCATGCGACGTATCGCAAGCCTGGTTCCGCGGGCGGGGGAAACGAACCGCGGCCAGGAACGCGGGGTGCGTTCCTGGCCGCGGAGGGCGGAGAGGGACTGGAGGGCGGAGAGGGGCTGGAGGGCGGAGAGGGGCGATCCGACGCGGAGGAGTGCGCTCAGACGCCGAGGCGGGCTGCGATGCCGTCCAGCAGAAAATCGAGGCCCGTGTCGAACTTGGCCTTCGCATCGCGGTCGCCGGCATCGGAGACCACCCTGGCCAGCGTGGGATAACGGCCGGTGGCCAGCACCTGGTTGAGGTACGAGCTGGAGGCGACCTGCCACTGGCGCTCGTCCAGGCCGGTCGCCCGCTCGGTACGGCGCTCGGTGATCTCGCTGCGCAGCGCGCCGATCACATAGGCGTTGACCGCGTCGCGGGCCTGGATCACGGAGTCGATGTCGCCGGTCGACAGCGCCGCGTCCAGGGCCGCCAGGGATGCCTCCAGGTTGGCCAGCGCCTCGGGGCCGAGGTGGGGCCGCCGCCCCAGCAGGTCGGCGAACCACTCGTGGCGCAGCGCGGCCTGCCGCATGCCGTGCGCGAAGGAGCGCAGGGCGTCCCGCCAGTCTCCGTCGGCCGGGTCCGCCCGGGGAATCTCGCCGTACACGGCGTCCACCATGAGGTCGAGGAGTTCCTCCTTGGTGGACAGGTAGCGGTACAACCGCATCGGGCCGGCGTCGAGCATCGCGGCGACCTTGCGCAGCGAGACGGCGTCCAGTCCGTCCCCGTCGGCGAGTTCGATCGCCGCCCGGACGATCCGGTCCCGGCTCAGCGGGGCCGGCGCCGGCCGGTCCGGCGGTTCCGGGCGCGCCCAGACCAGCGTGGACTCACTGTCGCCATCCTTGCGTACCACCATCGGACCTCATCTCCCCCCGCCTTTACCAAGGCCATAAACGATACGCCATGTCGATCGATACGCCGTATGGAAGTAGGCGCCCTATCGAAACGGCAGCAGCCCTATGGAGAAGGCCGAGGTCCCGACCTGTGAGCAGTACCTCCTCCCGCGCCGCCCACGGCCAGAGCGGCATGCTCGACCTGCACCCGGAGGGCGGCCGGCGTGCCCTGCGCGAGGCCGGGCCGGAGGGGGCCTTCCACGCGGTCGCCCGTCCCGAGGGGACAGGCTGCGGCTGCCGGAACCGGACGGCACGCTCCTGCTGCGCCAGGACACCCCGGACGACGCCCCGCTGACCCGCCCCGAGGTCGACCGCGATGACCTGCGGGACCTCCTGCTGGACTCGCTGCCCGCCGAAACCGTCGTACGGAGCCGCGCGTTCGACCACGCCCCCGCGTCGCCCGGGGGCGGCCACCGGCTGCACTCGCGGACGGCGGCCACGCCGACCACGCTCCGGTCGCCGGCACGGACGGCGCCCGCTTACGCGTCCTTTCACTATGAGCGTCCGATCAGGTCGCGTGGTCGGGTGCCGTGCATCGCAAGGCGCCGGAGCGGCCGCGATGGGGGTCCCCCCGCGCGAGGTTGTTCGAGCGTGGGGGAGGAGCCACGTGGGCGTTTCGGCAACGCGGCGAGGTGCGGTGCCAGGCCGCGCGACCCGGACGGGCATAGTGAAAGGACCCCTTACGCGTCCGCGCCCTGGTGACGGACGTCCGCAGCGCGCACGCCGGCGTGAACACGGTGGAGATCGGCGTCCCGGACGCGGGCCGCGGCCGTTCCGAGCTCGCCGCCATGGCCGGGGCCGTCCGAACCGCAGGACCCGGCCCCGCCCAGCGTCAGGAGCGCCGCAGCCCCAGCACTTCCGCCGCCGCGAAGGTCTCCCCCTGCGGCCGTTGCGCGTAGTGCGGGGTGAGCAGCGCGTCCAGTTCGTCGTACGTGAAGGTGTCCTGCTTGCTGTCGAACCTGGCCTGTACGCGCGGCCGTTCGACGATCGCCACCATGCCGCCGTGTACGACGATCAGCTGGCCGTTGACCCGTGCGGCGGCGGGCGAGACCAAGTAGCCGACGAGCGGCGCGACATGCTCGGGGGCGAGAGGGTCCAGTCCGTCGGCGGGCTGCTCGAACCCGGCGAAGACGTCCTCGGTCATCCGGGTGCGGGCGCGCGGGCAGATGGCGTTGGCGGTCACGCCGTACTTGGCGAGCGCGAGGGCCGTCGACGTGGTGAGCCCGACGATGCCTCCCTTCGCCGCCGCGTAGTTGGGCTGGCCGGCGGACCCGGCCAGGAACGCCTCCGACGACGTGTTCACGATCCGCCCGTACACCGGCCCGCCCACCGCCTTGGACCGCTCGCGCCAGTGCGCGGCCGCGAAGTGGGTGGTGTTGAAGTGACCCTTGAGGTGGACGCGGATCACCGCGTCCCACTCGTCCTCGGTCATGGAGAACACCATGCGGTCGCGCAGGATGCCCGCGTTGTTGACCAGGATGTCCAGCCGGCCGAACTCGCCGGTCGCCGACTCGACCAGTACACCGGCCTGTCGGAAGTCGGAGACGTCGCCGGTGTGGGCCAGCGCCCTTCCGCCCGCCGCTCGTATCTCGGCGGCGACCTGTTCGGCCGGGGCGGTGGAGGCCTCGCCCGAGCCGTCCCGGCCGGGCTGCCCGAAGTCGTTGACGACGACGGCCGCGCCGAGCCGGGCCAGTTCCAGCGCCTCGGCCCGGCCGAGGCCGCGGCCCGCGCCGGTGACGATGGCACAGAGCCCTTCGAGTGGCAGTGACATACCGGTTCCTCAGATCTCGATGCAGGTGCGCAGAGCCGTCCCCGTCCGCATCTGGTCGAGCGCTTCGTTGATCTCGCTCAGCGGCACCCGGTGGGTGATCAGGCCGTCCAGGTCGACGCGGCCGGCCCGCCACAGGGCGATGGTCCGCTCGTAGGAGCGCAGCACGTCCCCGCCGCCGTACATCGACGGCAGGATCCGCTTCTCGTCGAAGAACAGCTCGAACATGTTGAGCTGGAGGTGGTCGTCCATGGCTCCGGCGCCGACGACGACCAGGGTGCCGCCGCGCCGCGTGGTGTCGTACGCCGTGCGGGCGGTGGCGGAGCGGCCGACGACCTCGAAGACGTAGTCGAAGCCCTCACCAGCGGTGACCTGCTGCTTGGCGTCGGCCAGTTCGTCGGGGGAGACGGCCCTGGTGGCCCCGAACCGGAGCGCGGACTCGCGGCGCGAGGCGACCGGGTCGACCGCGACGATCTCGGCGGCGCCCTTGAGGCGTGCGCCCTGGATCGCGGAGATGCCGACCCCGCCGCAGCCGATGACGGCGACCGACGAACCCGCCTCCACGTCCGCGGTGTTGAGCGCCGCCCCCAGTCCGGTGGTGACCCCGCAGCCGATGAGCGCGGCGATGTCGAAGGGCACGTCGTCGGGTATCGGCACCGCACAGCCGGCGTCGACCACGACCTCCTCGGCGAAGGTGCCGGTGCCGGCGAAGCCGAAGAGGTCACCGCCGGGGCGCCTGAAGTTGGGGGTGCCCGCGTTCATGAACCCGGCCAGGCACAGCTGGGTCTGGCCGCGCTTGCAGGCGGGACAGACACCGCAGGCGGGCAGCCAGCAGACGACGACCCGGTCGCCGGGCTTGACGTGGCTGACGCCCTCCCCCACTTCGAGGATCTCCCCGGCGCCCTCGTGGCCGGGCACGAACGGCGCCGGCTGCGGGAGTACGCCGCCCATCGCGGACAGGTCCGAGTGGCACAGCCCGGTGGCCCGCACCCGGATCCTCGCCCGGCCGGGGCCGAAGCCCACCGCCTCGACGTCGTCGAGGACCTCCAGCTTGTCCTGGCCGATCTCGTGCAGTACGGCTGCGCGCATGGTGCGGCTCCCCTCGAGAGGCTGGTGGCTCGGTGGCCCGTTGACTCGGTGGCCGTTGGCTCGGTGGCTCAGGAGTGTTCGACGACGGTGTCGGCGAGGACCGGGGCGTCGTCCCGCTCGACCGCGTGCACGGCGACCCGCACGACCCCCTCCTGCCGCCACATGCGCACGCGCAGGGTCTCGCCCGGGTACACGACCCCGGCGAACCGGGTGGCGTACCCGCGCACCCGGGTCACGTCCCCGCCGAGCAGCGTGTCGACGACCGCCTTGAGCGTGATGCCGTACGTGCACAGCCCGTGCAGGATGGGGCGCTCGAACCCGGCGACCTTGGCGAACTCCGGATCGGCGTGCAGTGGGTTCCGGTCGCCGGAGAGGCGGTAGAGCAGGGCCTGGTCCTCGCGGACGGGCCGCTCGACGACGCGGTCGGGCTCGGCGTCGATCGGTTCGAGGCGGGCCGAGGGGCCGCGGTCGCCGCCCCAGCCGCCTTCTCCGCGGACGAAGATCTGGGCGTCGTTGGTCCACAGCGGGCCGTCGGCGTCGGCGACCTCGGTGCGCATCACGAGGACGGCCGCCTTCCCCTTGTCGTGCACGCCGGCGATGCGGGAGGTCGCGGTGGCCGTGCCCTCGACCGGCAGGGGGCGGTGGATCTCCAGGCTCTGGCCGCCGTGCAGGACGCGCGCCAGGTCGACGTCGACGCCGGGCATGGACAGACCGCTGATCACCCCGGGCGAGCCGGCGCCCGCCACGGTGGCGAAGCTCGGCAGGACGTGCAGCCGGGACTCCAGGGTGTAGCGCAGCTCGTCGGGGTCGGTGGCGGGGATGCCCGCGCCGATGCCCAGGTGGTACAGCTGGACGTCCTTCGCGGTCCAGGCGATCTCGCCGGAACGGGGTTCGGCGGCCAGGGCCTTGGCTGCGTCGATGGGCATGGGGCTCCCTGCTCCTGAGGGCTCAGAGACCTCGGTGCGGCCGTCCGCACCGTCGGCCGCACCGAGGTCGACACGGGGCCGACCTAGAACGCGTTCCAGTCCGGCGCCCCCTGTATAGCCCAGCGCCCCACAGTTGTGAAGGCTCCTGACGGAGTGTCAGCTCGATGGCCGGAGCAGGTGTGCCGTGGCCTCTCCGGGCGGGCGCCGCTGCCGCCCGCTCACTCCACGGCGGCTCTCCGCGGCAGCCACAGCAGCATCAGCACCACCCCGCCGGCCAGCACCCCGGTCCCCACCCGGAACGCCAGCGCGTACCCCTCCGTCAGCGCCTCGGGAGAGCCGCGCCCGGCCGTGCGGGCCGCCGCGATCGTCGACATGACCGCGAGCCCCAGCGAACCGCCCATCGTGCGCGAGGTGTTGACCAGCCCCGACACCAGCCCGGCCTCCCCCGGCGCCGCCCCCGCCGTGGCCAGCGCGGCGAGCGGCGTCGCGGCCAGGCCCGCGCCCAGCATCATCAGGATGCCCGGGATCATGATGGTGGTGAGATACGCCCCGTCCGCGGTCATCGTCGACTGCCAGCCGAACCCGGCGACCGCGACCAGGGTCCCGAGCACCGCCACGGCACGCGCCCCGGCCCGCCGCATGAAGCGCGGCGCGAGCTTGGAGCCGACGACCACGGCCAGGGAGCTCGGCACCAGCGCGAGACCGGCGTCCAGCGGCGAGTAGCCGAGCACGTTCTGCGCGTACAACGTCATGAAGAACCACATGCAGAACATGGCGGAGCCGCACAGGAACATCGCCACGTTCGCGGACGCCACGGCCCGCACCCCGAGCAGTGCGAGCGGCATCAGCGGAGCCGCCGTACGGGCCTCGACGGCGAGGAAGCACCCGATCAGCGCGAGCCCGGCCAGCAGCGGTACCAGGGCGGCCGCCGCCGTCCACCCCTCGGCCTCGGTCTGCGAGATGCCGTAGGCCAGGGTGGCGAGCCCGGCCGTCACCAGCAGCGCGCCCGGCAGGTCGAGTCGCCGTCCGTCCCCCGCCCTTCCCTCGACCAGCCACACCACGGAGCCGAGGAGCACCACCACCCCCACCGGCACGTTGATCAGCAGCACCCAACGCCACGACAGGACGTCCACCAGGACCCCGCCGACCAGCCCGCCGGCCGCCCCGCCGCCCGCGCCGACCGCCGTCCAGGTCGCGATGGCCCGCGCGCGTGCGGCACCCTCCGGGACGGCGGACGTGAGGATCGTCAGCGTCGCGGGCGCGAGCACCGCCGCACCGAGCCCCTGCGCGGCGCGCGCCACCAGCAGTTGCCAGCCCTCCTGGGCGAGTCCGCCGGCCAGCGAGGCCACGGTGAACAGGCCGAGCCCGACCAGGAACATCCGCTTGCGGCCGTAGAGGTCACCGGCCCGCCCGCCGAGCAGCATGAAGCCGGCGAAGGCGATGGCGTAGGCGTTGACCACCCATTGGAGCCCCTGCTGGCTCAGCCCCAGGTCGGCCCGCATCGACGGGAGTGCCACGTTCACGACGGACACGTCGAGCACGACCAGGAACTGTCCGGCACACGCGAGCGCGAGGACCAGCCAGGTCGGCGGCGCGGTGCGGCGAGGGGACATGCGGGTGACGTCAGCGGCTCCGAGCATGACTGTCATGCTCTCAACCACCCGCTCCCCCTGCATCGGCATTTCGGCCTAGTCCCCCCTGGTCCCCCCAGTGCCAAGAGAAGACAAAGAAATCGTTAGGAGGCCGAAGCACTGGAATAGTTGCCCAGGCGCACGGGGTTCACCCTGCACGTATCCCGCACGGGACCATCCGAACCACCGGCCTGGAGGCCCCACTCCATGACGCACACGTCGACCGACCAACCCGTACGCAGGGCGAGCGGCGCCGTGGTCCCGGTGCTCGCCTTCGCGGGCATCGTGGTCGCGGTGATGCAGACCCTGCTCGTGCCGGTCATCAAGGACCTGCCGCAGCTGCTGGACACCGAGCCGAGCAACGCCACCTGGGTGCTGACCTCGACCCTGCTCTCCGGCGCCGTCGCCACCCCGATCATGGGCCGCCTCGGCGACCTGTACGGCAAGCGGCGCATGCTGATCTTCAGCCTCTCGGTGATGGTCGTCGGCGCGCTGGTCAGCGCCCTCACCAGCGACCTGCTCACGATGATCGCGGGCCGTACCCTCCAGGGCTTCGCGATGGGCGCGATACCGCTCGGCATCGGCCTGATGCGCGACATGCTGCCCCGCGAGAAGCTCGGCTCGGCGATGGCCCTGATGAGCTCCTCGATCGGCGTCGGCGGCGGCCTCGCCCTGCCCGCCGCGGCCCTGGTCGCCCAGCACGCCGACTGGCACGCCCTCTTCTACGGTGCCGCCGGCCTCGGCGCCCTCGCCATCGCGCTCACCCTCCTCGTCGTGCCCGAGTCCCCGATGCGCGCCAAGGGCACCTTCGACGTCGCGGGCGCGATCGGTCTCTCCGCGGGCCTCGTCCTCTTCCTCCTGCCCATCACCAAGGGCAGCGACTGGGGCTGGACGTCCGGGACCACGCTCGGCCTGTTCGGGGCGTCCGCCGTCGTGCTCGTCCTGTGGGGCGTGATGGAGCTGCGCCTGAAGGCCCCCCTCGTGGACCTGCGCACCACGGCCCGCCCGGCGGTGCTCTTCACCAACCTCGCCTCGATCATGGTCGGCGTCTCGTTCTACGTCGTCTCGCTGGTCCTGCCCCAGCTCCTCCAGCTGCCCAGGTCCACCGGCTACGGCCTCGGCCAGTCGATGGTCGTGGCGGGCCTGCTCGTCGCACCCCTCGGCCTGACCATGATGGTCACGGCCCCCGTCTACGCCCGCCTGTCGGCCAAGTACGGACCCAAGGTCACCCTGATCCTCGGCATGCTGATCATCGCGATCGGCTACGGCGCCGGCCTCGGCCTGATGAGCGCCCCCTGGCAGAGCCTCGTCATCGCCGTCATCCTGGGCGCGGGCATCGGCCTCGCCTACTCCTCCCTGCCCGCACTGATCGTCGGCGCGGTCCCGGCGTCGGAGACGGGCGCCGCGAACGGCCTGAACACGCTGATGCGTTCCATCGGGACGTCGGTGTCGAGCGCCGTCATCGGCATGGTCCTCGCCAACACCGCGAACAACGTGAACGGCGTCGCGGTCCCGACCATGCACGGCTTCCGCGTCTCCTTCCTGATCGCGACCGGCGCGGTCGCGGTCGGCCTCGTCATGGCGCTCCTCCTGCCCCGCAACCGCCCGGCGGCCAAGCCGCAGCTGCGCGCGAGCAGCGAGGAGGACGCGGTGCTCGAACGCGCCGAGGAAATGCTGCGCGGCTTCCGGGGCCGGGTCCTGGACGCCGCCGGCACTCCCGTCGCCCGCGCCAAGGTCACCCTGATCGACCGCCGCGGCCGTCAGGCCGGCGCGACCCTCTCCGCCGAGGACGGCAGCTACACCCTCGCCGTCCCGGTCCAGGGCCCGTACGTCGTGGCCGCCAAGGCCGCCGGACACGGCCCGCTCGCCTCCGCGGCGACCCACTCGGGCGACGAGCGCGCGGTCGCCCTGGACCTGTCGCTGCCGGGCGAGACCGTCTCCGCCTGACGATCCCCCCGCACGCCCCTCCGTCCTGATGAGGCACCGCACCCCCCGTCGCCCACGAGACGGGGGGTGTGGTGCGTCGGGACGGGGGGCGTGGTGCACCATGGGCGCCCGGAAGGACGTACGACCGAAAGGACCCCCATGCCCGCGGCCCCCAAGCCCGAGATCCTGGCCGCCTTCGAGGCCGCGAAGGGGTTCATGCCCGCCGGTGAGGGCCTCGCCCTGTACGCGGCGGCCGTGACGGCCGGTCGGCTCGGCCTGCCGCTCCTCGAGGTGGGCACGTACTGCGGGCGGTCCGCGATCCTGCTCGCCGACGCGGCCCGCGAGGCCGGCGTCACGGCGCTCACCGTCGACCACCACCGGGGCAGCGAGGAGCAGCAGCCGGGCTGGGAGTACCACGACCCGGAGACGGTCGACCGCGAGATCGGCCTGATGGACACCCTGCCGGCCTTCCGCCGCACGCTGCACCGCGCCGGTCTCGAGGAGCACGTGGTGGCGTTGGTCGGCCGCTCCCCGCAGGTCGCCAAGGTCTGGGGCACCCCCCTCGGCCTGGTCTTCATCGACGGCGGCCACACCGACGAGCACGCGAACGCCGACTACGAGGGCTGGGCGCCCCACGTCGCCGAGGGCGGGCTGCTCGTCATCCACGACGTGTTCCCCGACCCGGTGGACGAGTTCACCGGCCAGGCCCCCTACCGCCTCTACCTCCGGGCCCTGGCGTCCGGTGCCTTCACCGAGGTCTCGGTGACGGACTCGCTGCGGGTGCTGAGGCGCACCGGGCCAGGACTCTGACCCCGGTCCACGATCGCCGCCGCAGCGCCCCAAGGGCCCCTGCTCCGCGGTGTGCCGGGGTCCGCGGAGCAGGTGGCCGGCCCGTAAGGTGGCAGTCGTGTCGTACGTAGGCCCGGACTTCGAACCTCCCCGGCCCCGCCGCTCCCGGCGCGGCCCCCTGACCGTCGCGGTCGCCGCACTCGTGCCGGGCGCGCTGCTCGGCTGGCTGGTGTACGAGGCGGTGGGCGGATCCGACGAAGGAGCATCGGCGGGGGCGGTCGGGACACCCTCGTCGTCGAGCGCGTCGGCCTCCCCGAGGGCATCCGCGCCGACGTCCTCCGCCCCCGACGACGCCAAGCAGCCGGGCCCGAGCGCGGCCCCCACCACCTCCGCGCCCGCCGCCACCGGCCCCCTCAAGGGCAAGGTCGTCGTCATCGACCCGGGCCACAACCCGGGCAACTTCCGGCACACCGCCGAGATCAACCGCAAGGTGGACATCGGCACGAACGCGAAGGAGTGCGACACCACCGGGACGGCCACCAACTCCGGTTACGCGGAAGCCGAGTTCACCCTCGATGTCGCCCACCGGATGCGCACCCTCCTCCAGGCTCAGGGCGCCACGGTGAAACTGACCCAGGACGGCGACCGGCCCTACGGCCCGTGCGTGGACGAGCGCGCCCGGATCGGCAACGCGGCGCACGCGGACGCCGTCGTCTCGGTCCACGCGGACGGCTCCGCGGCCGGCAACCGCGGCTTCCACGTCATCCTGCCGGGGAGCGTGCACGCGGGCGCCGCCGACACCCGTGCGATCGTGGGCCCTTCGCGCGGACTCGGCGAGCGCATCGCGGGCAACTTCGTACGCGCCACGGGCAGCGCGCCCTCCAACTACATCGGAGACGGCACCGGACTCGACACCCGCACGGACCTGGGCGGTCTCAATCTGTCAACGGTTCCCAAGGTGTTCGTCGAGTGCGGCAACATGCGCGATAACAAGGACGCGGCACTGCTGACCAGTGGTGCGTGGCGGCAGAAGGCGGCGCAAGGGATCTCTGACGGAATCGTGAGTTTCCTGCGCGGGTAGTGATCGGTGCGCTGATCCGGGCGGACACCCTGTTCTGGCGGACGATAGTGTCGTCCCCACGATGAGGGGCCACCCCCGCGCTTCACACCAGGGCCTGACGGCGACATGGTGACAGCGACGCCTCTACCGACGACGAGACGACCTACGAAGGACCCTGAAGTGAATATCCGCTCCCTCACTCGAGGCGACGGCGTGGTGATCGGAGCAGCGGTGTTGCTGTTCATCGCGTCGTTCCTCGACACGTACTCCAGCGACAGCGGTGGCGGCGACATCCCCAACGCCTGGGAAAACCTCGGCCTGGTGATGAGCCTGTACATCGGTGGCATCATCGGGGCGGCCCTGATCGTCGTCTCCCGCGCACTCCCGCAGCCGCGCAAGGTCGTCGGGCTCGACCTGGGGCAGCTGGGTGTCGCACTGTCGATCTTCGCCGCATGGACCTCGTTCTGGACGATCATCGACCCGCTGGGCGCGTTCAGCGACGAACTCGGTGGAGCGGACATCAGCACCGGCGGTGGCCTCATCCTCGGTCTGATCGGCGCGCTGCTGCTGGCCGGCGCCGCCGTCGCCACCCCCCTGGTCCCCGCCCTGCAGGCCGCCCTCATCCCCGCCCCCAAGCCGGCCGCCCCCCAGCCCTACGGCGCCCAGCCCCCCGGTGGTCCCGGCGGTTACGGCTACCCCGGCGCCCAGCCCCCGCAGCAGCAGCAGCAGCCGTACGGTGCCCAGCCGCAGCCCGGTCAGCCCTTCGGCGCGCAGCCGCAGCAGCCTCAGCCGCCGCAGCAGGGGCAGGCTCAGCCGCCGGCGCCGGACTTCTCGCCGTTCTGGTTCGCCGTGCCGGTGCCGCGGCCGCTGTTCGCGGAGGACGGCTCGTCGGCACCGATCGCCGAACTCGCCCCCGGCACCTGGTACCTGGCGGTCGAGCAGCGCGGCGGGGCGCTGGTCGCGCAGACCCAGGACGGTCGTCGTGGCGTGCTGCAGGACACCTCGGGGATCCAGCGCGGCTGATCCCGTTCTCGACCTGCGGCCCCTCGCCCTTCCGGGCGGGGGGCCGTTGTCGTACAGTCTCCCCTCGGCTGACGCCCCATCAGGAGGCAGCTATGCGGCTCGGTCTCACCCTCGGCTACTGGGGCCGCGGCCCCGACCCGGACCATGTTCCGCTCGTGCGGGAGGCGGAGCGGCTGGGCTACGACTCCGTGTGGACGGCCGAGTCGTGGGGATCGGACGCGTTCACCCCGCTGACCTGGATCGCCGCGCAGACCTCCCGCATCAGGCTCGGTACGGCGGTGGCGCAGATGGCGGCCCGCTCCCCGACCACGACGGCCATGCACGCCCTCACCCTGGACCACCTCTCCGGGGGCCGCATGATGCTCGGGCTCGGGCTGTCCGGCCCGCAGGTCGTCGAGGGCTGGTACGGCCGCCCGTTCCCGAGGTCGCCGCTGACCGCGACCCGGGAGTACGTCGATGTCGTACGCCAGGTCCTCGGGCGGGAGGGGCCGGTCGAGCTGGACGGCCGCTTCCACTCCCACCCCTACCGGGGCGCCGACGGCACCGGCCTCGGCAAGGCGCTCAAGTCCATCACCCACCCCCTCCGCCCGGACCTCCCGGTCCTGCTCGGCGCCGAGGGGCCGAAGAACGTGGCGCAGACGATCAAGATCGCCGACGGCTGGCTGCCGCTGTACTGGTCGCCGAGCCGGCCCGAGGTGTACGGGGAGGCGGTGGCCGGCCTCCCCGAGGGCTTCCTCGTGGCGCCCATGGCGCAGGTGAGGGTCTGCGACGACGTCGCCCAAGGGCTGCTCCCCGTCAAGGCGATGCTCGGCTTCTACATCGGCGGGATGGGGCACGCGGCCCGCAACTTCCACGCCGACCTGATGGCGCGCATGGGGTACGAGGAGGAGGCGCGGCGGATCCAGGAGCTGTTCCTGTCCGGCCGCCGGGAGGAGGCCGTGCTCGCCGTGCCGGACGCGTTCGCGGACGAGATCTCCCTCGTCGGACCGCGCGAACGCATCGCGGAACGGCTGGAGTCGTGGCGCAAGGGGCCGGTGACGGACCTGCTGGCGATGAACCCGGACCGGCACACGCTGCGGGTGCTGGCCGAGCTCAACTCCTAGAACGTCGGTGGTCAGCGGAAGATCGCGATCGCCTCCAGCGTCACCTCGCCGGTGTCCTGCCGCCAGCCGGTCATCTTGCCCAGGCAGCGGGCGGTGAAGGTGCCCTCCGGGATGGTCTCGCGCCGCAGGCCCTCACGGGCGCCGACGACCCTGACGTACGGCGGTGCCTGTGGATCGCTGTACGCGGCGCGCAGGACGATGCCCTGCGAGGTGTCCGGGTCCATCAGGAAGCGGCCCCGCACCGAGACGAACTCGTCGATGTCGCTCAGCGCGATCCGGGTGTCGCCGTCGAGGGCGTCGGTGAGAGCCCGGTTGGGCCGTACGTCGCCCGTGCGCAGGTCGGCGTGGACGATGGCGTCGGCCCGGTCGAGGGCGTCCATCAGCATCCCTATGACGTTGATGGGTTCGTTCTTCTGGACGTACTTGGTGAACTTCTCCTGGGTGACGTCCCGGCCGGCCTTGACGGTCCACGGCATGAGCTTGCCGAGGAAGCCGACGCTGGTGTTGACGTTGGTGCGGTGCTCCACCGCCTGTTCGAGCGCCTCGCTGTAGTGGCTGACCTGGTAGAGGTCCATGACGGACTTCCCGTCCAGGTAGAAGCAGATGCTGTACGCCGTCTGCCGTGCCGCCGCCCGCCGGCGGGCCTCGCGGGCGTGGACCAGCAGGACGACGGCGAGCACCACGAGGCCCGCTGCCGTCACCAGCCAGAGCGTCATCCACGGCCACCACACGCTCCACCACAGTCCATCAGTGACAGCCACGGATCTCCTTGAAAGCCTCGGAAAGGGACGAGTCGTCCGCGTCCACCATCCGCCCACCGGTCCGCGCCGCCGCGCGCCGCAGTTCGCCCGCGTCGGCCTCGCCGAAGTGGATGGAATAGGTGGGGACTTGGCGTGCCGCGTCGGGCAGCGCCTCGTAGTGGCGGACGAACTGCGGGTAGGACAGGCCCGCGTTGTTCTCGCCGTCCGTCATCAGGACCACGGAGACGGAACGTCCGGGGTCGGCGGCGACGGCGTCGGCGGCGGTGCGGTAGCCGTGGTCGAGGGCGGACCATACGGCGGTGCCGTCGCCGTAGCCGCCGCGGGCGACGGTGTCGGAGAGCGCGTCCAGGTCCTTCGGGCCGTTGACGGTGACCGTCCTCTCCTCCAGGACACGACCGCCGAACCGTACGACGGTCAGGCGCTCACCCCGGTAGAAGCGGGTGAACTTGCCCGTCGCCGAGGAGTCCGCACCGCTGAGCCCGGCGAACGCCTCGCGCAGGGCGGCCATGCGGGGGCCGCGCATCGAGCCCGAGAAGTCGAGCAGGAAGACGACCTGGCCTGCGGTGCGGTGCTGCGGGTCGCCGTAGTTGGCCAGCAGGCGGTCCAGTACGGCCGGCTGGTCGGGGAAGTAGAGGGCGTTGCCGATCGGTGCGCGCAGGGGGGCGTCCCGGGGCACCGTGGCACTGACCGGGCGGCGCTGGGTGCTGTGCATGATCTTCTCCTGCACGGCGTCGCGCCGCAGCCACTCGGTGACCTTGTCGTAGGCGGCGCGGCGGGACGGGTCGAGCAGGAGGAGGGGGAAGTCGGACAGGACCATGCCGTCCTCGGGGCGGACGACTGTCAGTTTCTCCTTCAGCCGTCCCGAGGCGTTGAGGGCGAGCAGGTCGGACTCGTACGCGATCAGCGCGTCGGCCCGGTCCTGGTGGGTGACGTAGGAGTCGACGAGGTCGGGTGAGGTGGCCGCGGTGAGACTCTGGCCGGAGCGGAAACCGCGCAGCCGGTCGCAGGAGACGTCCTCGGTGCGCAGGGCGGCGCCGGTGCCGGCGGCGGCCGTGGCCACGCCGACCAGGGCGGCGAGCCCGCTGCCCGCGTTGCGGGGGTCGGCCATGCCGAAGCGGACCTCGCCCCGCGCGGCGGCGTCGGCGACGTCCGCCCAGGTGAGCCGGGAGCCGGGTACGTCCGCGGCCAGGGTGCGGGCGGTGTCGGGGGTGAGGCCGATGACGACGGGGGACGTCATGGTCGGCGTGCGCTGCATCCCCTGGGTGGACCGTTTGTCGCGCAGCCGCAGATAGCGGTCGGAGGAGAGCCAGGCGAGGTCGTATCCGGTGCGGGACGCGGCGAGCAGGGTCTCCGCGTCGGCCCGGGGGTCGAGGTCGAGGTCGACGCCGGTCTCGTCCGCCAGCTCGTCGAGGAGCGGGGCGAGCACGGCGAGATCGGGGCCGGCGAGGACGCGCAGCCGGACGCGTTCGCCGTCGCCGTCGCCGGTGCAGGCGGACAGCAGAGTGGTGACCAGGACCGCGCACACCGTCAGAAGTGCTGCCTTGCCCCTCACTCGGCGCCCTCGGCGGGCGGGCAGTCGCCGACGATCTGGATCATCCGCTCCAGCAGGGGCAGCCGGGGCAGTACGGCCTTGGTGTCGTCGGCGGAGGTGACGGGTGCGGGGATGTTCCGCTCGCCGAGGAAGTCGGCCAGCCCGTCGCCGGTCGCGTCGCTGCCTGAGTCACGCACGCGGAACCCCAGCTCCATGGCGCGGTGCTGGAGTTCGGGGTCGTTGGCGACGAGGTCGCCGAGCCGGTCACCGTCCCGGGTGAGGGCGACGAGCTGGGGCTCGGTGACGAAGCGGGTGGAGGGGTAGAGCAGGACGCGTTCGGTGTCGGGGGTGCCGTGTTCGGCCTCGTACTGGATCTGGTGGGCCAGGAACTGGTGCTCGTAGATCACGGCGATCGGTGAGATGCCCTTGCCGTCGGCGGACAGGTAGGTCTCGGCCTTCTCCGAGGAGGGCAGGCCCTGTTCGACGAGGAGGGGCTTGATACGGCCGGCGAGTTTCTCCGCTTCCGCCTCGGTGTCCGGGGCGTCGTTGCCGCCCTCCACGAAGGCGACCAGGCCGAGGTAGGTGGCGCCGGAGTTGGCCTCGCAGATGTCGGAGGACTGGGCGAGGATCTTGTTGCCGTTGCGGACGCCCTGCCGGGAGATGCCGATGTCGTCCCAGCGTTTCCCGGACCTGGTCAGCTCGAGGAATTCCGCCATGTCCAGGGTGTAGTAGAGATGCCGGCCGCCCGGGCCGGGCAGGCGCTCGGCCACGCCCGCGCCTCGCAGGGCCTCCGCGTAGCCCCGGTAGGTGGCCAGCACGATGGGGCTGACGAAGGGGCGGTAGTTCGTCACGGGGCGGTCGGCCGCCGCGCGTTCGCGGGTGATCAGGTCGGCGGCGGGCTGGCCGGACGGGAAGACGACGTCGTAGCCCTTGACGTCCTGGTTGGCGATCTCCCGGGAGCCCATGCGGGTGATGTGCACCCGGAAGCCGTGCTTCAGCAGCAGCCGTTCGACTTCGGGGTCCTCGAAGAAGTCCCGCTTGGAGGCCATCTTGGCCTCGATGGTGACGACGTTCTGCACCGGCAGTAGCAGATGTCCCGACGTCATCAGCAGCACCAGGCCGAGGACCGGGACGGGCAGCGCGACCGCCAGAGCTCTGCGCAGGCGGCCGCGCGCGGGTCTGGTGACGGCCAGACGAGGCTCCAGCGGAGCGGGTCTGTTCAGGGACACCGGCGTCCTCCCCCCAGGGTGGGCCAGGATCGTCGACGACGCTCCTTACCCCCGAACGACCATAGATCGAAGTCCAGTTGAACGAAAGGAACCTGCATGACGAACGCCCATGACGTGCCCGGTCGGGCCGGTTGAGGTTTCATCCAGGGTTGAGCGGCAATCCGATGGGCATGTCCCCTCGATATCGCAACGGTTCCAACCAGGCCGGCACGGTCATCGCCGTCGTCGCCGACATCATGGCCTTCATCCTGGGCCTGTGGATCCTGATGTATCTGATGGACGCGAACCGCGCGAACGACTTCGTGCAGTTCATCCACGACGCAGCCCGCTGGCTCGCCGGCTGGTCCCACGACCTCTTCACGTTCGACGAAGCCTGGGCGCGGGTCGTCGCGGGCTACGGTCTGGCCGCCGTCGTCTACCTCTTCGTCGGCCACGCCATCGCCAACCGCGTACACCGGCACTGAGCGGGCCCGGACGTGCTCAGGGGTCCTTTCACTATGCCCGTCCGGGTCGCTCATAGTGAAAGGACCCCTCAGTCGCAGCAGTCCGGGTCCAGGCCCCTCGGCAGGCGGTCGCCGCTGAAGACCGAGCAGGTCGCCTCGTCGCCGCCCAGCGCGGCGACCGCGAGGAGCAGGGAGCCGGCCGTCCACGTGGTCAGTTCCCGCGGCCAGACGGCCTTGTCCTCGAAGACGAAACCCGTCCAGTACAGGCCGGACTCCGGGTCCCGCAGGTGCTGGATCCACTGGAGGATCTCCAGCGCGCGGTCGGACTCGCCCACCACCCACAGGGCGATGGCGAGTTCGGCCGACTCGCCGCCGGTGACCCACGGGTTGGGCACGACGCAGCGCACCCCGAGGCCGGGGACGACGAAGCGCTCCCAGTCCGCCTCCAGGCGGGACTTGGCCTCCGCGTCGGTGAGCGCGCCGCCCAGCACCGGGTAGTACCAGTCCATCGAGTAGCGGTCCTTGTCGAGGAACCGCTCCGGGTGGCGGCGGATCGCGTGCCGCAACGCGCCGACCGCCAACTCCCAGTCCGGCTGGGGCTCTTCGCGCTGCTCGGCGATGGCGAGCGCGCACCGCAGCGCGTGGTGGATCGAGGAGGAGCCGGTCAGCAGGGCGTCCGCGGTCTGCGTGCCGTCGTCCTCGCGTTTCCAGCCGATCTGCCCGCCGGGCTGCTGGAGTCGGAGGACGAACTCGATCGCCGCGTAGACCGTCGGCCACATCCGGTCGAGGAACATGTCGTCGCCGGTGGAGAGGTAGTGGTGCCAGATGCCGACGGCTATGTAGGCGACGAAGTTCGTCTCCCGGCCCTTGTCGGTGACGTCGTCGTGGGCGCCGTCGGCGTACGCCGCGTACCAGGAGCCGTCCTCGTTCTGGTGTCGCGCCAGCCACGTGTACGCCCGCTCGGCGGCCTCGTGTTCGCCCGCCGCGTCCAGGGCCATCGCGGCCTCGGTGTGGTCCCACGGGTCCAGGTGGTGTCCCCGGAACCACGGGATCGCCCCGTCCTCCCGCTGCACGGCGAGGATGCCGGCGACGGTCGCGGCGGCCTCCTCCGCGGTGAGGACCCCGGGCAGGACGAGGTGTTCTGTCCGGGGGGTGGTCACTTGGCGGCCACCTCGGTCCCGGCGAGACGCGGCAGGTGCGGCTTGGTCGCGTACGCCACGAAGCTCTTGCCGATCAGCGGGTTCAGCGCCTGCTCGGCGACCCGGGTCGCGAGCGGCTTCTTCATGATGTCCCAGACCAGCAGCTTATGGTACGCCCGCACCGGCAGCGCCTTGTCGTTGTCGACGCCGAACGCGCACTTCAGCCACCAGTACGGCGAGTGCAGCGCGTGGGCGTGGTGGGAGCCGTACGGCTTGAGGCCCGCCTCACGGATCTTCGCCAGCAGCTCGTCCGCCCTGTAGATGCGGATGTGGCCGCCCTCGACCTCGTGGTAGGCGTCGGACAGCGTCCAGCAGACCTTCTCGGGGCCGTAGCGCGGGACGGTGACGGCGATCCGGCCGCCGGGCCGCAACACCCGCACCATCTCGGCGAGTACACCCTTGTCGTCGGGGATGTGCTCCATCACCTCGGAGATGATGACGACGTCGAAGGACTCGTCGGGGAAGGGCAGCGCGAGGGCGTCGCCCTCCATGGCCGTCGCGGTGGCGCCCTCCGGGGCCTCCCCCGCCTCCTTCATCGCCGCGAACCACTTGGCGACCTCGCGGATCTCCTCGGCGTTCTGGTCGAGCGCCACGACCCGGGCGCCGCGCCGGTAGCACTCGAACGCGTGCCGGCCCGCGCCGCAGCCGAGGTCCAGGACGCGGTCGCCCGGGGCGAGCGGGAACCGGGAGAAGTCGACGGTCAGCACGTGGCCCTGCTTTCGCGATCGGATACAACGTCGGCAACTTCGGGGGCCGCGGAGCGGCCGGGTGGCGTGGGCGCGGAGCGGCTCGGGGCGGGGACCGCGGGGGCGGCCTCGCCCGCGGAGCGGGCCATGGCCTCCCGGTAGCGGGCGACCGTGCCCTGTGCGGCGCGGGCCCAGGTGAAGCGGGCCAGTACGCGCTCACGGCCGGCCGCGCCCAGTCGTGCTCGTAGCTCCGGGTCGGACAGCAGGCGGCTCAGGCCCTCCGCCAACGCGCCGGAGTCTCCCGGCGGTACCGCGAGACAGGTCTCGCCGTCCGGGCCGGCGACCTCGGGGATCGCGCCGCCGGTCGTGGCCAGCAACGGTGTTCCGGTGGCCATGGCCTCGGCGGCCGGCAGGGAGAAGCCCTCGTAGAGCGACGGCACGCACGCGACCTCCGCCGAGCGCACCAGGTCGACGAGTTCGGCGTCCGTGATGCCCTTGACGAACTCGACGGATCCTTCGAGGCCGTACCGCTCGATCGCCTGGGCGACGGGTCCCTCCGCGGGCCGCTTGCCGACGACGACGAGGTGGGCGTCGGGGCGCTCGGTGCGTACCTTCGCCAGCGCCTCGACGAGGAAGACGAGGCCCTTGAGCGGCACGTCGGCGCTGGACGTCGTCACGATCCGGCCCGGCACGACGGGCACCGAGGGGTCCGGGGCGAACAGGTCGGTGTCGGCGCCGATGTGGACGACGTGGATGCGGTCGTCGCGTACGCCGAGATGGTCGGCGATCTCCTGGCGCGAGGTGCCGGAGACGGTGAGCACGGAAGGCAGGCGGCGGGCCACGCGCTTCTGCATGCGTGTGAAGCCGTACCAGCGGCGTATGGAGTACTTGCGCCGCAGGCCCTGCGCCGCGTCCAGCTCCAGCCGGCGGTCCACGGTGATGGGGTGGTGGATCGTGGTGACCAGCGGGGCGCCGACGTCGCCCAACAGGCCGTAGCCGAGTGTCTGGTTGTCGTGGACGACGTCGAACTCGCCGCGCCGGGCGCGCAGATGGCGGCGGGCGCGGAGCGAGAAGGTGAGCGGCTCGGGGAAGCCGCCGGTCCACATCGTGGCGACCTCGAGGGCGTCGATCCAGTCGCGGTACTCGCCGCGCTTCGGGGTGCGGAAGGGATCGGGATGCCGGTAGAGGTCGAGACTGGGCAGCTCGGTGAGGCTCAGGCGGTCGTCGTGGCCCTCGTCGAGGACCGGGTAGGGCTGGGAGCCGATGACCTCGACGGTGTGGCCCAGGCGGGCCAGCTCGCGTGCGAGGTGCCGTACGTAGACGCCTTGTCCCCCGCAGAACGGGTTCCCTTTGTATGTGAGGAGTGCGATGCGGAGCGGTCGCTCGCCGTCGGTGTCGGGTCCCTCCGAGGGCCCCGGCTGACTGGCCTCAGCGGTCACTCTGGGCCCCCTTCTGCCTGCACTGTCCCGCGAGATTACGCCGGGACGCTAATCTAGAACAAGTTTCAGACTTGATCGTTCAAGAGGCTCTGAATCTACCGGCAGGTAGGGGCCCGGTGAGCGGTGGATCAGGTGATTCACGCCACGACCGGCACCCCCTGGCATGCTGTGCGATCACTCGCCCTCACCGACTGTCACGGAGCGGGACCCATGCCTGCGGAAGCCAAGGTGAACCAGATGGCCAAGGTGGATGCCAGTACCGCGCGGTCCGACTCGGCGCCGCTCACCGAGCGGCAGGAGGCGCGTCGGCGGCGCATTCTGCACGCGAGCGCCCAGTTGGCCAGCCGGGGCGGTTTCGACGCGGTGCAGATGCGGGAGGTCGCCGAGTCCTCGCAGGTGGCGCTGGGCACGCTGTACCGCTACTTCCCGTCCAAGGTCCATCTGCTGGTCGCCACGATGCAGGACCAGTTGGAGCACATGCACGGCACGCTGCGGAAGAAGCCGCCGACGGGCGAGACGGCGGCGGAGCGGGTGGCGGAGACGCTGATGCGGGCCTTCCGCGCGCTGCAGCGTGAGCCGCATCTGGCGGACGCGATGGTCCGCGCCCTCACGTTCGCGGACCGCAGCGTGAGTCCGGAGGTCGACCAGGTCTCCCGGCAGACCACGGTGATCGTCCTGGACGCGATGGGTCTGGAGAATCCGACGCCGGAGCAGTTGTCCGCGGTCCGGGTCATCGAGCACACCTGGCACTCGGCCTTGATCACCTGGCTGTCGGGGCGTGCCTCCATCGCCCAGGTGAAGATCGACATCGAGACGGTGTGCCGGCTGATCGACCTGACGGACCCGGAGCGCGACACCCGATAGGCGCGCGAAAGGACCTACGAGACGGGTTCCCTTCGCCGGTATTACCCGGATCAGGTGCTGGGGGTCGCCTTCCGGCCCGACCACTGCCTTCCGGCCTCTCAGCCCGACCGTCGACGTCGGCAACGGCGGATGCCGAAGCGTCTCGCCACAGTCGGCTACTCCGGTCGAACTCCCTCACTCGTCCCGTAGGCCACTTCCCAGGATAGGACTTTTATTCCATGACAGAACCGCCTGAATCATGATTTTTTAGGGCGCTGGAGTAGCGGAGGCCGCACCGCAGTCCCGCCCGAGGCCGGAGAGGTACAGGCCGCTGAACGCCTCGGCGTCTTCCGCCCCTCCGGGGGGCTGGGCCGCCGCGACCTGTTCCTTCGTCATCGCTCCCGCCAGGACGATGAGGGACCAGTTCTCCTTCTCCAGCGTCCAGCCTTCGCCGCCGGGATCCGCAGTCCGCATCAGCTCGTGCCACCCGCGGGCCTTCAGCTCGGCAACGAGTGCGGCGACGGCCTTCCGGTCCGGCTTCGCGTGGGTCCGCACCCCGGCGAACACCGAGCAGCGGCCCGCGCCCGGAGCACGTGTGTCGTCGACGAACCGCGGCCGTCCGAAGTCCCCGGCGGCGGCCGCAGCCCGGACATCCCCCCGCACCGGGGGGGGGGGGGGGGGGGGGGCACCCCCCCCCCCCCTCCCCCCCCCCCCCCCCCCCCCCCCCCCCCCCACTCCCCCCCCCCCCCTCCCTGCCGCCCCCCCCCCCCCCCCCCCCCCCGCCCCCGCCGATCCGCGGCTCCCCTCGGCCGCGTCACCGCTTCCCCCGCCGCCGCACGCCGTCAGCAGCACGGCCGCCCCACACGCGGCCACAGCCGCCCCCACCGCACGCATCGCTCTCCCACCTCGCCATGTCCGAGGCGGAGTTTCGCACGAAACCGCTAATCCTCCGGAGGGAACACCGGCTCCCCGCTCCCCAGCAGCGTGATCATGATCGCTTCGACCGGGCAGCTCTCCGCCGCCGCGAGGATCCTCTCGTTGGCGTCGGTCTCGGGGGCGACGGGGTGGGACTGGCGGCCCGTGTCGAGGCGGAAGCCGTCCGGGGCGTGGTGGAGGCACTGGGCCGAGCCGATGCACAGGGAGCGGTCGACCTCGATCTGCCAGCGGTCGCCCATGGTCTCTCAGCCCTCCCAGCCCGCCGGCAGGTGGATCATCTTGTGCTCGAGGTACTCGCCGTAGCCCTCCGGCCCGAACTCCCGCCCCAGCCCGGAGTTCTTGTAGCCGCCGAACGGGCCGAGCATGTCGAGGCTGAAGGTGTTCACCGAGTAGGTGCCGGTGCGGACCTGGCGGGCGACCTCGACGCCGCGGGCGACGTCGGCCGTCCACACGCTGCCGCTGAGCCCGTAGTCGGAGTCGTTCGCGATCTTCACGGCCTCGGACTCGTCGCCGTACGGGAGCAGGCAGATGACCGGGCCGAAGATCTCCTCGCGGGCGATCCGCATGAAGTTGTCGACGTCGCCGAAGAGGGTCGGCTCGACGTACCAGCCGCGGTCCAGGCCGGGCGGACGCCCGCCGCCGGTGAGGATCTTCGCGCCCTCCTCCTGGCCGATGCGGATGTAGTCGAGGTTGCGCTGCTGCTGCCGCCTCGCCACCAGCGGGCCCACCTGGGTCGCCGGGTCCAGCGGGTCACCGACCACCAGCGCGCCCGCCGCCGCCGTGAAGGCCTCGGCGAACTCGTCGTAGCGCGCTCGCGGCAGCAGGATGCGGGTCTGGGCCACGCACGCCTGCCCGTTGTTCATCCAGGCCGCCGGGACGATCCCCGCGACCGCCGTCCGGACGTCGGCGTCCGGCAGGACCACCGCCGCCGACTTGCCGCCCAGCTCCAGGGTCACGCGCGTGAGGTTGCGCGCGGCGACCTCCATCACGCGCCTGCCGGCCGCCACCGAGCCGGTGAAGGAGACCTTGTCGACGCCGGGGTGTCCGACCAGGTACTCGCTGACCTCGCGGTCCGCCGGGAGGATGGACAGGACGCCCTCCGGCAGTCCGGCCTCGCGCGCGATGTCGGCGAGGATGTACGCGTCGAGGGGTGACTCGGGTGACGGCTTCAGCACCACCGTGCAGCCGGTGAGCAGGGCGGGCGCGAGCTTGGCGGCGGCCACGAACTGCGGCACGTTCCAGGGGGCCACGGCGGCGACGACCCCGACCGGCTCGCGCCGCACGAGGATGCGGCCGAGGACTCCGTCGCGCGTCTCCTCGTAGGTGAAGTTCCGCGCCACCGTGATCGCCGCGTCCCACACCATCATCGCGCCGAGGGCCTGCGCGAGGACGCTCCACGAGTACGGCGACCCGTTCTCGGACGAGATCACACGTGCGATCTCCTCGTGCCGTACGGCGATCGCGTCCTTGATCCGCCCGACCACCTCGATCCGCTCGTCGAGGGTCGTGTGCGGCCAGGGCCCCTCGTCGAACGCCTTCCGCGCGGCGGCGACGGCCCGGTCCACGTCCGCCGTCGAGGCGTGCGGCACCCGCCCGATGACCTCCTCGGTGTGCGGCGAGACGACCTCGATGACGTCCTTGCCCAAGGGGTCGGTCAACTCCCCGCCGATGAACAGCTGTCCGTGTTCCACGAGCTCGGTCATGGCGACTGCCTCCCCGGAGCGACTGCTTGTCTGACGGTTCATCAGATATGGCCACTGATACCAGTTCCACCGGGAGGAGTCCACGGGCGGGACGCCGACCATCACGCCAAGAAGGTCGACCAGGGCTCCCATCGAAACGCGTTCTAGTTATAGTGACCGAACACGGCGATTGGGGACTCCATGACGCAGGTGTACGACCATGGCGGCGGCGTCCGCTCCCTCAAGGTCCCCATCCCGGACAACCCCCTCGGCCACACCCTCGTGTACGTCGTCGACACCGGCCGCGGACCGGTACTGATCGACACCGGCTGGGACGACCCGGCCTCCTGGGACACCCTCGCCGAGGGACTGACCTCCTGCGGCACCTCCCCCGCCGAGATCCACGGTGTGGTGATCACCCACCACCATCCCGACCACCACGGCCTGTCCGGCCGGGTGCGGGAGACGTCCGGCGCGTGGATCGCGATGCACGAGGCGGACGGCGCGATCGTCCGGCGGACCCGCTCCACCCGCCCCGAACGCTGGCTCACCTACATGACCGCCAAACTCGAAGCCGCCGGCGCCCCCGAGGAACACCTGGCGCCGATGCGCACCGCCTGGCCACGCTCCGTCCCCGGCCTGGCCCCCGTCCTGCCCGACCGCGAGATCGTCCCCGGCGAACTCCTCCCCCTCCCCGGCCGCCGGCTGCGCGCGATCTGGACGCCGGGCCACACCCCCGGCCACGTCTGCCTGCACCTGGAGGAGGAGCATCCCGCCCGACTCCCGGGCCACGGACGCCTGTTCTCCGGCGACCACCTGCTCCCCGAGATCACCCCGCACATCGGCCTGTACGAGGATCCCGACGACACCACGGTCACCGACCCCCTCGGCGACTACCTCGACTCCCTGGAACGCGTCGGCCGCCTCGCCCCGGCCGAGGTCCTCCCCGCCCACCAGCACCCGTTCACCGACGCGGTCTCCCGGGTACGGGAGTTGCTCACCCACCACGAGGACCGCCTCACCGGCCTGCTCGCTCTCCTGGCCGAGCCCCTGACCCCCTGGCAGCTCGCCGAGCGCATGGAGTGGAACCGCCCCTGGACCCAGATCCCGTACGGCTCGCGGAACATCGCCGTCTCGGAGGCGGAGGCCCATCTGCGGCGCCTGGTGAAACTGGGGCGGGCGGAGGCGGTGGCGGGGAGCGAGCCGGTGACGTACCTGGCCTTGTAAAGATGACCTCCTGGCCGTGCAAAACGGTCGCGCCACCTAGGTGGCCATTGATACCAACGACCCCATGGACCCCCTCGACCGTCTCCTCGCCGAGCGCGCCTGCGTCGGTGCCAGGCCGCGCGACCCGGACGGGCATAGTGAAAGGACCCCTAAGTCACGACCGAGCGGATCAAGTCCTCTGCCGCACCGAGCAGTTCGACCTCCCGGCGGCTCATCGTCGGGTTGTCCGCGCGTCGCCTCCGGGCCTCGGTCAGGCCCGCCTCGGTGAGGTGGGACGGGTCGGCGAGCAGGGCGGTCAGCATCGTGCGGGCGGGCTCGGCGAGCGCTTCGTCGCCGACGGCGACCTGGGCGAGGATCATCGCGGAGACGCCCCAGTCCAGGCCCGGGTCACCCCCGCGTTGGACCAGTCGTTGACTTCCTCCCCCGCCTAAAGGCGGGGGATTCCAGCGGTCGCCCGCTGGGATTCCTGCTTCACCGACGACCGCCCCGTCCGGGAAGACTCCCGTTGAGGTCTTACACCGTCTCCACAGGCAGACGCCGCCAGCCCGGCGGCCAGGA